>NZ_AJQE01000138.1 GCF_000261685.1 Bradyrhizobium genomosp. I (2014) | reverse complement strand
CGTCCGTCGAGATCGACGATGTCGCCGGGGTCCATCGCGTTCGGCCGCAGGCGCGTGATGATGTCGGTGTAGCGTCCCGTCGGCACGAAGCAGATGTCCTGGCTGTCGTGCTTGTCGGCGACCGCGAGACCGAAGCGGCGCGCCAGTTCGCGCGTCTGCGGCTTGGTCATGTCGCCGAGCGGAAAGCGCAGGAAGTCGAGCTGCTCGCGCGTGGTCGCGAACAGGAAATAGCTCTGGTCGCGGTCGCTATCGGCCGCGCAGACCAGCGCGCGCGAGCCGTCGCCGAGACGGCGCGAGGCGACGTAATGGCCGGTGGCGAGCGCGTGCGCCCCGAGCTCACGCGCGGTCTTCAAGAGGTCGCGAAACTTGACCGAACGGTTGCACTCGATGCACGGCACCGGCGTCTCGCCAAGCGCATAGGAGTCGGCAAAATTGTCGATGACGGACTCGCGAAAGCGGTCCTCGTAGTCGAGCACGTAGTGGGGAATGCCGAGCTTGGCCGCGACGTCGCGCGCGTCGTGGATGTCCTGGCCGGCACAGCAGGCGCCCTTGCGGTGGGTCGCCGCGCCATGGTCGTAGAGCTGCAGCGTGATGCCGACGACGTCATAGCCTTCAGCCTTCAAGAGCGCAGCCGTCGTCGAGGAATCGACGCCGCCCGACATGGCGACGACGACCCTGGTGTCCTCGGGACGGCCTTCGAGATCCAGACTGTTGAGCATGGGCCTTAAAGCGTTGTGACGGCGGCGTAGCGCGATCCGCGATTGCTGTGCCTTCTCGCGGGACATCGGCGATCCCCGGAACTCTGGTTCCCGAAGAGCACGACTGCCCAAGTCGAAAGCGGCTGAGAGTAACCTCTTTAATATAGGCGGCATTCCGGTGAAGCAATCACGCGGGCAGCCAGCTTGGGGCAATTCTTGCCGGGGCGGCAGAAATGGCGGGGCCGCGGCGGGCCGGCCGGCAGCGGCCTCGGAACATCAAGACATTGATTATATTGGATAAATTTACAAAGAGGGGCGCTGGCCCACTCCTTGCTACCCCTTGTCCGAAGTTGCTTCCAAGGGGTCGCCTGTGGTTGGTCGTACGTCAGATGTCGTGGCAAGCGTGCAAGTCCAGAGCGCGCAGCAGAAGCCTGCCCGGTCGCAAGCCCCGAAGGACACGCCCGCGAACGAGGCTTTCGGCTCGCTGGTCGACAGCAACACCCAGGCGATCAACAACAATGCGCAGGCCCAGGACACGGCGCCGCGCCGGAGCGATTCCGCGTCATCGTCCCCGGCGTCCGACCGGCGTCGGCGCGACACCTCTTCCACGGACCAGCCCTCGCAGAGCAAGGCGAGCGACGCCACCGACACGTCTGCGCCAGCGAAGAATGACGACAGCGAGGCGACAAGCGATCCGTCCAAGGACGCCGGCAAGATCAAGGACAAGTCCGAGACATCGGACGCCAAATCGGCGGACAAGTCCGACGACACCAAGGGCGACAAGTCCGACGGGACCGACGCCCCGACCGCCGCAGTCGATCCGGCTGCCGCCGCGCCGGCCGATGCGGCGCAGACCGCCGTGCCCGATCCCGGCGTCATCGTCGGCGCGCCCGTCGTGGCGGCCGATCCGAATGCGGCTGCGAGCCAGGCCGGCGATGCCGCCGCCTCGCCGCTGACGATCGCCGCGGCAGGTCTCGCCGCCCGTGCCTCCACTGCGGCGCAGATCGCCGGCACCAGGACCGATACCGCCACCGCAGGCGACAAGAGCGCCAAGGCCGCGGGCGCCGAGGTCGATGCCGACACCACGACGACGCTCGGCGAGACCGCGACCGGCACGAGCGAGGCGACCGCGACCGGTGTGAAGGCCAATGGCGGACTGATCGCCACCGCCAGTCAGGGCACGCCGAAGACCTCGTTCAAGGACGCCGCCACGGCGCAGACCCAGACCGACGTCTCGAATATCGGCCAGGACACCGGCAAGGCGAACGCGGCCGCGACGCAAGCCCCGGGCGCAGCGACCCTCGACGCCGCCGCGCATCCGCAGGCCGCCAAGCCGCAAGGAGATGGCGGAGCAGCCGACGCCAAGGCCGTCGCCACCGAGCGCACCGCGGATGCGGCCTCTGGCGCGCCGGCAACGCAGGCTCATGCGGGAACGCACGCGAACGCCGCCTCGACCGACACCAGCGCGCAAGCCGCCTCCGCCGTGCAGGCGCCGCTGACCAACACCACCTCAGCCGCGACGGCATCGACGGCGACGCTGACCGCGACCGCGGCAACTCATGCGGCCGTGCCGATCAGCGGCATCCCGATCGAGATCGCGGCCGCGATACGCGCCGGCAAGTCCCGGTTCGACATCAGCCTCGATCCGGCCGAGCTCGGCCGCATCGACGTGCGCATCAACGTCGACCGCAACGGCCAGGTCACCTCGCATCTCACGGTGGAGAAGCCGGAGACGCTGCAAATGCTGCGTCAGGACGCGCCGCAATTGCAGCGCGCGCTCGATGATGCCGGCTTCAAGACCGGCAGCAACGGGCTGTCCTTCAGCCTGCGCGACCAGAATTCATCGGGCCAGAACTCCGGCCAGAACAACGACAATGGCGGCAATGCCCGCCGGCTGATCATCAGCGAGGACGACACCGTTGCTGCCGCGCCCGTCGGGCGCGGCTACGGCCGCATGCTCGGATCGAGCAGCGGCGTCGACATCAGAGTGTGAGGAGTATTCGACGATGACCACCACGAATGCCGCCACCGCCCCGACGCCCGTCTCCGGAACGACCGACATCCCGAAATCCTCCTCGTCGAGCTCGATGAGCTCGACCACGGGCTCGACGCTCGCCGGCAACTTCCAGACCTTCCTGACGCTGCTGACGACGCAGCTGCAGAACCAGAACCCGCTGGATCCGCTCGACACCAACCAGTTCACCCAGCAGCTGGTGCAGTTCGCCGGCGTCGAGCAGCAGCTCAAGACCAACGATTCGCTGGCCCAGCTCGTCACGCTCCAGCAGACCACGCAGGCGACCCAGGCGCTGGGCTTCGTCGGCAAGACCGCCCTGGTGGACGGCTCGACGACGAGCATGACGAACTCGGCGGCGATCTGGCATCTCAACGTGCCGACCGACTCCACCGTCGAGATCTCTATCGCCAATTCCAGCGGCCAGACCGTGTTTAACGGCAAATACACCGCCTCCGCCGGCACCGACATTCCCTTCACCTGGAACGGCATGGGCAATGACGGCACGCAATGGCCCGACGGCAAATACACGATCTCGGCCACGGGCAAGGACGTCGCGAACAACAATGTCGGCATCGCCGCGCAGGTGCAGGGCGTGGTGTCGTCGGTCGACCTGACCCAGTCGCCGCCGCTGCTCACCATCGACGGCGCCAGCTACACGCTGAGCCAGGTCAAGAGCATCATCGCGACAAGCGCCTATTGAGGGCGGAGCGCCTCTCCCCAGCGGGGTGTTCAGACCGGGGAGAGGTGGATCAGAGTTGGGGGCTCGCGTCGAGCCCGCAAGAGTCGTTCTGCGTTAGTAAAGTATTTACCTTCTGCCCGCTTGGCCCGCCGGAATCGCGTCTCCCGCCGGCCGAGGCGGCCGCGTTCCCGCAAGTTTCAACGAGAATTGTATTGAAGCCTTAGGCTTAGCGGATTTTTAAGTCGCGGAGCGTACGGTTACGGACGTGAGTTCAGTGGTTGAGAGTTTGTGAGTACGCCATGACAGAACCCCATCGCCCGAGGGTAAAATACGTCATCGGGCCGGACGGCAGTCCGCTGACGATCGCGGATCTGCCTGCACCCGGCACCAAACGCTGGGTCATCCGCCGCAAGGCCGAAGTCGTCGCCGCTGTCCGTGGCGGACTTCTCTCCCTTGAGGAGGCCTGCAGCCGTTATACCCTGACGGTCGACGAATTCCTCTCCTGGCAGTTTTCCATCGACCAGCACGGTCTGGCGGGTCTTCGCACCACCCGCATCCAGCAATATCGCCAGTAGGCGATCCGGAAATCTGCGGCTTTTGACGAAAATCGGCCTCGCCCAGCGAGGCCGATTTTTTTCATGATGCACTTTTGTCCTACCTCTTAACTTCCGTTAACCATATCGAAACCATCCCCTAGGCAATAATTGCCCAGTCGGCCTTTCCGGTGAAAGCAGCCGAATCTGTTGGGGCGGTTGCTTGCAAGGGCTTGCGGACTTTCTGAAGAGCATCGGTGCCGCCCGGTTCGGGGCCATGATCGCGGTCACCGCCGCGCTCATCGGCTTCTTCGCCTTCGTCATCATGCGCGTCACCACGCCGCAGATGACGACGCTGTTCACCGATCTCAGCGTCGAGGATTCCTCGAGCATCATCAAGGACCTGGAGCGCCAGGGCATCCAGTTCGAAATCCGCAACGAGGGCTCCATCATCATGGTGCCCAAGGACAAGGTCACGCGGCTGCGGATGAAGCTCGCCGAGGGCGGCCTGCCCAAGGGCGGCGGCGTCGGCTATGAAGTGTTCGACAAGTCGGACGCGCTCGGCACCACCTCCTTCGTCCAGAACATCAATCATCTCCGCGCGCTGGAAGGCGAGCTCGCCCGCACCATCCGCGCCATCGACCGCATCCAGGCCGCCCGCGTCCATCTGGTGCTGCCCGAGCGACCGCTGTTTGCGCGCGAGGCGCCGGAGCCGTCGGCCTCGATCGTGGTGCGCGTCCGCGGCACGCTGGAAGCCCAGCAGATCCGCGCCATCCGCCACCTCGTCGCCTCCGCCGTCAACGGGCTGAAGCCGCAGCGGGTCTCGATCGTCGACGAGGCCGGCCAGCTGCTCGCCGACGGCGCTGCGACCGATCCCGAGCAGGCGGTCGGCGACGAGCGCCGCATCGCCTTCGAAAAGCGGCTGCGCAAGCAGGTCGAGGACATCGTCTCCTCCGTGGTCGGTTCGGGTCGCGCCCGCGTCCAGCTCTCCGCCGATTTCGACTTCAACAAGGTCACCCAGACCTCGGACAAGTTCGACCCTGAAGGCCGCGTGCTGCGCTCGAGCCAGACCCGGGAAGAGCAGAGCATGACCGCGGACAACAACGGCCAGGTCACCGTCAACAACGAGCTGCCCGGCAACCAGCAGAACAACGCCGCCGCCCCGAAGGATCAGAGCAAGAAGACCGAAGAGACCAACAACTACGAGATCTCCCGCACCACCAAGACCGAGGTGACCGAAGCCGGCCGGGTCAACCGCATCTCGGTCGCGGTGCTGGTCGACGGCATCTACACCAAGAACGACAAGGGCGAGCTGGCCTATCAGGACCGTACCAAGGAGCAGCTCGAAAGCATCGCCACCCTGGTGCGCTCGGCGATCGGCTTCGACCAGAAGCGCGGCGACCAGGTCGAGGTCGTGAATCTGCGCTTTGCCGACGCGCCTTCCACCGCGCCGATCGGCGAGCCCTCGGGCTTCCTCGGCATGCTCCAGTTCACCAAGGACGACGTCATGTACTTCGTCGAGCTGGGCGTGATGATGCTGCTCGGCCTGGTCGTGCTGTTCCTGGTGATCCGCCCGCTGGTCAAGCGCATCCTCGCCTCCGACGAGGTCGCCGCCGCCATCTCCGGCGTGCTGACGGGCCCCGCCGCTTCGGAAGAGGCCGCGCCGGCCGCCGGCCAGCCGCTGCTGCCCAGCGGCGCAGCCAGCGCAATCGACGTCGCTACCATCCAGGGCCAGGTCCACGCCCAGTCCGTTCATCGCGTCGGCGAGCTGGCCGAGCGCAACCCCAACGAAACCGTCGCCATCATCCGCCAGTGGCTGACCGAACCCGCGAAATGACCAAGCCAAGCAAAGTGAATCAAGAAGTGATCTGACATGGCCGCCTCCCTGCAAAACGCCAACTCCAACGACATCACCAGCGTGATCTCCACGCTCGGCCAGCGCGCCGGCAGCCGGGCCGGCGGCGCCAAGACCGACGGTCTGGCCGGCCCGAAGCGTGCCGCGATCCTGATGCTGGCACTCGGCGAGCAATATGGCGGCAAGATCTGGGGCCTGCTCGACGACGACGAGGTGCGCCAGCTCTCGCTCGAGATGTCGACGCTCGGCACCGTCGAGGTCGATACGGTCGAGGACATGCTGCTCGAATTCGTTTCGCGCATGTCCGCCTCGGGCGCGCTGATGGGCAATTTCGACGCCACCGAGCGCCTGCTCCAGCAGTACCTGCCGCCGGAGCGCGTCAACGGCATCATGGACGAGATCCGCGGTCCGGCGGGGCGCAACATGTGGGAGAAGCTCTCCAACGTGCAGGAAGAGGTTCTCGCCAACTATCTCAAGAACGAATACCCGCAGACCATCGCCGTGGTGCTGTCGAAGCTGAAGTCGGAGCACGCCGCCCGCGTGCTCGGCATCCTGCCCGAGGAGCTCGCGCTCGACGTCGTCAACCGCATGCTGAAGATGGAGGCGGTGCAGAAGGAGGTGATCGAGAGCGTGGAGAAGACGCTGCGCACCGAATTCATGTCCAACCTGTCGCAGACCCGCCGTCGCGACGCTCACGAGGTGATGGCGGAAATCTTCAACAATTTCGACCGCCAGACCGAAACCCGTTTCATCACTTCGCTGGAAGAGGACAACCGTGAATCGGCCGAGCGCATCAAGGCGCTGATGTTCACCTTCGACGACCTCGTGAAGCTCGATTCCGGCTCCGCCCAGACCCTGATGCGCAACGTCGACAAGGACAAGCTCGGCGTCGCGCTCAAGAGCGCCAACGAGGACGTCCGCAACTTCTTCTTCGGCAACATGTCCTCGCGCGCAGCCAAGATGCTCCAGGACGACATGGCGGCGATGGGCCCGGTACGCCTGCGCGACGTCGACGAAGCGCAGGCGCTTCTGGTCAATCTCGCCAAGGACCTCGCCGCCAAGGGCGAGATCATGCTGACCAAGAACCGCGCCGACGACGAACTGGTGTACTGATGGCCGCTCCGGCAAAATTCCTGTTCGATACCGACTTCGCGGCGCCCGAGCGAACGACGCGCGAGAAGGCCGCGACGGCGGCCGAGATCGCCCAGAAGGTCGCGGAAGCCGAGGCGCGCGCCTACCAGGAGGGCTTTGCCGCCGGCCAGCGCGAGGCCAAGGCCGAGAGCGACCGCCGCGTCGCGCTCGCCATGGAGGAGATCAACATCGCAATTCGGGGCGTCGCTTCCGGCATCAGCAACATCGAGACAAAGATGGAGACCGAGGCGGTCGAGGTCGCGGTCGCGGTGGCGCGCAAGCTGTGCGCCGACCTGGTCGCCGCCGAGCCGCTCGGCGAGGTCGCCGCCCTGGTCAAGGACTGCTTCTCGCATCTGGTCGCGACGCCGCATCTCGTCGTCCGCATCAACGACGCTCTCTACGATGCCGCGCGCGAAAAGATCGAGCGGCTCGCAAAGCAGAGCGGCTTCGAGGGCCGGCTGGTGATCCTGGCCGAGCCCGAAATCGCCACCGGCGACTGCCGGATCGAATGGGCCGATGGCGGCGTCGTGCTGGAGCGCGGCGCCATCATGGCCAGGATCGACGACATGGTCGGACGCTATATCGCGTCCCGCAGGGGGAGCTAAGCCATGAGCGACACTGACGGACAGGTCCCGCTGCCCGATCTCAACGGCCCGATGCCGCCTGCTGGCACCGACGTCGGCTACAACGAGGACGAATATGCGGCGCGTGCCGCTGCCGACCTCGAAGCGGTCTTCGACGTGCCGGTGCAGGTCTCGGCCGTGCTCGGCCGCTCGAAGATGGACGTCGGCGAGCTCCTGAAGCTCGGACCGGGCACCGTGCTCGAACTCGACCGGCGCGTCGGCGAAGCCATCGACATCTACGTCAACAACAAGCTGGTCGCCCGCGGCGAAGTCGTCCTGGTCGAGGACAAGCTCGGCGTGACCATGACGGAAATCATCAAGGCCGAACGCGGCTAGAACGAGGACATGACGCGCGGCAGCGCGAGCAGACGGACAGGAGACTGACATGCGGCTTCTCATCGTTGGCACATTGAAAGGCCAGCTCACCACCGCCACCAAGATCGCGATGGAGAACGGCGCCACCGTGACCCATGCCGAGGATCACGAGCAGGCGATGCGCGTGCTGCGCGGCGGCAAGGGCGCCGACCTCCTGCTGGTCGACGTCGCCCTCGACATCCGCAACCTCGTGCTGCGGCTCGAGGCCGAGCACATCCATGCCCCGATCGTCGCCTGCGGCATCACCAACGACGCCCGCGCCGCGGTCGCCGCGATCCATGCGGGGGCGAAGGAATACATCCCGCTGCCGCCGGATCCGGAACTGATCGCCGCAGTGCTCGCCGCGGTCGCCAACGATTCCCGCGAACTGGTCTATCGCGACGAAGCGATGGCAAAGGTGATCAAGCTCGCCCAGCAGATCGCCGGCTCGGACGCCTCGGTGATGATCACCGGGGAATCCGGCACGGGCAAGGAAGTGCTGGCCCGCTACGTCCATACCCGCTCGGCGCGCGCCAAGCGTCCCTTCATCTCCATCAACTGCGCCGCGATCCCCGAGCACCTCCTGGAGTCCGAGCTGTTCGGCCACGAGAAGGGTGCCTTCACCGGCGCGGTCGCGCGCCGCATCGGCAAGTTCGAGGAGGCGACCGGCGGCACGCTGCTGCTCGACGAGATCTCCGAGATGGATGTCCGCCTGCAGTCGAAACTGCTGCGCGCGATCCAGGAGCGCGTGATCGATCGCGTCGGCGGTACCAGGCCGGTGCCGGTC
This sequence comes from Bradyrhizobium genomosp. I (2014), assembly GCF_000261685.1. GTDB lineage: Bacteria > Pseudomonadota > Alphaproteobacteria > Rhizobiales > Xanthobacteraceae > Bradyrhizobium. Next base: position 21,083 of record NZ_AJQE01000138.1, on the reverse strand, counting down.
GACATCCGCATCATCGCGACCTCGAACCGCAACCTGGCCGAGGCCGTGCGCGAAGGCACGTTCCGCGAAGACCTCCTGTTCCGCCTCAACGTCGTCAATCTGAAGATTCCGCCGCTGCGCGAGCGCCCCGCCGACATCCTGGAGCTCGCCCAGCACTTCGTGAAGAAATATGCCGAGGCCAACGGCGTGCCGCTGCGCCCGATCTCGGCGGAAGCCCGCCGCGTGCTCTCTGCCAATCGCTGGCAGGGCAACGTCCGCGAGCTCGAAAACACCATCCACCGCGCAGTGTTGATGGCCCAGGGCGACGAGATCGGTCCCGATGCGATCATCACGCCGGACGGCGACCGCCTCGATCTCGCCAAGACCGCGCCGGTCGTGGCGCATGCCACCATGGCCGCCGAGCAGGTGACGCGTGCGCTTGTGGGGCGCACCGTAGCCGATGTAGAGCGCGACCTCATCCTGGAGACGCTGAAGCACTGCCTCGGCAACCGAACCCATGCCGCCAACATCTTGGGCATTTCGATCCGCACGCTGCGCAACAAGCTCAACGAATATTCCGACGGCGGCATCCCGATCCCCCCGGCGGGCACGCCGGGCGAATATCCGCGGATGCCGATGATGGGGGCGTAAGGCTCAGCCTGGTCGAGAATGCGAATGCCCGGGCTGGTCCCGGGCATTTTGTTTTGGAGGGCGGACATGGCCGCACCGCATCCGGCGACTAGGTCCCGCCGGCACAACGCCCTATAACCCCGCGTGAGAACCAACGCGAGGGACCACATGTCTGAAGCTCAAATCACGGATTGGCTGGCGTCGCAGCGGCAGGCGATGATTGATCTGCTCCGCGACGTCGTGAACATCGATTCCGGGTCCTATGACAAGGAAGGCGTCGATGCGGTCGGTGCGCGGTTCGAGCGGCACTTTGCCGAGCACGGCATTCCGTGCCGGCGCGAGGCCAACGCCACCTTCGGCGATGCGATCCATGCCGAGGTGGCAAAACCGGGCAGCAACGAGAAGCCGGTGCTGTTGATGGGGCATCGCGACACCGTGTTCGGCAAGGGCGAGACCGAGCGGCGTCCATTCACGATTCGAGATGGCCGCGCCTATGGACCGGGTGTCGCCGACATGAAGTCCGGCCTCGTCATGAACGTGTTCGTCGCAACCGCCTTCCACAAGTTCGGCGGCTCACCGCATCCGATCAAGGTGCTGATCACCTCGGACGAGGAGATCGGCTCGCCCTCTTCCCGCCCCGTGATCGAGCGCGAGGGACGCGCCGCGCGCGCGGTGTTCAATTCCGAGCCGGGCCGTCCCACCGGCAATGTCGTCACCGGGCGCAAGGGCGGCATCTTCATGCATCTCGCCATCACCGGCAAGGCCGCGCATTCCGGCGCGAACTTCGCTGCGGGCGTCAGCGCGATCGGCGAGCTCGCGCACAAGATCGTGCAGATCCATGCGCTGACCAATCTGGACAAGGGCATCACGCTCAATGTCGGCCTCATCTCGGGTGGCCAGTCCGTCAACACCACGGCGCCCTACGCCGAGGGCCAGATCGACCTGCGTTACGTCGATCCGGCGGATCGTGAGAGGGTGATGGCCGCGATCGAAAAGATCGTCGCGACGTCCTGCGTGCCGGGCACGAGCGCGACGCTGACGATCAAGGGCGAGTTCGTGCCGGTGGTGCAGAGCGCGGCGTCGAAGGCGTTGTTCGAAGGCTATCAGGCCGCCGCGCGCCAGGTCGGCCTCACCACGCTGCAGGGCGAATTCTCCGGCGGCTGCGCCGATTCCGGCTTCACCGCCGCGGTCGGCACGCCGACCATCTGCGGCCTCGGGCCGGTCGGAGGGCTCGCGCACACGCCGGAGGAATATCTCGATATCGACAGCATCGTGCCGCGCGCGCAGGCGCTGGCGCTGGCGATTTTAAGGGGGTGAAGGTAGGTGGCGTAGGGTGGGTTAGCCCCGCGGATTGCGCGAAGCGCAAACCGCTAGGCGTAACCCACCTCTTCTGCTTCCACGGAGATAGGCAGTGGTGGGTTACGCCTTCGGCTAACCCACCCTACGAGACCGGCCGAGCCTCACGAATAACTCGGTGCATCCGGCTTGCGGAAGATGTGGATGGGATCGCCGGGGATGATCACCGGCCGGCCTGAGAACATCGCATAGGCGTAGAGCGCGAGATAGGCGATCGCCAGCGCACCCACGGCGTAGAAGGCGAAGGTCGCGATGCGCTTCATCGATCCGCTCCATTGCCGACCCAAAACGAGAGGCCCTTGGCGCTTCTAGAGCGATGAGACGAAAAAGGCCACCCTCCCCGCCCTGCCGGCGGCGATCAAACGCCGCGCCGGCCGCGCGCGGGAAGACTGGCATCGGCGAGCCTTGCGGCGTCTTCGTCGTGGTCGACCGCCAAATACTGCCCGTGCCAATAGGCCAACGCAGCGGTGCGGGTCGAGCTCCTGATGTCCCTGACGCGGCCGATGACGATGCCGTGCGAGTGACGCTCGACGATCTCCTCGACCTCGCAGTCGAAGGCGGACAACGCGCCGACCAGCAGCGGAACGCCCGACACCGCCGTCACCCATTTGGCACCTTTGAAGCGATCGGCGCCCTTCAGCCCGCCCTTGCCGGAAAACCGCTCGGCGATATCGAGCTGGTCGGCATTGAGGATGTTCACGCCGAGAGCGCCGTGGCGGCGGATCAGCGGAAAGGACGAGGCATCGCGGTTGATGCTGACCAGAAGTGTCGGCGGCTCGACCGACAGCGAGGTGACCGAGGTCACCGTCATGCCGGTGATGTCCTTGCCCCGTCCGGCGGTGATGACGCTGACGCCGCCGGTGAGATGGCGCATGGCGCCGCGGAAATCGGCGGACGAGACGGGGATTTCAGTCATGAGATCGCGGGGCACTACATTCATGGCATTGCTCCCCGAGGCGGGGGTTCCCTGTATTTAGGTACGATCATCCGCCGAGAACAGGTGGCTTGAGGGATGACGGACGCCGAGAGGCCCAAGCGCAGCCAAAACGATGGTGTGGCCCGCCAAAGCCGTCGAATTGCCTGAAGGAAAAACAATGCGCATGCTGTCGCGCGCCGGCGCGACGTGATCAATCTTTCGACCGGAAGGGCAAATGCAGAGCGATTATTTCCGCACGCGAATGTGAGCGCCGCCCCCAGCCTCACCTTCGCTGTCATTCCCCGCGAAAGCGGGGAATCCAGTATCCCAGAGGCGCCAGCGCTTCACACGGCTGCCGCGGCGTACTGGATCGCCCGCTTTCGCGGGCGATGACGCCGTGCTTGTGGCAAGCGTGCGCTTCCCGCCTAATGCTGCCACTTCACCGGCAGATTGAGCAGCCCGCGGAAGGCCCAGCCGCCGATCCGCACCGGCTCGTCATCGGCGATCTCGATGCGCCCCGCGCGGGCGAACAATGTCGGCAGCGCGACGTCGGCGATCATGGCGCGGGAGGCGAAGGCGCCGGCGCAGAAATGCGGGCCGGCGCCGAAGGCGACGCTCCTGGAGGTGTCGCGCCGCACGTCGAACGCGTCGGCGCGGTCGAAATGCTTCTCGTCGCGATTGGCGGAGCCGAACATCAGAAACACGCGTTCGTCGGTTTCGAAGGCGACGTCGCGGATGCTCCACGGCTTTGCGATGCGCCGCGGCGACATGCCGATCGGCGAGATCCAGCGGGCATATTCCTCGAAGGCCTGCAGCCAGGACACCTCACTGCGCAGGACCAGATCGAGCTGGTCGGGATGGGTGAGCAGCGCCCAGACCGTGCCGGCGATCGCCTTGCGCGGCTCGTTCTGGCCGCCCGAGATCGCGAGCTTGACGTTGGCGCGCACGCTCTCCATCGGCATGCCGGAGGCGAGCAGCACGCCGAGGATGCTCTGGTCGGGATGCTTGCGTATCACCGGCAGGATGTCGTCGATCGCGGCATCGATGCCCGATGTCGCGGCGTGACAGCGCGCCTCGACCTCAGGGTCGCCGGCGTAGTTGGCGATGCCCTCGATCATGCCTTGCGACCAGGCGTCCATGTCCTCAAAGCCGATATTGGTGAGGCCGGTGATCGACTTCAGGCATTCCCCGGAGAACGGCAGCGCGAAGTCGCGCATGAAGTCGATCCGTCCCGGCTCGATGCGATCTATGATGCGGTCGGCATGGGCCTGGAAAAGCGCGGTCCAGTGCGCCTTCACGGTCTTCGGAGAGACCGTCGGAAACATGGCGCGGCGCTCGACCTGATGCGCCTCGCCGTCCTTGCGCATCATGTTGTGGCCCATCAGCCGGTTCATCAGGCCGGCCGGCTGGTGCGAGGAGAACACGTCGATCTGCTTCTCGGAGATCGAGATGTCGTCGCGGCTCGTCAGCAGCGTCGAGCCGAGCTGCGGCACGAAGGCGATCGGCGCTTCTTTCCGCATCTTCGCCAGCATCGGATAGGGATCGGCCCAGAACGCGGCAGGATCGACGTCGACGCGCGGCGCGGTGCTCAAGGCGGTCTCCCCTGAATTCTCCTGTGCTTCAGGGCAGACTAACGAACTCCGCGGCCGGCGTCTGTCCCTAGCGATAGGGACTGACCGATTTACTGAACCTCGGCGATCTTCGGTCCCGATGACGACATCTGCGCGTTAGCCGCCGAGAGCCGGTTCGACGGCGATGCCGGGTCCGGCGACCGGAACGCGGCGTCGGGCGGCGTTCCTTGGGATGGACGACGGGCAGCGCCTGCCGGAAGCACGATCACTTTCGCTCCGACCTTCACCCGCTCATAGAGGTCCATCACGTCGTCATTGGTCAGCCGGATGCAGCCGGACGACACCCGCTTGCCGATCGTGTCGGGCTTGTTGGTGCCGTGAATTCTATATTCGGTCTCGCCCAGATACATCGCCCGGGCGCCGAGCGGGTTGCCGGGGCCGCCGGCCATGAACCGCGGCAGATAGGGCTGACGCGAGACCATCTCCGCAGGCGGATGCCAATCCGGCCATTCTGCCTTACGGGCCACGGTCTGCTCACCGGACCATGTGAAACCTTCGCGGCCGACACCGATGCCGTAGCGCATCGCCTGCCTGTCGTTCAGGACGAAATAAAGGAACGTGTTTCCGGTATCGATGATCACGGTGCCCGGCGTCTGATGACTGGCGTAGTCAACCACCTGCCGGACAAATGCTCCGGGACCGTCAGCGGCTTTTGGTGGTTCGACCAGAGGCGCCGGGGCTGGAATCGGAGCCGGCGCTGGCGCGGATGCATGAACCGGAGGTGCCACGTAAACCGGAGTTGACGATGCCTGGGCCTGGACTGCGGACGGCTTCCGGATCGGTTGCACGCTCGCCGGGCGAGACAGCAAGCTGTACCCCGCGACGGCGACGGCCACGGCGCCAACTGCAACTCTCGCCGCCATGGGTAGTGCGAGCGTCTCTGCCTTCCTACGCTTGGCCCGCTTGCTCATATCCTTCCCCAGGTCACCATGCCCAAGAGAGGTACCCAGCAAGATTTAAGAAACTTCGAAGCGATGTCGCTCAGACTGGAACCGTTCGGCGTGGTTAACGCCGAACTCCTGTTCAGCAACATGAAGATTGGGAGTAGGGCTCGAAATTGAGCTGGCGACCTGGACAACGCGCTTCCGATCGCGGAGCGAATAGAGGTCTGAATTGCCCCGCGGAGCAGATATGCTTCGCTCATTCCTTAGCGACCGCTTTGGGCAGCAGCAGTCCCTTCCTTGGTCATCCTGACTGCGGAATCCGATTGCCATCGCACGCTTTGGCAGTCTTCATCACAAGAGGTTGAGTTTGACCTCGATCAACACCTCCTCGTCTCATCCTCTCAGATTGGTGCCGACCCTTGAAGGAGACGCCGACCCCCAGTGTGCGCCGCGCCACCATCATGGGGCCGTCATCCGCAAACCTTTACAAATTCGGAAGTCCGGGTGCGCCACTGGGCAGTCCACTTTACCCTCAAGAACAGACTTCATCAGCCGGGCCTGTCAGGTCCGAAAAGGGCCTAGAAGCTGACCTTCAGCCCTATCCACCCTTCGGCAGATCTATTCTTTGCCGCGAGATGTTTACGACCCCGTCGGGCTCTCCTCCATGGCGTGAATGGCCACGGTGTCGCTGCCGTCGTGTCCAGGCTTCGCTGCACAGCTAGAGGTTTGAGCCGCAGAGACCGTCACATGCCCCGCCGAGTTAACATCCCAATGGGCTGCCGGGCTTGATATCCGGCGCTCTGAAGCGGTTTGCGCATCAGATAGATGAGCCTCGGACAGATAAAGGTGAGTCTTCGGCAGCAGAAGAATAATTCCAAGAGCGATGAGCTTTAATCCCAGTCGCATGCTCGCCTCCACTCCTTGATAACGGATAGCAGGAGATGAAGCGTCAAAGAATTCAGGTCGATGCCCTAGGGGGATGTACGCAGGAGGCGGCCCAATGTGCGTCCCGCGCCGGCAGCCGCCGAGGTCGCCTATGGGGTCACAAGCGGCGGTCGACGGCGGCGGCAAGTGGCACGATGCTGTCTCGGCACGGGTCCGAAAGTCCGCGTGAGCAGCAATGCCCGCCATCGACCTTTATGACATTCCTATTTCATCGGCCGCCTTGCACTATCGATTTTATATGCCAGCGGACCAAATCTCCCCTCAAGTGCCCAGGGGAGTCGGAGCAGTGGTTGATTTTGGATCGAAGCTGCGGTCGGACATCATTCAGGAGACAGATACCGATCCGCTAGCATCGGATTGGGTGCGCTACCTTGCTTCGATTGCGATGACTGCCATCGCGGCGGTGGTGGCAATCGGTGTCGACAGCCAAGTGTCCATACCGAACCTGTCCTTGGTATTTGTGATCCCCGTGATAATCGCGGGAGTTGGGCTCGGCTTGGGTCCTTCACTCTGCTCGGCGATACTTGGTGCTCTGGCCTACAATTTCTTTCTCACTGAACCTCGCTACTCACTGACGGTCGATGACCCGGCGAATATCTGGGCAATTGGACTGCTGTTTGTGGTGGGTCTCATAACGAGTGGTGTTGCGTTCACTTCCGGCCGGAGAGCGACCGAAGCGGCGCTGTTACGGAAGCAGGCGGCTGTCCTCCAAGGCTACAGCCGGGACGTCGCGGCGGCCGATAATGTGGACGCGATCCTCTCAATCACGTCCCAGGCTCTAGCAACGCTCTTCCGGGTTCCCGCGGTCGTGATGCTTGTCAGGCGAGGCAGCGTGGTTTCCATCAAGCAAGTTGGGGGCCTCGAGCCTCAACAGGCCGAATTGGAAGCGGCACTCTCGTCGCTGGAGACTGGCTCCGTTATGCCTAGCGGCGTCTATCCAAATCTGGCTTCGCGATTTGATTTTTGGCCCGTGCGGACGGCCGAAGACCAAACTGCCGTTATCGGACTCGCGTTCGATCCGGACGAACGTCCTCAGACGCCGGACACGCCAGTCAAGACCGCAGCGAGTGTTTTGGCCTTGGGGCTTGATCGTCTACATGGGCGGGATAGAGCCGCCCGACCTTAGCTTCGGCATTGGCAGCAGCAGCCTCGGCGCGACCGTTACTTGGTGTTCCCTCAGTTCAGGCCACGTGGCCCCCAGAGCAACCGCAGCACGATCGCGAACAATTCATTCTGCGAGGAGATGCCCAGTCGTTCATAGGCGCGCTTGCGGTAGGTCAGGGTCGAATGCAGGCTGATGCCGAGTCCTTGCGAGATCGCCTCGGAGCTGAAGCCGGAGAGGATGTGGCGGCAGACCTCCTGCTCGCGTGGCGTCAGCGCGGAGAGCGGCGCGCGTGTTGCGAACAATGCAGCGAGGGACTGATCTGGCGTTGCGCCCTCATGGAAGTGCCGCGCGACGCTCGCCACGATCGCCGGTGCGATTGCCTCGAGCCGCTCACGCTGCGCGGCGCCGAAGCGGCCTTGCGCGGCGATGCGATAGAAGTTGACGTAGAAGCAGGTGTCGTCCACCCAGATCGCGGTCGCGCATTTGTCGACGATGCCGGAATCCTGGAAGAAGATCTTGCGGTAGCGCGCGCCGTACATGCGCGGCGCGAACGCCGGCAGCATGATCGGCGCATCGCCCTCGGTCTCGAACAGCGCATCGCGGTTCGGATCGGACTCGTGGAACTGGCCGGCGTAGGCGGCGCCGAGATCGCCGCCGATCGGGATGTTGCCGGCATCGAGCAGGCAATGTGCGGCACCGGCCCGGCTCAGCGCGAACACCATGCAATGGCCGACACCCGCCTGCCGACGCAGCAGGTCGATCAGGACTTCCGGGAAGTCGGAGCGGCCGATGGCGAGCACAGCCGGCGTGACATCACCCGCCGACGGATTTGTGGGCATCGTCTGAGACCGCATCGCTTCCTCCGCAAGCCCTGTTTTGCGGGAGGATAGCAGCCGGGTGATTTCCGCGGAAGGCCGAGATCTCACAGCCCTCCGATCATCCGAGCAGTTCAAGCGACGAGTGCGGCTGTCATTCATCCGCGCGGGATGTTCAGCCCACCGGCCCCAGTGTCCAATTGTCCCCTGAAAGCGGGCTGACTCTCACGTCATGGATGACTCCGCGCTCGAGGCTTGGATCGAAATGGCGCATCGTGCGCTCGTTGAAGTCGATGATGCGGCCGGGCCTGAGTGGCCCGACGTCATTGATCTTGACGATGACCTTCTTGCCGACGGCTTCGACGAGGGCATATTTCGGCCTCTCACCAAATTGGACCCCACCGAATTTCCCACGCAGACTCGTCTTGATGGCAGCCGTCCAGGCGGAGGGATCGTAGCGCTCGCCGGAGGCCGTACGCGGACCACCCTCCTCCTTGCCGGGCTTGAACGGATTGTACATGGATGCAGCGCCGACGACCGCATCCCCGGAGGCGGCATCGACGACGGCGTTTGAGTGAACTCCACGCGTTTCACCTCGCGCAACGGTAACGGACACGGCAAGCGCAACCAGGGCGCCGCAAAGTGCGGCGCTCGAGCGGAACGGCATCATAACTCCTGTGATTTTTTCGATCGTCGGTTCCCGTCACCGCAAACATGCGCAAGCGAACGCGGAAGCGTTCATGAAGCTTGCACCGGTCTTTTGCGGATTCGAGCCAACCCCTTGGCTATGGAACCGTTGTGCGAACCAGAGCGGTTCCCACGCAGTGTTTTAGGTTGTCACCGACTAAGACAGAGAATGCGTCAGCAACATGACCTGACGAACGATCTATTCCGCGGCCGCCTTCACCGGGGCGACGTTGATCGCGAGCTTGCCATAGCGATCCGTAAAGGCCTCGGTATCGATCTCTTCCAGCTTGATCTCGCCGCGCATCACGCCTCGTTTCCATTCGGCCTGTGCCGGGTCGTTCTGGAACTCCGGCATCACCTCGCGGGCGAACAGCTCCAGCGATTCGCAGATGTGCTCGTGGCTGTTCCTGCCGGCCTGGTTGAGCAGGATCACCTGGTCGATGTGTGAAGACTGGAAGCGCTTCAGCTTCTTGCGGATCGTCTCGGGCGAGCCGATCAGGCCGCCGCGCAAGGCCGCCTCCTGTGCTTCCGGATTGTCGCGCTTCCACTTGTTGTACTCGTCCCACATGTTGACGGTGTAGGGCGCGGGACGCTGGCGGTTCTGCGAGGCGCCGTAGAAGCGCAGCGCGAACTGGAAGAAGGTGGCGCCGTCGGCGCGCTCACGCGCCTCCTGGTCCGTCTTCGCGCACATGAAGAACGAGACCAGCGCCATGTTCGGGTTGATCTCGTAGTCGGCGAGCTTGTGCAGCCGCTTGGTCATCGCGTTGTAATAGGCGTGCACCCAGGCGTGTGCGGCATCGGCGCTGACGAACTGGAAACCGAGCGCACCGAAACCATGACGGCCGGCGCGTTCGATGGTCGGCAGCTGCGAGCAGGCCATCCACAGCGGCGGATGCGGTTTCTGCACCGGCTTCGGCACGACATTGCGCAGGGGGATGTCGAAATACCTGCCGTGATGTTCGCTTCCCGCGTCCCTGAACATCGGGAAGATCGCAGCGACCGCCTCCTCGAACACCTCCTTCTTGGTCTCCATGTCGCGGCCGAACGGGGTGAGCTCGGTGATCGACGCGCTCTCGCCCATGCCGAACTCGCAGCGGCCGTTCGAGAGCAGGTCCAGCACCGCGACACGCTCGGCGACGCGCGCCGGGTGATTGGTGGTGAGCTGGAGAATGCCGTGGCCGAGCCTGATCTTCTGCGTGCGCTGGCTGGCCGCGGCGAGGAAGGATTCCGGCGAGGGCGAATGCGAATATTCCTCGAGGAAGTGATGCTCGACCACCCAGGCATGGTCGTAGCCGAGCTTGTCGGCGAGCTCCATCTGCGAGAGCGCGTTCTGGTAGAGCCTGAGCTCGTCGCCGGCGACCCAGGGCCGCGGCAATTGCAGCTCGTAGAAGATGCCGAACTTCATGGCGTCGCTCTCCCGCCTTCTTATCGTTAAGGCCATCCTAACGTGCGAGGCGCCGCTGTCTACGGAGCAGAAATTCCACGGCGCGGAGAATGATCCACTCTCGTGCGTGGCGACACACATCCGCCTCGACGCAGCGCTGCGACATCTGTGCAGGCCGGCAGCTTGATCCAGATCAACGCCGCACCGGCCCGATTGCACCAGAAGTGCAGCAAGGCAACGGCCCGGATGCCGTCCCGATTCCCCATACCATTCAAAGAGACCGAACATGTCGGCCCCTGACGACGCAATGTCGCGCGTGCGCCGTAAGCGCATGGAGATCTTCGCATTCCTGTTCCTGACCGCGGTCGTGATGCCCGTCCTCGCGGTCGGAACGGTCGGCTCCTACGGTCTCGGCGTCTGGATCTACCAGATGTTCGTCGGCCCTCCCGGCCCGCCAAGCACCCCGCATTGATCCCCTTCAAGCGAAAGACAGGCATCATGGCCCACCCAACACTCAACCGCCGCGCCCTGATCACCGGCCGCGTGCTCAGCGCGGACCGCATCGTGCCGCCGCCGGGCGCCGAGATCGCCAGTATCATCGTGCAGGCGCGCCCCGAGCGCCTCGCCGAGGTCGAAGCCGGGATCACGGCGCTGCCCGGCTGCGAGATCCACGGCCGCGACCCACGCGGAAAACTCGTCGTCGTCACCGAAGCGCCCGACGCCGGCAGCCTCGGCACCATGCTCAACACCATCCAGTCGCTGCAGCACGTCTATTCCGCGGCGCTGGTCTTCCACGCCATCGAAACCGCCTGAGTCAGGAAGAGCCATCATGACATCGCCAAAGCTCGACCGCCGCCAGATGCTGAAGCTCGAGGCCGCTGCGGTCGCAACGGCTGCCGCCGGCCTCCCGGCGCCGGCGCTCGCCGCCAACCTCGCCAGCGAGCGCGAGGTGAGCGAATTGAAATGGGACAAGGCCGCCTGCCGCTTCTGCGGCACCGGCTGCTCGGTGATGGTCGCGACCAAGGACAACCGCGTCGTCGCCACGCACGGCGACATCAAGGCCGAGGTCAATCGCGGCCTGAACTGCGTCAAGGGCTACTTCCTCTCCAAGATCATGTACGGCCACGACCGCCTGACGCAGCCGATGCTGCGCAAGGCGAACGGCAAGTACGACAAGAATGGCGACTTCACGCCTGTCACCTGGACCGAAGCCTTCGACATCATGGAGCTGAAGTGGAAGGAGGTGATCAAGAAGCGCGGGCCGAACGGCGTCGCCATGTTCGGCTCGGGCCAGTGGACGATCTGGGAAGGTTATGCCGCCTCGAAACTGTTCAAGGCCGGCTTCCGCACCAACAACATCGACCCCAATGCGCGGCACTGCATGGCGTCTGCCGTTGCCGGCATGATGCGCACCTTCGGCATCGACGAGCCGCCGGGCTGCTATGACGACATCGAGGCCACCGATGCCTTCGTGCTGTGGGGCTCCAACATGGCGGAGATGCACCCCATCCTCTGGACGCGCCTGACCGATCGCCGGCTGTCCGCGCCGCATGTCCGCGTTGCCGTGCTCTCCACCTTCGAGCACCGCTCGTTCGACCTCGCCGACATCGGCATGGTGTTCAAGCCGCAGACCGATCTCTACATCCTCAACGCCATCGCCAACCACATCATCAAGACCGGCCGCGTCAACAAGGACTTCATTGCCGCGCACACCATCTTCCGGCGCGGCCAGACCGACATTGGTTATGGTTTGAGGCCCGAACATCCGCTGCAGAAGAAGGCGACGGGCGCGGCGAAAGCCAACGACTCCACCGACATGAGCTACGACGAATTCGTCAAGTTCGTCTCGGAGTACACGCTGGAGAAGGCCGCCGAAATGTCCGGCGTGCCGCTGAACCGGCTGGAGGCGCTCGCCGAGCTCTACGCCGATCCCAAGACCAACGTGGTCTCATTCTGGACCATGGGCTTCAACCAGCACACCCGCGGCGTCTGGTGCAACAATCTCGTCTACAACATCCATCTCCTGACCGGAAAGATCTCCTCGCCCGGCAACAGCCCGTTCTCGCTGACCGGCCAACCCTCGGCCTGCGGCACCGCGCGCGAGGTCGGCACCTTCTCGCACCGCCTGCCCGCCGACATGGTGGTGACCAACAAGGCGCATCGCGACCACGCCGAGCACATCTGGCAGTTGCCCGAAGGCACGATTCCCGACAAGCCCGGCGCCCACGCGGTGCTGCAGAGCCGGATGCTGAAGGACGGCCTGATCAACGCCTATTGGGTGCAGGTCAACAACAACCTCCAGGCCGGTCCCAACGCCAACGAGGAGACCTATCCGGGCTTCCGCAACCCCGACAATTTCATCGTGGTCTCGGATGCTTATCCCTCGGTGACAGCCCTCGCCGCCGATCTGATCCTGCCGACCGCGATGTGGGTGGAGAAGGAAGGCGCCTATGGCAATGCCGAGCGGCGCACCCAGTTCTGGCATCAACTCGTCTCCGCGCCGGGCGAGTCGAAGTCGGATCTCTGGCAGCTCATGGAGTTCTCCAAGCGCTTCAAAATCGAGGAGGTCTGGCCCGCGGAGCTGATCGCCAAAAAGCCGGAAGTTCGCGGCAAGACGCTGTTCGACGTGCTCTACAGGAACGGCCAGGTCGACAAATTTCCCGTCACCGACATCGAGCAGGGCTATCTCAACGACGAGTCGAAGGCGTTCGGCTTCTACGTTCACAAGGGCCTGTTCGAGGAATATGCCCAGTTCGGTCGCGGCCATGGCCACGACCTTGCGCCGTTCGACACCTATCACCGCGAGCGCGGCCTGCGCTGGCCTGTCGTCAACGGCCAGGAAACCAGATGGCGTTTCCGCGAGGGCAGCGACCCCTACGTCAAGCAGGGGACCGAGGTGCAGTTCTACGGCTACCCGGACGGCAAGGCGCGCATCTTCGCTCTGCCCTACGAGCCGCCCGCGGAATCGCCCGACAACGAGTATCCCTACTGGCTGTCGACCGGCCGCGTGCTGGAGCACTGGCATTCCGGCACCATGACGCGCCGCGTGCCCGAGCTTTACAAGGCGTTTCCCGAAGCCGTCTGCTTCATGCATCCCGACGACGCGCAGGACATGAAGCTGCGTCGCGGCGACGAGGTGAAAGTGGTCTCCCGCCGCGGCTTCATCCGCGCCCGCGTCGAGACGCGCGGCCGCGACCGGCCGCCGCGCGGCCTCGTGTTTGTGCCGTGGTTCGACGAATCCAAATTGATCAACAAGGTGACGCTGGACGCCACCGATCCGATCTCGCTGCAAACCGACTTCAAGAAATGCGCAGTGCGTATCGAGCGGGTGAACATGTCATGATGAAACGATCTGGAATCATCCTGCTCGCCTTCGCGATCGCGGCGGGCACGAGTTCGCTGACGGCCCAGACCGTTACGTCCGGCCTGCGCGGCGCGACCCCGCTCAACGACGAGGGCCCGGCACCGCCGATGCTGCCGAACCGCAACACCTCCGAAAAGGAGGTGCGCAACTATCCCGAGCAGCCGCCCGTCATCCCGCACACGATCGACGGCTACCAGATCGACCTCAACGGCAACAAGTGCCTGTCCTGCCACGCGCGGGCGCGCACGGCTGAATCGCAGGCGCCGATGGTGTCGATCACGCATTTCATGGATCGTGACGGCCAGTTCCTGGCCTCGATCTCACCGCGACGCTTCTTCTGCACGGAATGCCACGTGCCGCAGAACACCGCCAATCCGCCTGTCAGCAACGACTTCACGGACATCGACACGCTGCTGTCGCGCGCCAGCCCCGGTGGCCGGCGATGACCACGACCGCCGATGACCCAAACGCCGAGATGAAGGCCAAGCGCGGCTTCATCGCGCGGAGCCGGGACTTTGCGCTGGAGCTCTGGCGGGTGCTGACCCGACCGAGCTCGGTGTTCGCCCTCGGCACGCTGGTACTGGCCGGCTTCGTTGCCGGCGTGATCTTCTGGGGCGGTTTCAACACCGCGCTGGAACTGACCAACACCGAGAAGTTCTGCACCGGCTGCCACGAGATGAAGGACAACGTCTACGCCGAGCTGAAATCGACCGTCCACTTCACCAACCGCTCCGGCGTGCGCGCGACCTGCCCGGACTGCCACGTGCCGCACAACTGGACCGACAAGATCGCGCGCAAGATGCAGGCCTCCAAGGAGGTCTGGGGCAAGATTTTCGGCACGATCGACACGAGGGAGAAATTCCTCGATCACCGGCTCGAATTGGCAGCGCATGAATGGGCGCGCTTCAAGGCCAACGATTCGCTGGAATGCCGCAACTGCCACAGCGCCGATTCCATGGACATCACCAAGCAGTCGCCGCGGGCCTCGGTCGCGCACCAGCGCTTCCTGTTCACCAAGGAAAAGACCTGCATCGACTGCCATAAGGGCATCGCCCACCAATTGCCCGACATGCGCGGCGTTCCCGGTTGGCAATAGGGCGGTCTACGCCGCTTGAACGCGCGGGGCGAATGGTTAGTTTTGGGGGATGGCGAATCGCCTCGTTTCGCCCTTCCTCAAGACAGATATGGCCACTTTCACCCCCCATCAGGATGCCGCTCTGAAGGCCGTCGGCGACTGGCTCAAGGCCAAGCCGGGCCGCAACGGGACGCCGCCGGTGTTCCGCCTGTTCGGCTTTGCCGGCACCGGCAAGACCACACTGGCGCGGCATATCGCCGATGGCGTCGACGGCGAGGTCAAGTTCGCCGCCTTCACCGGCAAGGCTGCGCTGGTCATGCGCAACAAGGGCTGCGACGGCGCCTCCACTATCCATTCGCTGATCTACCGCGCCCGCGAATCCGGCGAGGAGCAGCCGAGCTTCGAGCTGTGGGACGACGCGCCCGCCTCCAAGGCCAAGCTGATCGTGATCGACGAATGCTCGATGGTCGACGCCGAATTGGGGCGCGACCTGATGTCGTTCGATTGCCCGCTTCTCGTACTGGGCGATCCCGCGCAGCTGCCGCCGATCCAGGGCGGCGGCTTCTTCACCAATACCGAGCCCGACGCGATGCTGACCGAGGTGCACCGCCAGGCCCAGGACGATCCGATCGTGCGGATGTCGATGGACGTCCGCGAGGGCCGCGAGCTCGAGATCGGCCGCCATGGCGAGAGCGAGGTGGTGTCGCGGAAGGAGCTCGACCCTGACCGCGTCATGGGCGCCGACCAGGTCCTGGTCGGCCGCAACAACACCCGCCGCGCCTACAACATGCGGGTGCGGCAGCGGCAGAACATCGAGGACGCCTTTCCCGTCGCCGGCGACAAGCTGGTGTGCCTGCGCAACAACCGCAAGAAGGGCCTTTTCAACGGCGGCCTGTGGCGCGTGAAGTCGCGCAACACCTCGCGCTCGAAATCGCGCATCTTGTCCATGCGGCTGTCGCCGGACGAGGATTTCGGCCACAAGGTGACGAAGGTTTCGGTGCGCGCCGATTGCTTCGAGGGCGGCATCGAGCAGATCGCGTGGGAGCAGCGCAAGCCCTATGACGAGTTCGACTACGGCTACGTGCTGACCGTGCACAAGTCGCAGGGCTCGCAATGGGACGATGTCGTGCTGTTCGACGAGAGCTTTGCGTTTCAGGATTCCAGGGCACGGTGGCTGTACACCGGGATCACGCGCGCGGCGAAACGGCTGAGCGTGGTGGTGTGACGCTGTTGTAGGATGGGTTACCGAAGGCGTAATCTGCCACTTCTCTCGATGTGCAGAAAGGCGGTTGCTGGCGATTTGCGGCGCGGCCGGGTCGATCTTCTCGGCTTCCGCCAAGTCGGATCCCACCGTCACGATCTCGTGTCCGCCCCGGCGTAACAATCGGCGGCTGCGTCCGTATCTCGGGTGATGCGAAAAACGCGGCCGGTCAGGCTGTTCGCCCGGTCCCGGCCGCCCTAGACTATCAGCCCTTCCGAAAGAGGATTGCCATGCGCCGAACCGCCATCGCCTCCCTGCTCGCCGCAACCACCGCCCTGACGCTGGCATTCACGATGCCGTCCCGGGCCGCGGAGGATGCGGTCGTGATCCCCGCCCCCGCATTGGACGCGGCGCCCACAAGCGGCATCCAGACCGCGGTGGTCGCCGGTGGCTGCTTCTGGGGCGTGCAGGGCGTCTTCCAGCACACCGCAGGCGTGGTCAACGCGATCTCCGGCTATGCCGGCGGCACCAAGGCGACCGCCGACTACCAGACCGTCTCGAGCGGCCGCACCGGCCATGCCGAGTCGGTCGAGATCAAATACGACCCGAAGAAGATCTCCTACGGCAAGATCCTCCAGATCTACTTCTCGGTGGTGCACGACCCGACCCAGCTCAATCGCCAGGGCCCCGACGTCGGCCCGCAATATCGCTCGGCCATCTTCGTCACCTCCGACGAGCAGAAGAAGGTGGCGGAGGCCTATATCGGCCAGCTCAACGCGGCCAAGGTCTTCAACAAGCCGATCGTGACCAAGGTCGGCGCGCTGGAAGCGTTCTATCCGGCGGAAGCCTATCACCAGGACTATCTGACGCTGCACCCGAACCAGCCCTACATCGCCTATAACGACATCCCGAAGGTCGAGAACCTGAAAAAGCTGTTCGCGGATAACTACATTGAGAAGCCGACGCTGGTGAGTGCCGGCAAGGCCACCAACTGATCGCGAGATCACCAAGCAAACGGGAGACCCATGCCCGACACCAAAACGAAGATCACGGACGACAAGGTCATCAAGAGCGAAGAGCAGTGGCGGCGCGAGCTGACGCCGATGCAGTACGCCGTGCTGCGCGAGAAGGCGACCGAGCGCCCCTTCTCGGGCGAATACGAGCACGACCAGCGCGCCGGCACCTATGTCTGCGCCGGCTGCGGCAATGTGCTGTTCGAGTCCGACGCCAAGTTCGATTCCGGTTGCGGCTGGCCGAGCTTCACCCAGCCCGCGGTCGAGAGCCATGTCGACGAGGAGCGGGATACGAGTCACGGCATGATCCGCACCGAGGTGCTCTGCTCCAAATGCAGCGGTCATCTCGGTCATGTCTTCCCCGACGGCCCCGGGCCGACCGGCCTGCGCTACTGCATCAACTCGGCGGCGCTGAAGCTGGAGCCGAAATAAACAGCGCGCGCCCACGGGTTCCCTCGTGGAACCCGGGGGCGCGATGTGCTTTTCTCCTCTGGCGGTGCGGCCGATCATCGCATCTCGGCGGCCGCCAGGGAGGACGCCATGACGCTTGGGACCATCCTGATCATCCTGGTGATCATCTATCTGCTCGGCGGCCTGTCCGGCCGGTTCGGCGGCTACGGCTATGGGCTGGGCCATTCCGGCATGGGCATCGGCGGGGTCGTGCTGGTGGTGCTGATCGTGCTGCTGCTTCTCGGCAAAGTATAAACCATTTAAGTTATTGGAATTAATCAGGTTATGATGCCTGCGGAACTGCCATGCGCGGATTCATTATCTCGCATCGCAGGGGTCGCAATTCTGTCAAATCGGCCTATATTAGAGGGCGAGAATGACATGCGGCGGGCCCGCCTAATGGCGGCTCCTGCCCTCCCCAACCCCACGCGCTTAAAGCCCCAGAGAAGATCACGAGGTCTTTGACCATGCGTCCACTGCGTCCGTTCAACTTCAACACCTCCGCCGAACTCTTCCCCGCCGCGATCCGCAAGAAGAAGCGTGCGGGCTTCACCTATCGCCGGTTCGGCACCGCAGCCGAGGCCGTGCAGTTCGCGATGGAGCAGTTGCCGACGGATTCGCTGAACGGCGCCTATCTCCAGGTCGAGGAAGCCCGGTTCGATCAGAACGGCATCCGCTCGCTGTACGAGAGCGAAGCGTTCCCGCTGCCCCGTCGGCCCAGGCCCGCGCCGGCGGCCGAAACCGACGCCGACGCGGCGTAAACTTTTCGCTGAGCCTTACGATGTGCGCAGAAAGCGCGATGACCGAAAGGTCGTCGCGCTTTTTGCGTTTTGGGACGAGGCTCTTCCTTCCCTCGCCCTGCTTGCCGGGAGAAGGGAAGGAAGAAGCAGCGCTACATCCGCGGCTGCTTCTCCAGCCAGCGGCGCAACAGACGCACGTTGCGCATGTTGGCACGAAACATCACGTCGAAGGCGTCGCCCGCGAACGGGACGATGCCGACCACGCCGTCGAGCGCGACATTGCCGAGCATGCGCGCGGTGATGTGCCAGGGCGCGCCCAGCACGCGGGCCTCGCGCACCAGCCATAACGAGATCGCCGTGGTGATGATGTCGCCGATGACGGGGATCAGGCCGATCAGCCCGTCGATGCCGTAGCGGATGTTGGTGCCGGGCAGGATGAAGGCGACGTCGAGCAGCTTTGCGATCGCCTCGAGACGCGCGATCCGCTGCTCGCGCGTCAGATTGCCGAACGGGCTCGCTTGCCCGAACTCGAAGCCAAATTCGCGAAATCCCTGCTCCAGGCTTTCCGGCCTGATCTCGCGGCCGTCCTGGTCGATGATCGGCCCGCGGGCTTCCGTCGCCGAGAAGCTCGCGCGCGAGCGGCCCCCGGAACGGGATGTGCGCGGAGCAATGATATCTTCCTCGGACATGATCATGGCCTTCAGTGAACGCGCCAGCGTGGCGGAGGTTGCTGCCGCGATCGAACGCCACGCGTCAGGTTGGCGCCGCCGCTGCTTGCGGCTCCTCGACATATCGGTGCACGAGCCAGGATGAGATCACCGCCGGGACGAATCCGACGAGGCCATACAGGATGAACTGCACCGCGCCCGAATCCGGCCCACGCGAGCTGTAGGTGAGCGACGCCAGAACGAAGGCGAACAGGCCGACCAGGAGCATCCGCAAGCCCGGGCCGATCCGGCGGATGTGGATCAGGATGTCGTCGACCGCGCCGAGCATCAGCGAGGGCAGGAAGCCGAATAGGTAGCTGTATTGCAGGGTCTTGAAGAACACCGCGAACAGCTTGCCGACCTCGCCGAGATTGGTCTGGGCCCAATAGCCGGACTGGTAGGTCGTCGTCAGCAGCAGCAGGAACCCGCCGACGAACGGGCCAACCAGCGCAAACACCAGATAGCGTTTCATCAAATGCCCTCACACTTCGCCAGTGTTATAGCAGCGCAACGGGAACCTTGAACAGCGGGGCCCTGGCGCTGCCATGGGGGAACAAGTGGCAGGGCGACGAGTTCAGACAGGACCGGAATATACCGGCTGGATTGGAGCGCCGATGGCCCGCAAATTTCTCCTGGCGACGATCGCGCTGGCAACCCTGAGCGACCTGTCCGACTCGCCCGCTCTTGCGCAAGGCCATATGGGCACGCCACAGGAGCAGAGGGCCTGCTCGCGGGACGCCTCGCGCTTCTGCCGCAAGGAACTCGGCAATGACATGGCCGTGCAGAGCTGTCTGCAAGCCAACCGGGCCAAGCTGTCGCGCGCTTGCAGTAAGGTCTTTCGGAGCCACGGCATGTAAGGATCGGAACCCGTCCCCCGCGAATGGAGAGTGATGCCATGTTGCGCGACGAACAACTCTCGATCCTGCGGGACATCAGCCAATCCGTTGCGTTTGCCGACGACCGGCAGGGCAAGGTTGGGCAACTGATCGCCGAGGGCTACGTGATGAAGGACGGCGATCTGTTCGAGCTCACGGCCAAGGGCGTCACCGCCGTCGAGGAGCACGCCGCCGCTCTCGGCGCGGGCGATGCGGAACAAGCGAGCGCGTCCTCCGATCGGCTGATCTGATCGCGCCCGACGTGACTCGCGTGCAACAATTGCGAATTCCTTTGCACTGACCATTGCAGCCGCGTGCCGATGGCGCATACTTCGCTCGGGCGGCGCAGCACTTTCGATTCGAGCATCAGGAAATCGAGCGACCACATGCGGGACCAAAGTTCCCGGCGTGAAGGCTGTGACGTGCGGCAGATCAAGCCGCGTGCGGCGCCCCAAAAACCAAGTGGCTCAAGCCCACGGGAAATCGGGGACCCATCCGCATGACACGCCATCAGACGATCGCTTCGCTCTTCGCTTTCGCAATCACCAGCCTCGCACTCCAGACCTCACCCGGCCTCGCCTTCTCGTCCGAAGCGCAGCAGATGTGCTCGGGCGACGCGATGCGGCTGTGCTCCAGTGAAATCCCCGATATCCCGCGGATCACTGCCTGCATGGTACGGAACAAGTCGCAGGTCAGCCCCGGCTGCCGCGCCGTGATGGACCGCGAGCATGCAGCCGCGGCGGCATCGCGCAAGCGGGAAGCGGCGGCGAAGTAGGCTGGGGTCATTCCGGGGCGACGCGTAGCGTCGAGCCCGGAATCCATTTCTCTACGTCACGTGCTGCTCAATGGATTCCGGGTTCGCGCTCCGCGCGCCCCGGAATGACAGAAGCGCTCAATCGCCCCACTGGGCGAAAGCGTCGTTGAAGGCGCGCTCGCCGGGGGCGCCCTTCTCGATGGCGATGATGGCGCGGCGCTGGTTGGCGTAGACCAGCGGCACGTCGAACCAGGAGCGCTCCTTCAGGAGTTGCACGTTGCGGGAGCGATCGGCATCGACGTTGGAGAGGCCGACCAGGAAGAAGCCGTCGGTGACCTTGACCGCGAGGCCGGCGAGCGGCGTGCCGCGCGCCTGCTCGTTCGACTTCATCAGGATGCCCGGCACGTTGGAGACGCTGCCGCCCGGAAAATCCGGCGGCAGGATGAAGGTCAGCTCCGCCGTGTGGCTCGCCGGCAGCGAGGAATCGGTGTTGCGGCGGAACGACATCGTCATCTTGAACTTGCGCTCGGGGATTTCGATGTCCGCGCGCACGGCAACGTCGGCCTTCTGGT
>NZ_AJQE01000137.1 GCF_000261685.1 Bradyrhizobium genomosp. I (2014) | reverse complement strand
GCTCGAGCCGCCATACCACCGAGCCGACATATTGCTTGCCCTTCGGATCGGACGGATCCTCGTCATAGAGCACGACCTTCTGCGCCACCGGCGCCACCGGCTGGTCGGTGGCCGAGGGCTGGCCGACGCGATCGGGGATCTTCGGCTTGGTCTGCGGCTGCGACGTATCCTTCGGCGCCTCCACCACCTGGGTCGGCGAGGACTTGAACAGGTTGGTCGCGATCTGGAGCAGAGGTTTGCCCCAGAGGATGCCGGCACCGGCCAGAATCAGCACGATGCCGATCGCGATCGCGCTCTTGAACGGAAAGGCAGAGCCGGTGCGGACACGCTTCTTGGCATCGCGGTCGGCGGCGACGCGCGGACGCGACGACGGCTGCGGCGTGTAGCGCTCGGCCTCCTCGACCGACTCGTCGTAGGAGTAGGGCGTCTCGCCTTCGCCGGCGCGGTTTTCCAGGCTCGGCTCCAGCCGGTCGAATTCCGGCGAGGGCGAGGGCACGTTGGCATAGGTGCGGCGCGCCGCGCGGCTGGCCTGCGCGGCAGCGCCGCCGAGATCGTTGACATCGGCCGTGATGTCGCGGAAGCCGCGCACGCCCGGTGCCGGCGGCAGCGGCGGCGGGGGTCCGATGTCGGGCGGACGGCGCGCACCCGCGCGATCGCGCCCGGCCGGCGGCGGCTCCGGCGTCGGCGGCGGGGCGGAGGGGCCTCCCTGGCGCGGGGCGTCGAAACGGGGAGCGCGCGGGGGACGCGGGGCCTCGCCCTGGTCATCGACGTTGAAGGACGGACGGTCGGCCCGCGGCGGCGGCGGAGCCGGACGCGCGCGCGGCGGCGGCGCCGCAGCCGGGCTGCCCTCGGTGGCACGGGCGCTGGCGCGGCGGAAGGCGTCGCCACTGCCGCCAGGGCGGGCGCCGCCACCGGGGCGTGCGGCCTCGCGGGCACGCTGGGCGGCCTCCGATTCGACCTTGCGAACGGCCTCCTCCAGCGACAGCCGTTCGCGCGTGATCTCGGATTCGGAAAGCGGCGGCTGCACGCTGCGCAGCTGCGCGATCAGCGCCGTGCGCGCCCGCTCGTAGAGCGCGCGACGGCTTTCGCCGGGAGCGTTGGGGTCCAGGGCGGCAATAGCACGGGCGATCAGCGGATAGTAATCAGCCATTTCTACTCAACTATACGCGCGTCCCGGTAAGATATCGTTAAGCCTCAAACGGATTTTGCACGAGGATAGTATCTTCGCGTTCGGGGCTGGTGGAAAGCAGCGCGACCGGGCACCCCACCAATTCCTCGATCCGCCGGACATATTTGATGGCCTGGGCCGGCAGGTCGGCCCAGGACCGCGCACTGGCGGTCGGCTCCTTCCAGCCCTCGATGGTCTCGTAGATCGGCACGACCCGAGCCTGGGCGCCCTCGCCGGCCGGAAAATGGTCGATCTCCTTGCCGTCGAGCATGTAGCCGGTGCAGACCTCGATCGAATCGAAGCCGTCGAGGATGTCGAGCTTGGTCAGCGCCAGACCGTTGATGCCGCAGGTCCGGACCGCCTGGCGGACCAGCACGGCGTCGAACCAGCCGCAGCGGCGCGGTCTGCCGGTATTGGTGCCGAACTCGCGGCCGCGTTCGCCGATCTTGCGGCCGATCTCGTTGTCCTGCTCGGTCGGGAACGGGCCCTGGCCGACCCGGGTCGTGTAGGCCTTGCACAGGCCGAGCACGTAACCGACCGCGCCCGGCCCGAGGCCGGCGCCGGTCGCGGCCTGCGCCGCCACCGTGTTGGACGAGGTGACGTAGGGGTAGGTGCCGTGGTCGACGTCGAGCAGCGCTCCCTGTGCGCCCTCGAACAGCATGCGCTTGCCTTCGCGCCGCTTGATGTCGAGCAGCCGCCACACCGTCTCGGCATAGGGCAGCAGCTGCGGCGCCATCGCCATCAGCTCTTTCAGGATCACCGCACTGTCGAATTCCGGCAGGTTGAGGCCGCGGCGCAGCGCGTTGTGGTGCGCCAGCAGGCGGTCGATCTTGTGCGGCAGCGTCTGATGGTCGGCAAGGTCCATCAGGCGGATGGCGCGGCGGCCGACCTTGTCCTCGTAGGCCGGCCCGATGCCGCGGCGGGTGGTGCCGATCGCGGTCGCCGCGCTCGCGGATTCGCGGTGCGCATCGAGCTCGCGGTGCAGCGGCAGGATCAGCGTGACGTTCTCGGCGATGCGCAAATTGTCCGGAGAGACCGCGACGCCCTGGGCCCTGAGCTTGGTGACCTCGTCGAGGAAGGCGGCGGGATCGAACACCACGCCGTTGCCGATCACCGACAGCTTGCCCTCGCGCAGCACGCCGGAGGGCAGGAGCGCGAGCTTGTAGGTCTTGCCGTTGATCACCAGCGTGTGGCCGGCGTTGTGACCGCCCTGGAAGCGGACGACGATATCCGCCTGCTCCGACAACCAGTCGACGATCTTGCCCTTCCCTTCGTCGCCCCACTGGGCGCCGACGACGACAACATTGGCCATGCGCGGGTAATCCTTCGAAGATTTCTCTGTAAGTGGCATGATCCGAACGGAAAACCGGGACCCACTTTTCCGGGATCATGCCTGCGCCCAGCCCAATTCCCGGCCGAGGCCGTTCGCACGCGAGGCAGCCCAACCGGATAAAGGAAGCAGCCCCTCTAGGCAAGCAAGAACGGGGCTTTTTTCAGGCCCAGCGCGTACTCCAAGCCTTTGATATCCCCTGAAAATCCAGGAACCTCGCGGCCGGCGCAATGGCTTCGACCAAAGCGTGAGAGGCCGCCTTCGCCACTGCATGGTCGCGATGCGTCCGCCCCCCGTTGATGCAACCTCGATTTCCGTGTCTTTGAACAGCGCCGGGCGATCAGCCGGCCCGGACCTCGCCGGGCCGGAAGCCTCGGCGCACTCCACGCGGGGCCCAACAATCACAATGTCCGCCACCGGCCAGACCACGAGCGCGGAAACATCCGGCCACGGCTGGATCGCCAACCAACCTTATCTGCTGCTCAGCATCACCGCGCTGTGCTGGGCCGGCAACGCCATCGTCGGGCGGCTCGCCGCCGGCCACATTCCACCGGTCACGCTGTCGTTCCTGCGCTGGTTCTTCGCCTTCCTGCTGGTGCTGCCATTCGCCTGGAAGCACCTCGTGCAGGACTGGCCAGCCATTCGCGGCAAGCTCGGCCTGATGGTCACGCTCTCGGTCACCGGCATCGGCGCCTTCAACACACTGCAATATTGGGCGCTGGAGCACACCCAGGCGCTCAACACGCTGCTGCTCCAGTCGGCCGCGCCGCTGCTCGTGGCGCTGTGGTCGCTGGTGATTCTCGGCATCCGGCTCACCGCGGCGCAGGCCTTCGGCGTGCTGCTGTCGATGTGCGGCGTGCTGACGATCCTGCTGCATGGCGACTTCACCACGCTGTCGAACATCGACTTCAACAAGGGCGACCTGATCTTCCTCCTCGCGCTCTTGATCTTCGCGCTCTATTCGGTGCTGTCACTGAAGCGGCCGCCGATGCACGGCCTCTCCTTCCTCGCCTTCACCTTCGGCTGCGGCGCCGCCTGTCTCATTCCGCTGGAGATCTGGGAACTGACCGCGCGCCCGGTCATGAAGCTCGACGGGCCTAACCTGCTGACCCTGTTCTACGTCGCCGTTTTCCCGTCGGCGCTCGCCTATCTCTGCTTCAATCGCGGCGTGCGCCTCATCGGCGCCAACCGCGCCGCGCCGTTCTTCCACGTCGTGCCGGTGTTCGGTTCGATCATGGCGATGGCGTTTCTGGGCGAACACCCGCAGGCGTTCCACTTCATCGGCTTCGCACTGGTGCTGGCGGGCGTATTCGCGGCGTCGAGGAAGCAGGCGACCTAGCCGCAAGTTTTGTCCGAGCGTAGTGCTGCCGGTTCACCCTCCCCTGGGGGGGAGGGTAAGCAAGTCCGCGCCTACTTCGTCTTGAACTTGCTGTAGGCTTCGCTGGTGGCGATGATGACGTGCTCGGCGCAGCCGTTGACGCGATGCGGGTCGGCCTGCGTCTCGTAGGCTTCCGATGTCATCATGTCGAGGAAGGCCGCGACCGACGGATAATGGACCAGCGCGACGAAATCCCATTCGTTGCCCGCGTGCGGACCGAGCGCGACCGCCTTCGCCTCGCCGGTCCAGAGCAGGGTGCCACCGCGCGCCCTGATCATCGGCACCGTGATCGCGCTATAGCGCAGATACGCATCCCAGCCGGACCCATCACCATCGCGCGAGCGCGCGTGGAAGCGCATCAGGTTCAGCATCACCACCGGCGCGTTCGGTTCGAGCTTCTCCAGGCCCTCGATGTTCAACATATTGACCGCCAATGGCGCCTCCCCGGGTCATGCCTGCATTGTAGCATTGCGACGCTGTTACTTGTGTCACGACCGCGATCCGGCGCAAGCTTGTATTCGACGCTCATGACGACCGCTTCGCCCGCGCCAACGGCCTCGAATCCCGCCAGTTGGCTCAACAACCAGCCTTATCTGCTGCTCAGCCTGACCTCGCTGTTCTGGGCCGGCAACATCGTGCTCGCACGCCATGTCGGCGCGCATGTGCCGCCGCTGACGGTGACCACGATCCGCTGGTTCGGCGTGTTCCTGATCCTGCTGCCGTTCGCCTGGCCACATCTGAAGCGCGACTGGCCTGCCTTGCGCAAGAGCCTGCCGTTGATGCTGTTCCTGTCGCTGGTCGGCTTTGCCTTCAACAACGCGATCTCGTACTGGGCGATGCAATACACCGAGGCGCTGAATGCGCTGCTGATCCAGTCGGCAGGTCCCTTGTTCGTGGCGCTGTGGTCGCTGGTGCTGTTCGGCGTGCGGCTGACCGGCGCGCAACTCGGCGGCATCGCGATCTCGCTTCTCGGCGTGCTGATCATCATCCTGCGCGGCGATCTCGCCGCGCTTGCGAACATCAGCTTCAACAGGGGCGACATCATGTTCGCGTCCTCGCTGGTGGCGTTCGGCATCTACTCCGCCTTCATCCCGCGGCGGCCGAAGATCCATCAGCTCTCCTTCCTGTCCTTCACCACCTGTTGCGGCGCGACGATGCTGCTGCCGACGGCGATCTGGGAGGCGGCAAGCGGCCACGTGCTGCAATTCGACGGGATGACGCTGGCGACGCTGGGCTACATCCTGATCTTTCCCTCCACCCTCGCCTACCTCTTCTTCAACCGCGGCGTGGCGCTGATCGGACCGAACCGGGCGGCACCGTTCTTCCATCTGGTACCGGTGTTCGGCTCGGCGATGGCGATCCTGCTGCTGGGTGAAAAGCTCCAACCGTTCCACCTGATCGGCTACGCGCTGGTGCTCGCCGGCGTCGTGATCGCATCGCGCCAGGGCTCGGCGGTGAAGTAATTCCGCGTGACGGACGTGAGCGCTCTCGCGTCCAGGGCACGAGACGAACTCCTGTCTTCCGATTTCAACGTAGAGACGCTAGGTTCCCCGCCAACGAAAAAGAGGGAACGTCTCAAGATGATTTCATGGCTGATTCGAAACTTGCGCACCATCGGCGTGGCCGCGCTGTGTCTTGCCGCCGCATCCACGGCCCAGGCCGACACCTATCCGAGCCGCAACATCACGCTGGTGCTGCCGTTCGCGGCCGGCAGCGGCACGGACACCACGACACGGCTGATCTCGCAGCATCTGTCGCAGGCGCTCGGCGTCGGCATCGTCATCGAGAACAAGGCGGGCGCCAACGGCATGCTCGCCGCAAGCTATGTCGCAAAGGCCGCCCCCGACGGCTACACGCTGCTGGTGACGACCAACACCACGCATTCGGCCAATCCCTATCTGCTCAAGAGCCTAACCTACGATCCGGTCAAGGACTTCACCCCGATCGCGCGCACCGGCGATCTGCCCTTCATGCTCGTCATCAATCCGGAAGTACCGGCCAAGACCGTCGGCGAGCTCGTCGCGTACGGCAAGGCCAATCCGGGCAAGCTGAGCTACGCCTCGGGCTCGTCCTCGGCGATCGTGTCGGGTGCGACCTTCGCGCACAATGCCGGGCTCGACCTCCTGCACGTGCCCTACAAGAGCTCGCCGCCGGCGCTCAACGACGTCATGGGCGGCCGCGTCTCGATGATGTTCGTCGACATCCTGACCGGCCTGCCCCACGTCAACGGCAACGCCCTGCGCGCTCTCGCCGTCACCACCAAGGACCGCTCGCCGCTGGTGCCGCACCTGCCCTCGATGCAGGAGGCGGGCGTGCCGGATTTCGACATCTCGTCGTGGCAGGGCTATTTCGGCCCCGCCGGCATGCCGAAGGAGATCGTGACGCGGCTCAACACCGAGATCAGGAAGATCATCGAGAATCCGGAGATCAAGGCCAAGCTCGCCACGCTCGGCATGGACGCCTTTTCCGGCACGCCGGAGCAGCTCGGCACCTTCGTCAACGAGCAGCTGGTGCTGTGGCAGAAGCTGATCACCAACGCCAAGATCGAGAAGCAGTAGCGCACGCGCAAATGCCACGTACTCCACATCTTCCGTCATGGCCGGGCTTGTCCCGGCCATCCACGTCTGTCCGCGCGCGCGGTGCCCAAGAACGTGGATGCCCGGGACAAGCCCGGGCATGACGACCGTGTAGAGTTTTTGCGTAACGGCTTACGCCGCGCGCACCTTGGCGAGGAAGTTGTCGACGGCGGAGCGCAGCGCGCCGGACTGGTTGTCCAGCTCGCGGGCGTTGGAGAGCACGTCGGTGGCCGCGGTGCCGGTCGCTTCCGCGGCCGAGGTGACGCTGCCGATATGGGTGTTGATTTCGCTCGAGCCGGCCGCGACCGACTGGATGTTGCGCGCGATCTCGCGCGTCGCCTCACCCTGCTGCTCGATCGAGGCGGAAATCCCCGCGGTGATCTCGCTCATCTCGGCGATCGTCTGGGTGATACCGGAGATGGCCGCGACCGCGTCGCTGGTCGAGGTCTGCATTGCCGCGACCTGGGCGGAGATCTCCTCTGTCGCCTTCGCGGTCTGGTTGGCGAGCGCCTTGACCTCGGAGGCGACCACGGCGAAGCCGCGGCCGGACTCGCCGGCGCGGGCCGCTTCGATGGTTGCGTTGAGCGCGAGCAGGTTGGTCTGCGCCGCGATCGAGTGGATCAGCTTGACGACCTCGCCGATCTTCTCGGCGCCCGAGGAGAGCACCTGAACGGTGGCGTTGGTACGCTCGGCGTCATTGACGGCGCGGCCCGCCACTTCGGTCGAGCGCGTGACCTGGCGGGAAATTTCCGCGACCGAGCTCGACAGCTCTTCGGCGGCCGCCGCGACCGTGCCGACATTGCCGGAAGCCTTCTGCGAGGCTGCGCCGACCGTCGCCGCACGCGACGAGGCGTCGCTGGCGGTTGCCGTCATCGACTGCGCCGTCGTCTGCATGCCGGCCGCGGCCGAGGAGACCGAGCGGACGATACCGTTGACGCTGCGTTCGAAATCGTTGGCGATGTCCTCCATCGCACTGCGACGTTCCGCCGCGGCGCGTTCCTTGGCATCGGCTTCGGTCTTCTCAAGGCCGCGGATGCGGACCGCGTTGTCCTTGAAGATCTGCACGGTCGAAGCCATCGCGCCGATCTCATCGCCGCGACCGACACCTGGGATGTCGCCTTCGAGCTTGCCGTCGGCCAGCTCCCGCATCCGAGTGCCGAGCAGGGCGAGCGGCGCGCTGATGCTGCGGCCGATCAGCCACGCGACACTGCCGGCAACGATGAAGATGCCGAGCATGGCAAGGCCGAGCATCCAGTAGACCGGGCCCATCTTGGCGTCGATGTCGTCGAGATAGGCGCCGGTGCCGAGATACATGTCGAAGCCGGGGACCGCGACGGCGTAACCGATCTTGCGGATCGGCGTCGGCTGACCGGGCTTCACGTATTCATAATACAGCAGGATCGAACCGTTGGCCTTGACGCCGTCCATCAACTCGACGGACAGCTTGCGGCCGTTGGTCACGACGTCCATGCGGTTGGTGCCGATCTGTTTGGGATCGGGCGCAAGCTGGGTAATGCCTTCATAGGACGTGCCGAACAGATAGCCCGAGCCGTTGTCGTAGGTCATCGCATTGCCGTAGCGGCGAAGATCGGCCATCGCCGCGTCCTTCGTCAGCTCGCCGGCGTCGACGCGCTTCTTCAACGCGGCGGCATAGTTGCGCGCCAGCTCGACGATCGCCTTGGCCTGGTCGATGCGCGCGTTCACCATCTCGCGCTTCATCAGATAGCCGGCGAGAACACCGGAGACGCACAAGCCGAACAAGGTGACGCCGACGAGAATGCCCAGCTTGGGCGCGATCTTCAGATTGCTCAACTTCACAGGTTAGCTCCGGCAATAGTGGGACACGGGCACGCGACCAGATCGATCAAAATCGAATCAATTTTTAGTG
Source organism: Bradyrhizobium genomosp. I (2014) (assembly GCF_000261685.1). Lineage (GTDB taxonomy): Bacteria > Pseudomonadota > Alphaproteobacteria > Rhizobiales > Xanthobacteraceae > Bradyrhizobium. The sequence continues at coordinate 28,787 of NZ_AJQE01000137.1, read as the reverse complement.
GGGAGCTCTTAGCAAGTTACTTACACGCCTCCGTAGAAGCCCGGACTGCGCACGGAAAAACTGAAATATACCTCGCTCGCGACAACCGGGAATTGTACGCGCACGCCCCGATTTCGCGTAAAAGACGCAAAGGCCCGCCACGAAGGCGGGTCACAACAAGAAACCAAATCGGGAGCAGGACATGCCGAAATACAGGGTGGTGACGCCGAAGGGTGCGAGCTTCACCGTCGCGGGCAGCGATTATTCCTACGAGCGCGAGGCGCTCGATCCGATCGATGCCGAGATCGTCGAGGCGCCCGCCGACGAGGCCGGGTTCATCGCCGCCGCGAAAAATGCCGACGCCATCTACGCCAAGGGCATCCCGATCACCAAATCGATCATCGACAGCCTGCAGAGCTGCAAGGTCATCACGCTCGGCTCGGTCGGCGTCGACAGTGTCGACGTCAAGGCCGCCACCGCCCGTGGAATTCCGGTGACGAACATTCCCGACACTTTCATCGAGGAGGTCGCCGACCACGCCATGATGCTGCTGCTCGCGGGCTTCCGTCGCCTGGTCGAGCAAGACCGCATGGTGCGCAGCGGCCGCTGGGCCGAGGGCCGGCCGGCGCTGCTCAAGATCCCGAGGCTGATGGGCCAGACGCTCGGCTTCATCTCGTTCGGCCGCGTCGCGCGTGCGGTTGCGAAACGAGCGGCGCCGTTCGGACTGCGCATGATGGCCTACGATCCCTTCATCCAGGAAACGCTGATGTACGACCACAGCGTGATCCCGGCGACGCTGAACGAGGTGCTGTCGCAATCCGACTTCGTCTCGATGCACGCCCCCGCGAGGCCCGAAGTGCATCACATGCTGACCGAGAAGCACTTCCGGCAGATGAAGAAGGGCTCGATCTTCATCAACACCGGCCGCGGCGCCACCGTGGACGAGGAGAGCCTGATCAAGGCGCTGCAGGAGGGCTGGATCGCGCACGCCGCCCTCGACGTGCTGGAGAAGGAGCCGCCCTCGCACAACAATCCGCTGCTCGGCATGGAGAACGTGACCCTGACCGCCCATGTGGCCTCGGCCTCGGCACGGTTCGACGAGGCGCGCAAGCGCCGCGTGGGCTACGAATTGTCACTGGTGCTGCAGGGCATGTGGCCGGTAAGCTGCGTCAATCCGTCGGTGCTGCAGAGCACCGCGCTCCGCCGCTGGCAGCCGGTCAGCATGGACCGCGGCCCGAACAGCTAGGCGGCCGGCGCGAAAGCGCCAACGACCGAAACGGCCCTTCACCGGCGATCAACGCCGGGAAGGGACCATCATAGGGAGGTACTGATGAGGAACGACATCACACGTCGTGATGCCTTGGCGCTGGGCCTGTCCGCTGCAACGCTCGCGGCCACCGGTGCTGCAGCGCAAACATCCAAGATCAAGGCTGCCGACGTGCCGGCACCCAAGCGCGACATCGAGAAGGGCGCATCCTTGCGCATGCTGCGCCCGGTGCGCTTCGTCCAGGCCGACGAGGACGTGTTCCGCGCCAACGCGGCAAAGTTCACCAAGGAGACCGGGGTCGAGGTCAAGGTCGACTTCGTCGGCTGGGAAGACATCAACCAGCAGACCGCGGTCACCGCCAATTCCGGCGCCGGCCCCGACATCATCATCGGCTTCTCGGATGCGCCGCACATCTACATCGACAAGCTGATCGAGCTGACCGATGTCGCCGACTATGTCGGCAAGAAGTAGGGCGGCTGGCTGCCGCTGGCGCAGCGCTACGGCAAGAAGAACAAGAGCGACGCCTGGATCGGACTGCCGTTCGGCGCCACCGCCGGCCCCCTGATCTACCGCAAGTCCATCCTGAAATCGGTCGGCTTCGACAAGGTGCCGGAAGACCACGCCGGAATCCTCGACCTGTGCCAGAAGCTGCACAAGGCCGGCAAGCCGGCTGGTTTCGCGCTCGGCAACGCCAAGGGCGACGGCAACGGCTTCGCCAACTGGGCGCTATGGTCGCACAACGGTTCCTTGCTCGACGAGGAAGGTAACGTCGTCATCAACAGCAAGGAGACCATCGCGGCACTCAACTGGGTCAAGCAGCTCTACCCGACCTTCATCGCCGGCACGACGTCGTGGAATGACGTCAGCAACAACCGCGCCTATTCCTCGCAGGAGATCTCGCTGACGGCCAACGGCGTCTCGCTGTACTTCTCCTTGAAGAACGATCCGGCGACCAAGGCGATCGCCGACGACAGCGAGCATCAGCTGCTGCCGAAGGGCGTGGCCAAGGTCTCACCGATGGCAGGTCTGACGCTGAACGCAATGGTGTTCAAACACAGCCCGTACCCCAACGCTGCGAAGGCCTTCCTGCAATACATGATGGAGAAGGACCAATACGAGCCCTGGCTCAACGCCAACTCCGGCTATTGGTCGCAGCCGCTCGCCGCCTATGCCGAAGCAGCCGTTTGGAAGGGCGACCCCAAGGTCTCTATCTTCAAGGACACGATGAAGAGCACATACTATGACGGCTACAAGGGCCCGATCTCAACGGCGACCGGTGCCGTCAGCGCAGACTACGTGCTGATTCAGATGTTCTCCGCCGTTGCGACCGGTGCGGCGACGCCAGAGGCCGCCGCCGCGGAGGCCGAGCAGCGCTGCAAGCGGTACTTCCGGCGGCAGAACCGGTAAGAGCCGACGACAAAGCGGCCGTCATTGCGAGGAGCACTTGCGACGAAGCAATCCAGAGTCCCACTGCAGAACCAGACTGGATTGCTTCGCTCCGCTCGCAATGACGGTGTGGTGACATTTGAGACAGGACAACCAACTGATGTCCGTGACGACCTTCTCTTCTCCAGCACTGGCGCAGCGGCAGCCGAACTGGCTGGTGCGGCTGTTCGACTACAAGCCGTTCCTGATCGCGATGTGCCTTGCGCCCGCGATCGGACTGCTATCGGTGTTCCTGACCTATCCGCTCGGGCTCGGCATCTGGCTCGCCTTCACCGACACCACGATCGGCCGCCGCGGCATCTACGTGGGGCTCGAGAATTTCCAGTATCTCCTCACCGATTCCCTGTGGTGGAACGCGGTGTTCTACAGCGTGGTCTACACGGCCATCGCGACCTTCGGGAAGTTCGCACTCGGCTTCTGGCTCGCGCTGCTGCTCAACAACCATTTTCCCTTCAAGAGCGTGCTGCGCGCGATCATCCTGCTGCCCTGGATCGTTCCGACCGTGCTGTCGGCGCTGGCGTTCTGGTGGATCTACGATCCCCAATTCTCGATCATCTCCTACCTGCTGGTCGACGTGCTGCATTGGCGCGACAGCAATGTCGACTTCCTCGGCTCGCCCTGGCCGGCGCGCTTCTCGCTGATCGCCGCCAACATCTGGCGCGGCATTCCCTTCGTCGCGATCTCGCTGCTCGCGGGCCTCCAGACCATCTCGCCCTCGCTCTACGAGGCCGCGATGCTGGATGGGGCCAGCGCCTGGCAGCGCTTTCGCTACATCACCTTCCCGATGATGATGCCGATCCTCGCCATCGTCATGACCTTCTCGATCATCTTCACCTTCACCGACTTCCAGCTCGTCTACGCCATCACCCGTGGCGGCCCCGGCAACTCGACTCATCTGCTGGCGACACTGGCCTTCCAGCGCGGCATTGCCGGCGGCGAGCTCGGCGAAGGCGCAGCGATTGCGGTGTCGATGATCCCGTTCCTGGTGTTCGCGACGCTGTTCTCCTATTTCGGCCTGGCGCGCCGCAAATGGCAGCAGGGAGAGAGCAATGACTGACACTGTCGCGCAAGCCGCCGTCGCCGACGTCAAGGCCGCGCCCGATACCATGGCCTGGGATTCCGGGCTGCGGCGGCTGATGATGATCTATCTGCCGCTCGGCTGCTTCGTCCTCATCCTGCTGTTCCCGTTCTACTGGATGGCGATCACCTCGTTCAAGCCGAACGCGGAGCTGATGAATTACCGGGAGCACAACCCGTTCTGGATTTCTTCCCCGACGCTGGCGCACATCAAGCACCTCCTGTTCGACACCGCCTATCCGCACTGGCTGTGGACGACGATGCTGGTGGCGATCGGCTCGACCACGCTGTCGCTGATCGCGAGCACGCTGGCCGCCTATGCCATCGAACGGCTGCGCTTCCGCGGCAGTCCTTATGTCGGCCTCGGCATCTATCTCGCCTATCTGGTGCCGCCGTCGATCCTGTTCATTCCGCTCGCGACCGTCGTGGTGCAGTTCGGCCTGTTCGACTCTCCGCTTGCCCTGATCCTGGTCTATCCGACCTTCCTGGTGCCGTTCTGCACCTGGCTCCTGATCGGCTATTTCAAGTCGATCCCCTACGAGCTCGAGGAATGCGCGCTGGTCGACGGCGCCACGCGGCTGCAGATCCTGCGGCGGATCACGCTGCCGCTCGCGGTGCCCGGGCTGATCTCGGCCGGCATCTTCTCCTTCACGCTGTCCTGGAACGAGTTCATCTATGCCCTCGCCTTCATCCAGAGCGGCGCCAACAAGACCGTGCCGGTCGCGATCCTGACCGAGCTCGTCACCGGCGACGTCTACCAGTGGGGCGCGCTGATGGCGGGATCGCTGCTCGGCTCGCTGCCGGTCGCGATCTTCTACTCGCTGTTCGTGGATTACTACGTCTCGTCGCTGACCGGCGCGGTGAAGGAGTAGATCGCAGTTGCACGCGAGCGATCGTGCGATCGTGATAGACCGCTCTACCGTTTCGATCCCACCTTCCATGCGGAAGGCGGGGTCGATCGTTGGCGCCGTCGATGATCGCGCGAAAAGCGAGAATTGCATGACATCGCCAAAACTCAATTCGTTGTCCCGACGCGGCTTCTGCTTGTGTTGCGTCGGCGGCGCAACGTTCGCGGCCACCGCGGGCTGGCTCACGCCGCGCCAGGCCTATGCCGAGGCCCGAGGCATCGTCAGCTTGATCAAGGACAGCGCGGCAACAGCGCCTATCACGACCTACAAGCTGCGCAACAACATCAGCGTCCTTGAAGGGTCCGGAGGCAACATCGCCGTCCTGACCGGGCCAGACGGCAAGGTGCTGGTCGATGCCGGAATCGGCGTGTCGCGGCCGCAACTCAGCAAGGCGCTGGCCGAACTCGGCGGCGAGCCGGTCACACATCTGATCAACACGCACTGGCACTTCGACCATGCCGACGGCAATGAGTGGCTGCATGCGGCCGGCGCGAAGATTATAGCTCACGAGAACACCCGCAAGCATCTTTCCGGCATCCAGCGAGTCGAGGACTGGGACTACAATTTCCTCCCCGCTCCCGCCGGTGCCCTGCCGGCCGAGGTCTTCGCCAAGGAGCACAAGCTGAAGCTCAACGGCGCATCGATTTCGCTGAAGCACTACGGACCCGCACACACCGATAGCGACGTTTCCGTCTCGTTCGCCGAGGCCAATATCCTGCATGCGGGCGATACCTACTGGAACGGCATCTACCCCTTCATCGACTATTCCACCGGCGGCAGCATCGACGGCATGATCTCGGCGTCCGACGCCAATCTCGCCGCGGCCAAGACCGACACCATCATCATTCCCGGCCACGGCAAGCCCGTCAGCAACAAGGCCGAACTCCAGGAATTCCGCGACATGCTGGTCGCCATCCGCGACAATGTCGGCAACCTCAAGCAGCAGGGAAAGACGAGGGACGAAGCTGTTGCCGCCAACCCAACCGCAGCGTTCGACGCGAAATGGGGGCAGTTCCTCGTCGATCCCGGCTATTTCACCAGGCTGGTCTACGAAGGCGTGTGACGCGCTGCGGCAGCTGCGGCGTTTGGCCCGGCTTCACAAAACTGCAACGTGCCGTCCGCATAAGGCGTGCGTCCGCCAACAGGAGACGCACATGCGCGCGACTTTTCTCAGCACCGTCGCAACGATCATTCTCGCCGCCAGTTCTGCGCTGGCGCAGAGCGAGGGTGAATTTCCGGCCAAGCTCGCCGGCCACGTGGTGATGCCGGCCGCCAGCTTCATCGACGCGCCGGCGGATGCACCCGCCGATCTCAAGACGTCGGGTAAATACACCACCGGCAAGCGCGTCGACGCGCTCGGCACCGTGATGGGCAAGTCCTATGGGCGACCGACCGGCGTGTCGCTGCCGTTCAAGGGCCAGCCTTTGCAGGGCCATTCCGGCATCAAGACCATGCCCGACGGCACGTTCTGGGTCATCACCGACAACGGCATGGGCGCGCGCGCCAATTCGCCGGATTCGATGCTGTACCTCAACCGCTACAAGATGGACTGGGCGAACGGCAAGATCGAGCGGCTGGAGACCATCTTCCTGCACGATCCCGACAAGAAGGTCCCCTTCCGCATCGTGCACGAGGACACCGAGAAGCGCTATCTCACCGGCTCCGACTTCGACACCGAGGGCTTCCAGATCATCGGCGACGTCATCTGGATCGGCGACGAGTTCGGCCCGTACATCCTGAAGGCGGACAAAGCGGGCAAGATCCTCGGCGTGTTCGAGACCGTCGCCGGCGGCAAGCCGGTGCGCTCGCCCGACAATTGGGCGGTGGCGACGCCCGGCGCGCCGGGCGCGAGCTACACCAACGTCAACCTCCGCCGCTCCAAGGGCTATGAGGGCTTCGCCTCGTCGAAAGACGGAAAGTTCCTCTACGGCCTGCTCGAAGGCCCGTTGTGGGACGCCGAAAAGAAGGACTGGGAGAAGGTCGACGGCAAGGAAGCCTCCCGCATCCTCGAATTCGACGTCGCCGCGGAAAAATTCACCGGCCGTTCCTGGCAATATGTGTTCGAGCAGAACGGCAACGCCATCGGCGACTTCAACATGATCGATCAGACCTCCGGCCTCATCATCGAGCGCGACAATGGCGAAGGCACCGCCGACAAGGCCTGCTCGCAAGGCACCCGCGGCGAGAACTGCTTTCCGGATCTTGCCAAGTTCAAGCGCATCTACAAGATCGAGCTCACCGACGCCAATGTCGGCAAGCCCGTGCGCAAGATCGGCTATATCGACCTGATGAAGATCAGGGATCCCGACAAGAAGGCCAGGAAGCCGCTCAACGACGGCGTCTACACCTTTCCGTTCTTCACCATCGAGAACGTCGACCGCGTCGACGACACCCACATCATCGTCGGCAACGACAATAATCTGCCGTTCTCGTCCAGCCGCGATCCCAACAAGGCCGACGACAACGAGTTCATGCTGCTCGAAGTCGCGGATTTCCTGAAGGCGAAGTAGTCTCGCCGCTCGCTACACGCTCCTCCGTCGTCCCGGCGAAAGCCGGGACCCATACCCCCGAACCGGAGTCGTGGCGCGAGATGGTGATGACGAATCTTCGTCAAACCTGATCCTGTGGTTGGATCCCGGATCGGCGCTCCGCTTCGCTGCGCTTGTCCGGGACGACGGCTGAGTTTGCGGAGGGCGGCACATCACCTCACGGTAAACTCCACGGGGATCGTAAAGCTCATCGAGCCGTTCTTGATCTCATTCGGGATCGGCGGGAACGGCGAAGCCTGGCGGACCATGGACATCGCCTGAGCGTCGAAGGCGGCGACGCCGGACGAGCCGCCGAGACGGCTCGATGTCACCTGCCCGCTGCGGCTGATCGTGAAGCTGAGCCTTGCAACGCCACGCTGGCCGCCACCGCCGGCCGGATATGAGTGGAAGCGCATCAGATGCGCGCGGACACGTTGATTGTAGGATGCGATCGTGGCGGCCACCGCCCCCGCACTCATGGCGGATGCCATCGGCGCCTCGCGCTCGGCGCGCGGTGGTGCGCTGGTGCGCGGCGCGGGCGTTGCTTCCGACGGCTTCTTGGCTTCGCGGCGAACCACCTTCGGCTTCACTGGGACCGGCTTTTCGACCGGCACGATTTTCGCGGGCTCCGGCTTGGCCGATGCCGCCTCCTGCTTCTGCTCCGGCGGCGCCACGACGTCCGGCTTGTCCTGTGGGGGCGTCGGCGCGATGGTCTCCTCGACGGCCTGCTGCTGCATGGGCTCCGGCGGCGCGGCGTCGGCCTCCTGCATCAGCGGCCCCGGGGCGACGTCGTCCTGCGTCGGCTGCGGCGACGAGGTCACCGGCGACATGTCGACCATGATCGCCGGCAGGCTGACGCCCTGCTCAGGCTGCGACCTCGGCCAATTCATCGCAAGCAGCGCGGCAGCCACATGCAACATCACGATCAGAGCCGCCGAGACACCCCAGCGTGCGCCCTCGCGCTCGCCGAGCGGCTCGTGCAAGGCAAAGGCGTTCGCGGCCATCAGCTGCGTCCGTCGAGGCCGACCAGCGCGACCTTGAGATAGCCGGCATTGCGCAAGGTGTTCATCACCTGCATCAGATCGCCATAGGAGACTGCCTTGTCGGCGCGCAGATAGATGCGCTCGTCCTTGCGACCTTTGGTGGCGGCATCGAGCGAGCTGCCGAGCGCGTCGGGAGCCACGATATCCTCACCCACCGCAATCGAAAGATCCGGCTTGACGGTGACGAAAACCGGCTTGTCGGGCCGTGGCGCCGGTTCGGCCGCGGTTGCCGGCAGATCGACGCCGATATCGACGGTGGCAAGTGGAGCCGCCACCATGAAGATGATCAGCAGCACCAGCATGACGTCGATGAACGGCGTGACATTGATCTCATGGGTGACGTCGAGATCATCAGGGTCGCCGCGCCTCAGCGCCAGTCCCCCGCGTGCGCCGAGCTTCGCGGCCATGGCCTACTCCGCCGCCCGGGCCAGACGGAAATGGCGGTGGTCGCGCTGGCGGCTCACCAGCAGCATCAGCTGCGCCGAGGCATCGCCGAGCAGCGCGCGGTAGTTGGCGATGCCGCGGACGAGATGATTGTAGATCACGACCGCCGGGATGGCGGCGACGAGACCGAGCGCGGTCGCGAGCAAGGCTTCCGCGATGCCGGGCGCGACGACTGCAAGACTGGTGGTGTGGCTCTCGGAAATGCCGATGAAGGAATTCATGATACCCCAGACCGTGCCGAACAGGCCGACGAAGGGCGCAACGGCGCCGATGGTCGCGAGCACGCCGGTGCCCCGCGCGATCTGCCGTGACATCGCGGCCTCGACCCGCTCCAGCCGCAGCGCGACACGCTCCTGGAGGCCGTCGTCGACGATGCCGCCCGAGAGCTCCGCCTCCCTGGCACAGGACTGGATGAGCTGGGCAACCGCATCGTGTGCATCCCCGGTCTTCTCCGCCGCCTCCGCCAGCGTCATCCGTCCTTCGAGCGCCCGCGTCCGCTCCACGGCGAGTGCGCTCTTGCGGCGCAGCTCGATGGTCTTGGCGAGCCACGCCGTCCACGTCACCAGCGAGGCGACCGCGAGCCCGACCATCACGGTCTTCACGATGATGTCGGCGCTGACGAACATGCCCCAGGGCGACAGATTGCGCGGCAACAGGGCTTCGTCGATCGCGAAGGCCGGTGCCGGCGCGAGCGCCAGCGCGATTGTTAGGATCATATGCCCAAGCCTCGAATTGCTCTGCATCCTGATCTCCCGACAGGTTGAAGCAAATTACGCCGCGGGCGCGGCCGCGATTCGGTCCGCAAGCTGCCGAAACCGCGCCAGCTGATCCGCCCGCAGCGCCCGGGTCTCGTCGCGACCGACGAAGACCTTGAACATGATGCCGCCGTCAGCGTTCAGGAACGCGATGAAGGCCGAGGTCTTGCCCATGAAGGGCCGCTCGACGAAGGCGACGCCCGCGCAACGCTCATGGCGAAGATGGCCATGCAATCCCTTCGGCTGCATCAGGTTGAAATAGCCGCGGCCGATCTCCCCCGCGGGAATCGGGCCCGTGAACTCGAAGATCGCATCATCCGTGTGCACGATCAGCGTCACCTCGCCCCATTCCGCAAGGTCCTGCATCGCAGCAACAAAGTGCTCGCCGCCCCCGATGCGCATCATGGCAGACGGCAGCGCATCGATCACCGCGCGCGGGGTGACCTTGCGCTCGCGTGCGACGTCCTCGATCACCGCGCCGGGGTTGTCGGCCATATGGGCCCTGAGATCGGCGAGATGGGTGCTCAACATGTCCGGCTCCTCTCGTGCGTCATCGACTCAGGCGGCCGCCGCCTTGCGCTCGCTCTGGATCACCTCAAAGCCCTCGAACCTGGGATGGCCGAGATACAGGCTCTCGCCAGTCCTGTTGTCGGCACGCGCGTGGGCGCGACGGAATTCCTCCGAGCGCGTCCAGGCCTCGAACGCCGCCTTGTCGACCCAGGTCGTGTGCGAGGAATAGAGCGTGTGGTCCTCGGCCTCCGGGCCCTTCAACAGATGAAACTCGACGAAGCCGGCCATGCTGCCGAGATAGGATTCGCGGGTCGCCCAGACGGTCTCGAACGCAGCCTCCGCGCCCTTCTTCACCTGGAACCGGTTCATGGCGATAAACATGAAAGTCTCTCCTTCTGATCAAGACGAAAACGCGCCGAAGCCGCGCTGGAGCATCAGCGCGGCCCGGCGGAGGTTATGGTGATGCGGCGCCTCCAGGCTTACGCACCTCCAAAGTGGATCTTCATGCCGGCCTTGTAGACCCTGCCCGGACCCGGGCTCGACCACAGCACGTCGTTCTGCGACGTGCCGTCGGTCGAGCTGCCGGGAACGGCGTAAGGCCGGTAGTACTGGTTCAAGAGATTGTCGATCGAAGCCGAGAACACGATGTCCCTGGTCGCATTGTACGTCAGGTACAGATTGACGAGATCGTAGCCGGTTGAGCGAATATAGTTGGCCGGCACGTCGTTGTTGGGGCCGTACGACGCCCACTGCGCCGACAGGATCAGGGTGCGATCGAGCAGGCGGACGCCGCCGGTCGTGACCACCTTGGTCGGGGTGATCGTCGCAAGCCCGATATTAGTCTGTACGTTCTTGCCCTTGATGTAGTGTCCCGCGACGCCGATGAACCAGCTGCCGGCATCGTACATCGTCTCCGCCTCGAAGCCCTCGATGCGGGCATTGGCGATGTTCTGGTACTGATAGTACTGGCTGAACGATCCGAACGGCGGCACCGGGACCGGCGCCGAAGCGACGAGGTCGATGTAGTCGCTGACATCGTTGCGGAAGAGATTGATCTTGCCGCGAAACGAGTCGTTGGCGCTGAAGATGTTGTCGTACTTCAGGTTGAGGCCGACTTCCTTGTTCTTGCCGACCTCGGGACGAAGGTTCGGGTTGGGCAGGAAGCAGAACAGGCCGACGGTGCCGTCAGGACAGGGGAAGAAGGCCGGTCCGCCGCCGGTCGCATGCGCGCCCGAGATCACGGTCTCGGTGATCGACGGCGCGCGATAACCTTCGGCATAGCTGACATAGGGCTGGAAGCCCGGAACCGGCGTCACGCCGAGAGTGATCTTCGGCGAGAAGCGGTCGCCGCCGGCGCTGGTCCTGCCGGAATCGAGGTCGTAGCGGTCATAGCGGATCGCGCTCACCGCCTCGAACCAGGTGCTGTAGTTCTGCTTCAGCTGAAGGAAACCGCCCGACACGGTGCGGATGCCGCTCGGCGTCGTGATGTTGGAATTGCCGCGGCTGTCGGTCGTGATCACATCGTCCTGGAAGGCGTCGATGCCCCAGGTGACGGCGTTGCGCCAGTCGCCCACGTTGAAGCGCGTGGTGTTGTTGACGTCGATGCCATAGGTATCGAGGACGTAGCCGCGCTTGTCGCCGACGCAGCCCGAAATGTTGTTGCCGAAATTTCCCGTCCCGCAATAGGCGGCGCCGGACGTGGAATAGTGATAGGTCTTGGTCTGGTCGTTGTCGATGCGATTGCCGTAGATCGACATATGCCAGTCGAACAGATTGTCGCTCGGCAGCGAATAGTTCCAGGTGATGGTGCCGGTGTAGTTCTTCGCGTCGGAGGCGTAGACCGACGAGCCCTGATAGAGCGCGCGCTGCGCCGCTGTTACCACCGGACCGCGGTTGAACTGGCCGATATCGTATTGATAGTCCTGGAAGACCGCACCGAACTTGACCTCGTGACCGAGGGCCGGGCGCACCGTGAGCTTCATCAGCCCGGCCTCGACCTGGTTGCCGGTGTTGCCGATCTCGGTACCGTTGCCGTCCTTGTAATTGCCTTGCGTGCGGTAGACCGCGCCGCCGAAGATGTCGACATCGGGCGTGGCGCGCACGCCGCCGAACACCGAGCCGAGGCCGCGATTGTTGTTGGACCCGTAGGAGCCCGAGAGATCGACGCCCCAGCGCTCGCCGGGTCGCAGCACGTCATTGATGTCCTTGGTGCGGAACGAGACCAGGCCGCCGATGGCGCCGGAGCCGTAGATGTTGGCGGTCGGTCCGCGCACGACGTCGACGCCGCCGATCAATTCAGGATCGAGGAAGAAGGAGCCGTTGGCGTTGTGGCCCGTGCGCTGGTAGTTCTGCCGCGCCCCGTCGACGACGACAGCGACGCGGCCGAAATCCTGCAAGCCACGGATGTTGATGACCGTTGCGGGATCGTCACCACGCTCCTGGAACGACACGCCGGGCACCGCATAGAAAATGCCCGACAGGCGGTTCGGCTGGATCCCCTGGATCTGGTCGAGCGTAATCGAGCTGACAGGCGCGAGCGCGTCGATCGCGCGCTCCCTGGTCTTGGTTGCGGCGACGGTAATGGTGTCGAGCACCTGAACGGACGCCGTGCCGCCGGCCTGGGCGCGAGCATTCAGGATTTCAGGCGCTGCCTGCTCCGCGACCTGCGGCTTCCCCAGCCTGCGCTTGGCCCGTTTCGGTTGTTCCGAGGGCGCGTTTTCAGTCTGCGGCGATGCGGTCTGCGCGAGACTGCCCTCCGCCATCATTGCCGCAATTGCAACCACCGACGCGCCCAAAATCAGGGCGCGCGAATACCTAGCCCCGTCAGCCATATCAGCCCCAGCCTGCACTTCACGTTAGCTGTTTCAGTGTATTGGCTGGCGCGCGCCCGCAACGCGAGCGACTGGCTGGCTGATTGCCTCAAACGGCGGGGACGTCACCCCGCTGCCATAATTGGTTACGTGGCAACACGCTGACGGTCAATGACATCAGGTTGCACTTTATATCGATTGTAAATTGCGACCGTTGGAATGCGCTTCGCACCGCCTGTACAAACAACCGGCAATCCAAGTTATCGAAAGCGCACACACCGACAATGTCAGCAACATCAGGAGACAACGGCGGCGATGCGGCAGGGCCGACACAGAGCCCTTCTGCAACGACGAGAACTTTGACTATGCGAGGGAGCCGGATCGACAGCCGCGAGCTGTTTGCGGCCGAGCGCGAGATCATCATCGCGCATGGCGAGGACAGCTATCGTCTCCGCTTGACCTCGCAGAACAAGCTGCTCCTGACGAAGTAACCTGCAATGACATTTTGCCGCACTCTTACCAATCTCCTGCTCGCCGGCACGATCGCGCTCGCCTCTGCCGCGCACGCGACCGGCATCACCGTGCATGACGCGCGCAATCGCGAAGTCGCGGTGAACGACTTCGCGCGCACGGTCTCGATCGGTGGTGCCATCACCGAGATCCTCTACGCGCTCGGGCTGGAGAACCGCCTGGTCGGCGTCGACACCACGAGCCTCTATCCGGCGGCGGCGCTGCACGACAAGCCCAATGTCGGCTACATGCGCCAGATCTCGGCCGAAGGCGTGCTCGGCCTCAACCCGACCCTGATCCTGGCGATCCAGGGCTCGGGCCCGCGCGAGACCATGGACATTCTGGAGACGGCGAAGGTGCCGCTGGTGCTGGTGCCCGAGACCTTCTCCGAGGAAGGTCTGATCGAGAAGATAAGGCTGGTCGGCCATGCTATGGACGTCGACGCGCGAGCCGAATGCCTGAGTGCCGCTGTCGGCGCCGATCTCGCGCAGCTCCGCGCACTGCGCGCCAGGGTGACGAAGCCGGCGCGCGTGATGTTCGTGATGTCGCTCCAGAACGGGCGGGCGATGGTGGCCGGCCACAAGACCGCGGCCGACGTGATCATCCGGCTCGCGGGCGCGGCCAACGCTGTCGACGATTACGACGGCTACAAGATCATCGGCGGCGAGGCGATCGCGGCGGCCAAACCCGAATTCGTGCTGTCGATCGAGCGCGGCAAGGAGTCGCTCCAGGCCGATGCGATCTATGCCCATCCCGGATTTGCGCTGACGCCGGTCGCGGCCAACAAGAGCTTCATCAGCATGGACGGGCTCTATCTGCTCGGCTTCGGGCCGCGGACGGCGGCGGCGGCACGCGATCTGTCGGTCAAGCTCTACCCGGCATTGGCCGACCAGGGCGGCACGTTCACGTCGGCCCTGTCGGCGGCGAACTGCCGGCAATGAGCTTGGCGGTCCGGATCGACGCACGGAGCCCGCGACGAAGCGCCAGACGGCGGTCCGCATCCTTCGCGATTCCTGTCCTGATCGCGCTGCTCGCGGTGACGGCGATCGTCGCGCTGACCGTCGGCGCCGCGGGTATCCCCCTCTCCCGCCTGCCTGCCGCGCTGGGCTTTGCCGGCGAAAGCACTGCCACGACGGCCCGCGACCAGCTGGTGCTGTGGTCGATCCGCATTCCCCGCATCGCAGCAGCCGCGATGGTCGGCGGCCTGCTCGCCGCGGCCGGCGCGATCATGCAGGGACTGTTTCGCAACCCGCTGGCCGATCCCGCCCTGGTCGGCGTCTCCAGCGGCGGCGCGCTCGCAGCCGCGAGCGCGATCGTCTTTACCGATTCGCGCTTCGGTGAGACGCTGCGCTCTCTCCAGACCGAATTGTTGCCGCTGGCGGCCTTCGCGGGATCGCTGGTGACCACCGCAATCCTCTATGGCATCTCGAGCCGCTCGGGGCGGACTTCGATCGCGATCTTCCTGCTCGCTGGCGTTGCCATCACCGCGATCGCCAATGCCGGCATCGGGCTGCTCGTGTTCATCGCCGACGACCGCCAGCTCCGCGACATCACGTTCTGGATGCTGGGCTCGATGAGCGGCGCGACCTGGACCAAGGCCGCCATGCTCGCGCCGATCCTCGTCATCGGGCTTGCCGCCTGCGCCTTCATCGCGCGCGGTCTCGATCTCCTGGTGCTCGGCGAGGCCGACGCCTTCCATGGCGGGATTGACGTCGAGCGTCAGAAGCGGATCTCGATCGTCATGGTGTCCGCCATGACCGGCGTCGCGGTGTCGATCAGCGGCGTCATCGGCTTCGTTGGCATCGTGGTGCCACATCTGCTCCGCCTCGTGATCGGGCCGGCGCATCGCCTGTTGCTGCCGGCCTCGGTGCTGCTGGGTGCCATCCTGATGGTCGGCGCCGATACGCTGGCGCGCACCATCGTGGCGCCGGCGGAGATGCCGATCGGCATCCTGACCGCCGCCGTCGGCGCACCTGTCTTTCTCTTCATCCTGCTGCGGCAGCGCGGGCTCGCCTCGCTATGAACGCGGTGATCGAGGCACGCGGCTTGGTCAAGCGCGCCGGCCGCGCGACGCTGCTCGACGGCGTCGGCCTGACGGTCACGGCCGGCGAGATGGTCGCCATCATCGGCCCGAACGGCGCCGGCAAGTCGACGCTGCTGCGGCTGCTCTCCGGCGATCTTCGCCCGAGCGCAGGCAAGGTGCGGCTGAAGCAGCGCGATATCGGCAGCTTCACGCCGCGCGAGCTCGCCGCGCGGCGCGCGATGCTGTCCCAGCACATCAACGTCACCTTCCCGTTCACGGTCGAGGAGATCGTGCTGATGGGCGCAGGCGAGCGCAGCCTGCGCGAGGCTGGACCGCTCGTCGAGTCCGCCCTGAACGAGGTCGGCCTCGCGCATTTCCGCGAACGGCAATTGCCGACGCTGTCAGGCGGCGAGCAGCAGCGCGCCCATTTCGCCCGCGTGCTGGTGCAGCTCGCCTGCGGCGAGGCCGAGCACGGCCCCGGGCTCTTGCTGCTGGACGAGCCGACCTCGAGCCTCGACCTGCGTCACCAGATCGACCTCGTCGAAGCGGCGCGCCGCCGCGCCGGCAGCGGCACGGCAGTCATCGCCATCCTGCACGATCTCAATCTCGCCATCCGCTTCGCCGACCGGCTGATCGTGCTGAATGGCGGCCGGCTCGTCGCCGACGGCCCGCGCGCCGAGATCGTCACCCCCGAGATCATCCGCGACATCTTCGAGATCGACGCCGTTGTTCACGAAGCCGGTGACGGCGTGCCGTATGTGTTGCCGCAGTCGATGCGAGCGGCGGTACCTCTCATGCAATCGAGCTGAAAGCGCGGCCGCAGAGACGGTACGCCCCCCTCGCCCCGCTTGGGGAGAGGGTTGGGTTGAGGCGGACTCCGCAGGGACGGAAAGAGTGAGACTCGTGGAGAGTCCCCCTCACCCGGATTGCATCTTCGATGCAATCCGACCTCTCCCCGCAAGCGGGGCGAGGTAAGACAACATCGTGCTTCGGGCCCTACCCCGCCGGCACGATCACCATGCTCTTGTCCTTCGGCCAGCGGATGCGCCAGGCGAAATTGATGTCCTTGACCTCGCCGGGCCTGGCGTCGAACGACCATTCCAGCACGCCGCGCTTGTCGCGGATATTGCTCGCCGTGGGCTGGGTGCTCGACGGCAGCATCTCGACGACGATGTCCTCGTTCTCGCTGACAGGCAACTGGTCCTCGATCGCGACGCGAATCGGGAAATCATGGCCGTTGCGGATCGTGGTCTTGAATGAACGCTCGTCGGTCTTCGACGTCGTCACGAGCAAGCCCGCCGAGCCCTCGTTGCGCTTGAGCACAGCGCGCTCGATTCTCACCTTGTCGTCGGCGCCGAAGCCGAGCCGCACGATGTCGTCCTTGGCGGACGCCATGATCTTGCCGCGGCCGACGAAAACGCCGTCGCGATAGATCGCGACCTTGCCGGGCAGCAGGGTCGTGTCGTCGGTCTGCTTGAAGCTGGCTTCGAGGAACGCGGTCGGGTCCATCACCGGTGCGGCTCGCACGGCGAGATCGGCGGGCACATTCAGCGATGCGATGCGGAGGCTCTTGGCCCCCTCCGCAGCGCCGAGGCTGACGCGGCCGGGGATCCTGAAGGTAGCCTGGAAATCGCCGATCTCGGCGACGGCCTGCTGCTCGTCGGCGCGCTCGCGCGGCTCCGCCGCCTCTGCGATCTTGGCCATGGCCGGCGATTGCGCCTGACGCGTCACGGGCGCAGGCCGTGCCAGATCGGAGGCCGTGCCGAGCGCCAGCGGCTTCGGCAATTGCGGATATTGCGCAACCAGTGAGCTCAGCTCCGGAGCACCGCCGCCGCGGCCGATGCGGACCGTGGAGACGCCGAGCGTCACGTTCGACCAGTCCTCGCCGGTCGATTGCGTGACCTCGGCGCGACGAACGAGCTCGAGCTGCGGCTTGCGATCCTTGGCGCCGGTGTCGAGCCGGGCGTCGTAGAGCGGCACCCAGCGCGCGTTGCGCACGGCGTAGGTCACGCGCAACGTCGCCTTGGTCGCCGCGGCTGAGGCGACGTCGATCCGAACTTCCAGCTTGCTCGGCGGCTTGGCCGAGCGCTCGGCTTCCAATTGCGCGATCTGTCGGTCGATCTCGCGCTGTTTTCGCGCGGCGTCGCGAATTGCGGTGTCGGCGGTCGCGATCTCCTCGGCAACTGCCGCAAACGCCGCGCGCCACTCCGTGATCGGCCGCGCCTCGCCCTTCTCACCGAGGCCGGCCGGCGAGGCTTCGGCAAAATGCTGCGCAAACCTACGCCGGGCGTTGGCAGAGTCGATCGCACCTTGCAGATCGGCCCGCTGATCTCTCAGTGCTTCGATGCGCTTGTCGAGCTCGGGGAGGTTGGCGGGCGGCGCGGCCCTCGGCGGCCGCGCATCGATCGTGCCTATGGTGAGCTTGGCGCCCGCCTCGCCTTCGACGCGGAGGGAAGACGGATCGAGCGAGAGGGGAAAATCCTTGGCGACCAGCGTCGAGTCACCGGAGGCGAGATCCAACGAAATGACGCGAGTGATGGTGGCGCCGTCGGGATAGACAGTGACCGTGTCGATCGCCGACGTGGCGTCCACGTTGGCCGCCCATGACGGCGATGCAATTGCCGTGGTCACGAGGACCAGGCTCGTGGTTGCCAGATATTTCGCGGTGATGCGCATGAAGTCCCTCCTGCCGGTATCGCCGCGCCGCCAGCCGGACGCGCGCGATGAAATGCCTCGCCATCGTGGTTGGACGCGGCAGGGAAGGAACTGGTTCGATTGAGGTTTCTGTGCGGCGCCGCCGCGACGGCACCATGGCCGGGGAACGCTTTGTCGTTCCGGCGGTCTTTAAACCTGGGCCGGCGAAGCCTGGCCGAAGATACGGCGCAGCAGATCGGTCACGTTGCGGGCGCCGGCCTTCTTCAGGATGCTGGCGCGGTAACCCTCGACCGTCCGCGCGCTCAGATGCATGCGCCGGGCGATCTCCTTGTTGGTGAGACCAGCGGCGAGATGCTCGAGCACGTCCCCTTCGCGCCCGGTCAGGGGCTCGCAACCGGGCAGCCAGCATTGCCGGATCGCGGCGGGCTGGGTGAACTCATCGATGGCGGCATCGATCCGGCCGACGATGTCGTGGGTGCGGAACGGCTTTTCAATGAAGTCGGCCGCGCCGCTCTTGATGGCGTCGACCGCCATGGCGATGCTGCCGTTGGCGGAGGTCACGAGCACCGGCGCCATGCAGTTCTCGCCGCGCAACCGCTTGAGCACCTCGAGGCCGGAATGATCGGACGGCAGCTCCAGCAGCACGCAGGCCGGCATCCGCGCCTTTGCTGCGGACAAGAGAGACGCACCGTCAGCGAAACAGGTCACTTCATAGGCGTTCCGTTGGAGCGCCGCCGAAAGTCGTTCGCGGGAGGCTGCGTCGGTGTCGATGACGAATATCTCACCCTTGGAAAGCATGTTTCCCGGCATGATCCCGATCCAGCAATGTCTTGGTCAAATGGTCCGAGACGGTAGCCGGCTCCATCGCCCTGCCCGACCGTCGTAAACACGGCATTCACGCTCGTGCTTCGGTTTCCCGTATGTATGTTCCGCCCGGTTCCCGGGTTTGACTGACCGGGACAGAAATTTTACATTTCGGGACACCTGCAGCGATGGCTGGCAGGAACGGTTCGCATGACCGACCTCGTTCGCAGCTCGAGCCTGAGTTATTACCCGGAGGTCGCCCGGTCAGTCGGGCTCGACCCCAGGCAGATGATGCGCAAGGCAACGCTGCCGCCGGCCTGCGTCGACAAGCCCGACACGCCCATCGCCGTCGCCAGCCTGCGTCGTCTGCTCGAATTGTCGGCGGAGGCGTCCGGCGTCGACGATTTCGGCTTGCGTCTCGCCGAGCGCGGCGGCCTGACCAATTTCGGCGCGGTCGGCCTGATCGTGCGCGAGCAAGCGACCGTCGGTGAGGCCATCAATGCGTTCTCGCGCTTCATTCATATCCATCACGATGGCATGCGGCTGGACGTTGCGCGCAGCAAGCAGACCGTGACCATCACGATGCATCTGCGCGGCCGGACCCCGGGCGCGTCGCGGCAGTCGATCGACATGGCGCTCGGCAGCGTCCACCGCATCATCCAGTCGCTGTTCGGTCACGACTGGCGGCCGCAGGAGGTGCACCTGCATCATCCGCCGCCGCACGATCGCAAGCGCTATCGCGAATTCTTCGGCTGCCGCGTGATCTTCAACGCGAGGGATGACGCGATCGTGCTGTCCGCACACGATATGGAGCGTCGGATCCCGAGCGCGCATCCGCTGATCGCGAGCTATCTGCGCAAGCGGATCGAGGCGATCGAAACACGGCCCGCAAGCTGGGAGCAGAAGGTCGACGAGGTCGTACGTCTCCTCCTTGCCGGCGGCGACTGCACGATCGAGCGCGTCGCCGAGCATCTCGCCTGCACCCGCCGCACCATCCACCGCCGCCTCGCGGCATCCGGCACCAGCTTCTCGGCCATCCTGGATACGCAGCGCGCCGATCTCGTGATCAAGCTGATCGGCGCCCCCGGCCGACCGTTGGCCGACATCGCGATGCAGCTTGGCTTCTCCGCGCAGAGCGCCATGGCGCGCTGGTTCCGCGGCCGATTCGGCTGCACCATCACCGAATGGCGCAAGGGCGCGCGGCCTCCGACAGCGCCGCCCTCGGCGACTGCGGCTTGAGTTCAGCGCGCCGGAGCGGGTACGCCCATCGTGGCGAGGGCACGCCACCGGCTGCCGGCGAGCAGCGGACCGAACGCGATGGCAAATCCGAGGAAGGCGACAATCCAGCCGCAGGCGGCGATGTGCAACAACACATCGTTGTGCGCTGGCAATACGACGGCAGCGACCCGAGCCAAAGCCGCGATGATGATTGCAGCATAGATTCCCTGGATCGCCGGCGAAGCCGTCAACGCCTGTCCGGTATGGCCGAGACTCGCGCGGGTCATCACTGCGAGCGTCATGGTTCCCGCCGCACCCGCCATCCAGGCGTGGATGCCGGCGCTGGGCGGCAGCACACCGAGAACCGCCAGGGCATGCAGGATAAAACCGAACGGCACGAAGACGTAGCCGACGTGCAGGATCACGAGCAGCCGCTCGCGGAAGGTGCGATCGCCAGCCCAGCGCGCAAGCCGCACCAGATGCAGCACGCCGACGAATGCCATCAGGATGCCGGTGACGGCATTCAACGGCGCCACGATCCATGAGACGAGCGCGAGCGCGCTACATCCGATCACTGCGCCGTCGAAGCGTCCGAATGGCACGGGCAGACGGCCGGGATTGAACTTGACCAGCCAGTTGCGGGTGAAGCTCGGGATGATGCGGCCGCCGATCAGCGAGATCAGCAGCACAACGACGCTGATGCCGACGCGGATGCTGACATCGGCTGCGCCTTCGTAATGCGCTTCGAGATGAAAGGCGACGTTGCCGGCGAGCAGCACGAGCACCAGTCCCACCACGGGCAGGTTGCGCCAGTTGCCGCCGGCGATGATCTCGCGCGCGGCGGCCGCGACGACCAGCGTCAGGAAGGCGGCATCGACGACAAGCGCAAACGCCCAGCCGAGTTCGGCGGACAAGGTCACTGCGACGCGTCCCGCCAGCCAAACCACGAGCAACGCTCCCAGCGACGTGCCCCGAACCGGAAGCCGTCCGGTCCAGTTCGGGATTGCCGTGAACAGGAACCCGGTGATCACTGCCGGCAGGAAGCCGTAGAGCATCTCGTGAACGTGCCAGTCACGGGGCGCGAAGGCGGAACTGACCGACAATTCGCCATAGAACATCGGCAGCCAGGCCAGGATCGACAGCCCTGCCTGGATGGCGCCGAGCAGGAAAAAGGGCCGAAAGCTGTTCGCAAACAGCGGCCAGCCCGCAAAGTTGCGGGATCGCGCGCCAGCCATGGGATCAACTCCAATCAATTCGGATCGAAAAATACCGCCACCCGGCCGGTCCGTTTTGCGCTATCGCAAACTACCTGACGATTGCAGGTGCCATCACGCTCCCGAGCGACAAGGAGGCAGAATGGCCAAGGTCGACACATCGCTGGTTGCGCATTTGCCGCTGTTTGCCGGGGTCACGCCGGACGCTCTGGATGAGATCCTGCGTGAGGCCCGGTCGGCGCGCTATCCCAAGAACAGTGCCATCTTCGAGCAGGGGGCGGATGCGCAGTCCTTCTTCCTGCTGCTGCACGGCCATGTCCGCGCGGCCAAGACCACGCCGACCGGTGAGCAGATCGTGGTGCGCTATGTCTCGCCCGGCGAAACGTTCGGGCTCGCGATGGCGATCGGAGCCGCGCGGTACCCGGCGACGGCGATGGCCGTCGATGACAGCGTCGCGCTGATCTGGCCGACCTCGGCCTGGCCGCGGCTGGTCGAGCGGTTTCCAGCGCTTGCCGCCAACACGCTGCAGACCGTCGGCACCCGACTTCAGGAGAGCCACACCCGCATCCTGGAAATGTCGACCCAGCAGGTCGAGCAACGCGTCGCGCACGCGCTGCTGCGCCTCGCCAAGCAGTCCGGCAGGAAACTCGACCACGGCATCGAGATCGACTTCCCGATCAGCCGCCAGGACATCGCGCAGATGACCGGCACCACTCTGCACACCGTCAGCCGCATCCTCAGCGGCTGGGAGAGCCAAGGCCTCGTCGAGAGCGGCCGCCAGCGCATCATCCTGCGCGACCCGCACAGAATCGTCGTCTTGGCGGAGCGGAACGCCGACAGCGGCGCGACTTGAGCCGACGCCGGGGATGCCTCGGCTGACGGGGGTGAGAGGCGCTTCCGCTTGCGGCGAAAGCGCTCCCTCATCCGGGAACGCGCACCCGCGCGAATTCCAGACCGTCTCACGCCGGCACGCAATCGCTCAATGCAGCGAGGAATTTGTCGCGGTCGATGCCATGCTCGCGGCAGGCATCATCCACGGTGTGGAAGGTCGCGATCGGACAGCCGACACAAGCCATCCTGAAGGCGAGAAACACGCGGATCGTGTGCGGCGCCGTGCGCATGATGTCATCGACCAGATCGTCGGATCCAAATGGCATGGGCAACTCCGTTCGGAGACGACGATAGCGGGGCGAGGCGGAGCTTCTTTGTCGAAGCGCAAGCAACGTCGTCATTCCGGGGCGTGCACAGCACGAGCCCGGAATGACGGAGAGAGCGTCTAAACCGCCCTGCTGTGCAACTGCTTCGCAGGATCCAGATGCGCGTCGAATGCGGCGGCGACGCTACGGACCAGGAAGCGCGAATCCTTGGCGACCGCGAGCCGGTCGCCGTCCAACCTCACGACGCCGTCGGAGATCAGCGGCTTCAGCCGCACCGCCGATTTCAGCATCGCGCCGGCCTCCGCACCATGGCGGGCGCAGATGTCGCCGAGATCGGCACTGAACTCGCACATGATGCGTTCGATGATGTCGGCGCGCAGCCGGTCGTCATCGGTGAGCCCATAGCCCTTCGCGGTGGCGAGGCGGCCGGCGGCGATGCTCTGCGCGTAAGCGCCGATCTGCACCTCGTTCTGGACGTAGCCCTGCGGCAGATGTCCGATCGCGCTCGCGCCGAAGCCGAGCAGGATTTCACTCTTGTCGGTGGTGTAGCCCTGAAAATTGCGCCGCAGCGCCCGCTGCTCGAACGCCACGGCCATGGAATCGTCGGGCCGTGCGAAATGATCGAGCCCGATCTGCACGTAACCGGCCTCCTTCAGGGCATTCGCGATCGCGCAGGCCTGGTCGTGACGCGCCAGGCCGTCGGGCAGCACGGCCTCGCTGATCATGCGCTGGTGCTTCTTGAAATCAGGCACATGAGCATAGCCGAACACCGAAAAACGATTGGGCGCGAGCGCGAGGCTGCGCCGCACCGTGTCCAGGCACGACGCGACACTCTGGTGCGGCAAGCCGTAGATCAGGTCGAAATTGATGCCCTCGATGCCCGCGCCGCGGAGCATGTCGACCACGGACGCGGTCTGCTCGAAGCTCTGCACGCGGTTGATCGCCCTCTGCACCACGGGATCGAAGCTCTGCACGCCGAGACTCGCGCGGTTGACGCCGGAGAGCCGCATGGCCTCGACCATGTCGGCGGTCAACGTGCGGGGATCGATCTCGACCGCGATTTCGGCCGAAGGCAGCACGAAGAATCTCTGGCGCATCGTCGCCATCAACTCGGCAAAGGCTTCCGGCGCCATGATCGTCGGCGTACCGCCGCCGAAATGGATATGCTCGACCTTGATGCGGCGGCCGATGGTTTCGGCGGCCAGCGCGATCTCGCCGCGCAGCGTCCGTTGATAGCCGGCGATGAGCTCGTCGCGGCGGACGATCTGGGTATGGCAGCCGCAGTACCAGCACATCTCGCGGCAGAACGGCACGTGCAGATAAAGAGACGCGCTGGTACCCGCCGGCAGTTCCGCCAGCCACCTCGCATATGTGTCTGGACCGATCGCGGACGTGAAGTGCGGTGCGGTCGGGTAGCTGGTGTAGCGTGGGAGACGTTCCTCGCCGTAGATCGCCGCAAGATCAGCTCTCATATCTTACCCATTCGTAAATTTCCGCCGCGCGCAGACGCCACGGCAAATCACGGAACGAGTTCAATTAACCCGGAGGCGCGGAAGCGACTTTGCGCTCGCGCAAAGCGCGGCGATCGGTTCCCGACCATGATGAGAACGATCCGCAGGCTATCCGGAGCGTTTTGCCATGAGGCTTCTCGCACTCGAACTCATTCTCTCCCTGCTCGACGTCCGCGGCCATATCCCGCGTTCCGACGACTTCCGGCCGGCCCCGGCCACGCCAGCCCCCGCCGGCTTGGTGCGCGCTCTGGCCGCAGCAATCGTCGTCTTGGTCGGGCTGTCGCTGGCGATCTGGGGAACGGTCTGGCTTGCGATCTACCTCCTCTAAAGCGCGATGCGATCAGGATGAAACAATCGCGCTCATGATCTCCGCGCAAACGCGTTCCGCGCTTGTCGCGAGGGAAAACCGCTGCGCACTTTGCCGGATCATGCCTTGGTCGTCCCCACCTGCCTTGCCGGCCTGCCCACCTCGCCGCCGACACGACCAGCCATGCGTCCTCGCCCGGACGCGCCGGTCCGGCCGAGATCGCCATCCCGCTTGAAGATGCGAACGAGTCGCCGCTGAGTGCAGATGCGTTGCGGTCACGCTCGGCGATCCCGAGCATGGCGCGACGCCGGTTGCCGCAAAGGCTGGTTGCTCGGCCGCGACATTCGCATCCCGCCTCGAGACGCGGCCAAGATGGCATCACCGATCATGCTCCGCCGAGACACCTAAGTACTGTTGCGGAGGTGAATCCGGCGGAAGCTTGTCGCAGCGCAAACACGCTTGCCGCGATCGGCGCACACTGCATTCCGTCATCAAAACCTTTTCAGATGAAGGATGCTTCCGATGTTCACCCGCAGAGCCGCATTGATCAGCGCCGCCGCGACCGCCCTGATGTTGGCGGCGCCGGCTTTCGCCGCGAGCGATCTCAAGCTGCCGCGTCAGAAGGTGGAGCTGGTCGCTCCGCCCTTCGTGCACGCGCACGAGCAGGCCACGACGCAGGGCCCCAAGATCATCGAGTTCAAGATGACGATCGAGGAGAAGAAGGTCGTCATCGACGACAAGGGCACCACCTTCCAGGCGATGACGTTCAACGGCTCGATGCCGGGACCGCTCATGGTCGTGCACGAGGGTGACTATGTCGAGCTGACGCTGGTCAATCCCGCGACCAACACCATGCCGCACAATATCGACTTCCATTCCGCGACCGGCGCGCTCGGCGGCGGTGAACTCACGCTCATCAACCCCGGCGAGCAGGTCGTGCTGCGCTGGAAGGCGACCAAGACCGGCGTGTTCGTCTATCACTGCGCGCCGGGCGGCCCGATGATTCCCTGGCACGTCGTCTCCGGCATGAACGGTGCCGTGATGGTGCTGCCGCGCGACGGGCTGAATGACGGCAAGGGCCACGCGCTGAAATACGACAAGGTCTACTACATCGGCGAGCAGGACATGTACGTGCCGCGCGACGAGAAGGGCAATTTCAAGTCGTACGACTCGCCCGGCGAAGCCTTCACCGACACGGAAGAGGTGATGAAGAAGCTGATCCCCACCCATGTCGTGTTCAACGGCAAGGTCGGCGCGCTCACCGGCAAGAATGCGCTCACCGCCAAGGTCGGCGAGAACGTGTTGATCGTGCATTCGCAGGCCAATCGCGACAGCCGCCCGCATCTGATCGGCGGCCATGGCGACTATGTCTGGGAGACCGGCAAGTTCGGCAATGCACCCGAGGTCGGGCTCGAGACCTGGTTCATCCGCGGCGGTTCGGCCGGAGCTGCGCTGTACAAATTCCAGCAACCCGGCATCTACGCCTATGTCACGCATAATCTGATCGAGGCGGCCGATCTCGGCGCCACCGCGCACTTCAAGGTCGAAGGCAAGTGGAACGACGATCTGATGACCCAGGTGAAGGCGCCCTCTGAAATACCGCCCGCCGGCACCAACTAGACGCGACAAGGGGTCGGCCATCACCGGCCCCTTCTTTCTCCGAGGAATCACCATGCTGATCGCATTCAAGCTCAAGCTGGCGCTCGCCTGCGCGGCCGGGCTTGCCGGGCCGCTCGCCGTTGCGCCTCTGGTTTCCGAGGTGACGACGCACCATGCGGGAGGCGAGCCGGCGATGGTCGAGATCGCTGCCGGCAGCTTCTCATATCGCGAGGCCGGCGACTTCACGCGCGGCGGGCAGCAGGCGGAAGCGCCGCTGCGCAACGTGCGGAGGGACCGGCCGCTGCACATCATGCGCAATCAGGTCGCCTCATCCGACTATCGACTTTGCGTGCAGGATGGCGCCTGCCGCGCGCTCGATCGCGACGTGGCGATCGCCCCCGATCGCCCCGCAGTGCAGGTGAGCTGGCACGATGCCGAAGCCTATGCGGGCTGGCTGTCGCGCAAGACCGGCCGCCAATACCGCCTGCCGAGCGACGAGGAATGGGCCTTTGCCGCCGGCTCCAGATTCAAGGATGATGGTGCACCGGTCGATGCAAGCGACCCCTCGAAGCGCTGGATCAGCCGCTACGAGCGTGAATCCGAACGCGACCTCACCGACACCACGGCCTATCCGTTCGGCAAGTTCGGCCCGAACGAGCATGGCGTCGAAGATCTCGCCGGCAATGTCTGGGAGTGGACCTCGACCTGCTTCGTGCGCTCCCGGGTCGACGAGGCCGGCAATGCCGGCCGCGCGACCGTGAATTGCGGCGTGCGCATCGCCGAAGGCGCGCACCGCGCCTATGTCACCGACTTCATCCGCGACGCCCGCGCCGGCGGCTGTGCCCAAGGCGTGCCTCCTGCCAATCTCGGCTTCCGCCTGGTGCGCGAGGAGGCGTCATGGGTGGCGAGCCTGTCGGCGCGATGGGGCAAGGTGTGGTCGGCGAGGTCGTAGCAAGCGCGGGGAGAATGACGGCAGCGTATCACCCCGTCATTGCGAGCGCAGCGAAGCAATCCGGCATCCCACCGCGGAGAAGGTCTGGATTGCTTCGTCGCAAGAGCTCCTCACAATGACGGCGAAGAGATAGCTGGCGACGCTCTTACGTGTTCTTCAGCGCGACGCGGAACTCGGCTTCGGTCTTGGCCTTGACCTCGTCGAGCGAGACGCCGTCGGCAAGCTCGATCAGCGCCATGCCGCCATTGCCATGCTTGTCGATGGTGAAGACGGCAAGATCGGTGACGACCATGTCGACCACGCGCTCGCCGGTCAGCGGCAAATTGCACTTCTTCAGGAGCTTGGCGCCGTCCTTGGCGGAATGCTCCATCACCACGACGACGCGCTTGACGCCGGCGACGAGATCCATCGCGCCGCCCATGCCCTTGACCATCTTGCCGGGGATCATCCAGTTGGCGAGATCGCCATTCTGGGCCACCTGCATGGCGCCAAGGATGGAGAGATCCATGTGGCCGCCGCGGATCATGCCGAAGGAATCGGCGCTCGAGAAATACGAAGTCGAGGGCAGCTCGCTCACGGTCTGCTTGCCCGCGTTGATGAGATCGGCGTCCTCTTCGCCCTCATATGGGAAGGGGCCCATGCCGAGCATGCCGTTCTCGCTCTGCAGGCTGACGTCCATGCCGTCCGGAATGTAGTTCGAGACCAGCGTCGGGATGCCGATGCCGAGATTGACGTAATAGCCGTCACGCAGCTCCTTCGCGGCGCGCGCGGCCATCTGTTCACGAGTCCAGGCCATCAGATTTCAACTCCAGTGCCGGCCGCCGGCGCCGTCGTCGGGCGCGGGCGGGTGTTGCGGAATTCGATGCGCTTCTTGGCCGTGCCAACCTCGACGATGCGCTTCACGAAGATGCCGGGCGTATGGATGTGGTCGGGATTTAGTTCACCGGCCGGAACCAGATGCTCGACCTCGGCCACCGTGATCTTCGCGGCGGTCGCCATCATCGGGTTAAAGTTGCGCGCGGTCTTGCGGTAGATGAGGTTGCCGGCGGTGTCGCCCTTCCAGGCGTGCACGATGGCGAGGTCGGCGAACAGGCCGCGCTCCATCAGGTATTTCTCGCCATCGAACTCCTTCACTTCCTTGCCTTCGGCGATCAGCGTGCCGACGCCGGTCTTGGTGTAGAAGGCCGGGATGCCGGCGCCGCCGGCGCGGATGCGCTCGGCCAGCGTGCCTTGCGGATTGAATTCGAGTTCCAGCTCCCCGGCGAGGAATTGCTGGGCGAACAGCTTGTTCTCGCCGACATAGGACGAGATCATCTTCTTGATCTGGCGGGTTTCGAGCAGGCGGCTGAGGCCGATCCCGTCGACGCCGGCATTGTTGGAGACCACCGTCAGGCCCTTGACACCGGACTCCCGGATCGCGTCCGACAGCTCCTCGGCAATGCCGCAGAGGCCGAAGCCGCCCGACATGATCATCATGTTGTCTTTGAGAATGCCGTCGAGCGCCGACTTGGCGTCGGGATAGACCTTGTTCATGCAAAAAACCTCGACTGAACCTTCGGCTTGCAGGCGTCGCGCCTTATTGGGGGCGATTATTAGGCGAAATCGTCCGAAGCCGTCAATGATACGGGGTTCTCCGCTCCGCCCTTGGGTGATAGAAGCTGCCCACGCCGTGGGCATAACCGTACAGCGGCCTTGAAAGCGTCAAGAAAACCCATCAAGTTGTGGGGGTTGGGTGTGGGCGCGCGGGTTTCCCGGCCCGCCCTTTCTGGCTCCAACGACCAACCCGATCAGGACATGCCATTGACCATGGCCCAAGGAATGAAGCGCCTCGGGACGCCGATCGCGGCGCTGCTCGGCGTCGTGCTGATCGCCCTGATCGCGACCTCCTGGTTCATCAACCGCGACGCGCTGCGCAAGGCGGTCGAAACGCAGATCCGCGACGTCACCGGGCTCGAGCTCAATGTCGCAGGCAATATCGACATCTCGGTGCTGCCGGCGAGCTACATCTCCTTCCACGACGTGCGCCTCAAGGGCGGCGGCACCAGCGCTCCCGCGCTCCAGGTCGACGTG
>NZ_AJQE01000136.1 GCF_000261685.1 Bradyrhizobium genomosp. I (2014) | reverse complement strand
CTCCTGCCGCTGCTGCTGCAGCGGTTCGAGATCGCCGACCTGATGCTGCTGCGGCCGCGCATCCATGTCAGCCTCAAGCCGGACGGCGACAGCAACTGGACACCCTTCATCCAGACCATCGCGCGCACCATGAAGCCCGGAGCCGAGAACCAGGTCTCGTTCTCCGAAATCCGGATCCAGGACGGGGTGCTCGATTACGAGGAAGCCGCCGCGCATGCCACCGAGAAGCTCGAGGACATCGACCTGTCGCTGGCCTGGCCCTCGATCTCGCGCTCCTTCGCCGCGACCGGACAGTTCGACTGGCGCGGCGAGCGCGTCGACGGCTCGATCAGCTTTTCCGATTTCGTCGCCGCCCTCTCCGGCGACCGGTCCGGCCTGAAGGCGCGAATCGCCAGCGCACCGCTCAAGCTCGCATTCGACGGCAGCGTCGCCAACCGCACCAGCCCGATGATGGAAGGCACGCTCACCGTCGACAGCCCGTCCTTGCGCAACGCGCTGCGCTGGACGGGACAGCCGCAGCCCGGCAGCGGCGGCTTCGGCCGGTTCGCGCTGAAGGCGCGCGCCAACGTCGTCGGCGCCTCGATCGCGCTCACGAACGTCAATGTCGAGCTCGACGGCAATGCCGCCGAGGGCGTCATGACCTACGCCAACAACGGCCGGCAGACGCTGCAGGCGACGCTCGCCGCCGACGCGCTCGACTTTACACCCTATATCTCGACGTTCCGTCTGCTTGCGAGCGGCGCGCGCGACTGGAACAGGCAGCTGTTCGACCTCAACGGATTGTCGACCACCGACCTCGACATGCGCCTGTCGGCAGCAAAGCTGACGGTCGGGCCGACCAGGCTCGGCCGCACCGCGATCGGCGCCAATTTGCGCAATGGCACGCTGGCGCTCTCGGTCGGCGAGGCTCAGGTCTATGGCGGGATCGCAAAGGGCTCGTTCGGCATCGCGCGGTCCGATACCGTCGCCGACATCAAGGCGCAGTTCCAGTTCACCGACGTCGATCTCCAGGCCTGCGCCACCGAATTGTTCGGCCTCAACAAGCTGTCCGGCCGCGGCAACATCAACGTCTCGCTCCTCGCCTCCGGATCGAGCCCGTTCGGCCTCGTGCAGTCACTCGACGGAAGCGCCACCGTGACCGGGCATGACGGTGCGATCTCGGGCTTCAACGCCGAGCAGCTCCTGAAGCGGCTGGAGCGGCGGCCGCTGTCGGGCGGCGGCAATTTCCGCAACGGCTCGACGCCCTACACCAATCTCACCATCGCCGTGAAATTCTCCGACGGGATCGCCACCGCCGAGGACATCCGCGTCGAAGGCCCGGCGACGAAGATCACGCTCACCGGCACCGCCTCGGTGCCGACGCGCGAATACGACATGAAGGGCGTGGCGAGTCTCAACAGCGCGTCGGGGTTCGAACTGCCGTTCGTGGTGCAGGGCCCGTGGGACGATCCGCTGATCTTTCCCGATCCGGAAAGCCTGATCCGTCGCTCGCCGGCCTCCGCGCCGCTGCTCGACATGCTGAAGGACCGCAAGGGGGGCGATGCCGTGCGCTCCGCAATCGAGCGCATCACCGGCAGCGGAAAGCGTCCCGCACCTGCGGAATCGCCGACGGCGGAGAACGCGAAGGACGGCGCCAAGTCCAACTAGAGGTATCAACGACACTTCCTTTGGATTGGCAGCCTGCACGCCACGGGCTCGACTTGCCAGGCTGACGACCGCGACCGATTTCGCGCAAACGCGGCATCACGCAGCCGATTGCGTTGTCGCGATCCAGCTCTTGTCCTCCTGCACCGCCGTTGCCTTGCCGGTCTTCATCCCGGTCGCGACCGTGAGAGTGCCCTGCTGTCCCAGTTCACGGGCCAACACCTCGCGATCACAGGCGTCCTCCCACAGCGAAATGGTGATGGATGCGACACAGTTGCTGATCATGCTGGTCAGCGCCCGCGCCTCCGACATGAAGCGGTCGATGCCGACAAGCAGCGCCACGCCGGTCACGGGCAAATCCGGCATCACCGATAGAGTCGCGACAAGCGCAACGAAGCCGCTGCCGGTGACACCGGCGGCCCCTTTGGACGTCAGCAGCATCAATCCAAGCATCGCCGCAATCTGCCCCCATGACAGGTGAATGTCGCAGGCTTGCGCGATGAAGATGGAAGCCAAGGTGAGATAAATGGCGCTGCCGTCTAGATTGAAGGAATAGCCCATCGGCAACACGAGCCCCGATACGCCTTTCCGGCATCCGAGCTGCTCCAACTTGCGCAGCGCGCCCGGCAGCGCCGGCTCCGACGACGACGTGCCGAGCACGATCAGCAGCTCTTCCTTGAAGTAGCGGATCGTTTTCCACAGGCTGAAGCCGTTCAGCCGCGCCAGCGTACCAAGCACGACCACCACGAACACGGAGCAGGCGATATAGAATGTCAGGATCAGCAATCCGAGCGAGCCAATCGATCGGATGCCATAGCGGCCCACCGTGAACGCCATGGCGCCAAAGGCGCCGAGTGGAGCGAGCTTCATGATGAAGCCGAAGGACACGAACAGCACCTGAGAGAATGAGGCGACTGCCTTTGTCACCACGACACCTCCGTCGCCGGCACGGCTCAGGCCGAAGGCGATCAGGATTGAGACTAGCAACACCGGCAGCACTTCGCCATCGGCGAACGCTCCAAAGAACGAATGCGGGATGATGTGCAGCATGAAGTCCGCGAAGCCGGATACCCCTGCCTGCTTGGTGAATTTCGCGGCCACCGACGGGTCCAGCGTATTGACCGCAACATGCATGCCCGCGCCCGGCTGGATCAGCGACACCGCGATCAGTCCTGCCAGCAAAGCGAGCACGGTCAGCAGGTAGAACAGCGCCATGGACTTCACCAGCGTGCGGCCGACCTCGCGGGAATCGCTGACGCTGTTGATGCCGCTCACAATGGTGCAGAACACGATCGGCGCGATCATCATCTTGACCAGCTTGACGAAGCCGTCGCCAAAGGGCTTCAGCGCGGCGCCAAACTCGGGCCAGAAATGGCCTGTGAGAACACCCAGCATGAGGCCAATCAGCACCTGGACGTAGAGAATCCGGTAGAAGGGCTTTCCCGCCTCGTTGTTCGGGTGCCCAACCAGCGCTTCCTTGTGCATTTGCATTCTCGTTTCTCCCATGGCTCTGATTATTCTTGATGGCTTCGGAGGCGCGGCGGGCTTCAGGCCGCCAGGACCGAATGAGGCACGTGCGACCGACGGGCGAAGACGTGGCCCTCGAAGATTCGCCGGGCTGTCCGCAGCACCCGGGCAACCGGGCCGGGCTCCAGCCGAACCACGAGCTGGCCGGAGGGATGGGCGAGCGTGATCGGCACCGGCGGCATCAGCGGTCCGACCATCTCTGCAGCGATCGTTCCGGGCGTGACGCACGCAGTGGCGATCGCGACCGCGCCGGTGACCGCCAGCGCGGTATGGCAGTCGTGCGGCATGAAGTACCTGACGTTCAAGGTCGCCCCGCTCGCGGGCGCGATCAGAACCGGTTTCGGGATCACCATCGTCGCGGGATTGGGAAAGCCCATCCGGCGTCCCGCTTCGATGCGCAACTCTTCGAGACGCGCGCGGAAGCCGCTTTCGGCAAAGTCGGAGGGCGCCTCGCGGCCGCTCCATCCCAGATCCGCCGCGCGGACCAGCATGACCGGCATCGCCGCGTCGAGGCAGGTCACATCGATTCCCCTGATGCGGTCGACCGCCCGTCCCGTCGGCAGGAGGCGGCCGGTGCGTGCGCCGGCCGCGTCGGGGAACGACAGTTCGATCGGCGCGGCCGTTCCCGGAACACCATCGATCCGCGCCTCGCCGTCGTAAGTCACGTGTCCTGCGGGGGTCGGAACGGTCGCGTCAATCAACTTGCCGGTGTTGACATTGTGGATGCGCACATGGGTGCGATCTGCGGCAGCGGCGACCAGGCCGGCTTCAATTGCGAACGGCCCCACGGCCGCCAGCATGTTTCCGCAATTCGGAGAGGTATCGACGATCCCCTCGCGAACCCGCACCTGGGCAAACAGGTAATCGACATCGGCGCCGGGCACCGTTGCCGGCCCGATGATCGCGACCTTGTTGATGACGGCATTGCCGCCGCCGATCCCGTCGATTCCAAGATCGTGTCCCCCTCCCATCACGGACAACAGGACCGCGTCGCGCAGGTTCGGGTCGACCGGAAGATCGCGGGCCAGGAAAAACGGCCCGCGCGAGGTGCCCCCGCGCATGACCACACAGGGAATGGCAATCTGATCGTTCATGGAGCTCTTCCGTTCGGCGACATCTTCACGCAGGCCAGAGCATCCTTCGGCAGAACTATTTTGTGAAATGCAAAGATCTGATGTATTATTTCGTATATCGATATAATGGAGCCTGCCATGAACGCGGAACTGCTCGACCTCAAGGCGTTCATCACCGTGGCGGAGACGGGAAGCTTCGTCCGCACCGCCAGGGCGCTGAACCTGTCGCAGCCGGCGCTGAGCCGACGCATTCAAAAGCTGGAAAAGAGCCTCGGTGCACCGTTGCTCGAACGGTCGACGCGCCACGTCAATCTCACCATGACCGGGCGCGACTTCCTGCCGAAGGTGCGCCGCCTCATCGACGAGTTCGAGACCTCGGTGCTCGCCATCCACGATATCGGCGCGCGAAGTTCAGGCCTGGTCTCGGTGGCTGCGGTGCCGACAGCGGTGTTCTATTTCCTGCCGCGTGCGATCGGTCGGTTTGCCGAAGCGTATCCGCGCATTCGCATCCGGATACTCGACATCGGTGCCAACGAGGGATTGGAAGCGGTCGCGCGCGGAGAAGCCGACTTCGGCATCAACTTCATCGGCGCTTCGCATGCGGAAATCGAGTTCGAGAAACTGGTTGAGGATCCCTTCGTCCTGGCCTGCCGTCACGACCATCCGCTGGCATCGCGCAGGCAGGTCAGTTGGTCGGAGATCGTGTCGCACCGAGTCATCACCGTCGGTCGCAACAGCGGCAATCGCGCGCTGATCGACAATGCGCTGGCGCGACACGGCCTGCAGCTGAACTGGTCCTATGAAGTCGCTCACCTCTCCGGCTCGCTTGGCCTGGTCGAAGCGGGCCTCGGCATCGCCGTGCTGCCGAGGCTCGCGACGCCAGCGGCCGGCCATCCGATCATTCACACCATTCGGCTGACCGAGCCGGAAGTGTCGCGGACGATCGGCATCGTGCGCAGGCGCGGGGCGACGCTATCGCCTCATGCCAGCCAATTTCTCAAGATGCTCCTCGAGGCATGGCGTTCTCCTTCCCCGACAAGCGGGCAAGGCAAGCCGCGGCCCCGATCCGCTGAGGCGAGTTCGAATGCCGCTTCGACGGGCCTCAAAGGAAAACGCTGACGAAGCCAGACGCCACGAGGTGAATTGATTGGCATGCATCGATGCGACCTTTGGATCGATGCGCGAATTCCAACCACGACCTATGTCTGACAACATGCCGCTAGATCGGATGACGACCATGCGCTAGTGTTTTATACGACCGGTTAAAAACACCGGCCGTTTGAGGGAGAAAAACGTGAGATCCAAGGTAATTGGCGCAGTATCATTGGCGGTCGCTGCAGCCGGGCTTTTTGCTGCCACTGCACCCGCCTTTGCACAGCAGAAGACGATCACGGTCTGGTGGGGCAAGGGCTTCTATCGCTCCGAAGACGACGCGCTGATCGAGACGATCAAGAAATTCGAAGCCAAGACCGGCATCAAGGTCGAATTGTCGCAATACGCGATCCAGGACATGATTCCGAAGACGGTCGCCGCGCTCGATGCCGGCACGGTTCCCGATGTCGCCTATTCCGACTCCTATGACGTGCAGGCGCAGGGCAAGTGGGCCTATGAGGGCAAGCTCGAGGATCTCACGGACGTCATGGAGCCGATCAAGGGCCGGTTCGTGCAGAATACGCTGGATGCGTCGATCCTCTACAACGACGTCACCAAGAAGAAGGCCTATTACGGCTTTCCGTTGAAGCAGCAGAGCATGCACGTCCAGATCTGGAACGACATGCTGGAGAAGGCCGGCTTCAAGCAGAGCGACATCCCGAACGACTGGACTGGCTATTGGACGTTCTGGTGCGACAAGGTGCAGCCGGCGATCCGCAAGGCCACCGGCCAGCGCATCTACGCCGTGGGCCAGCCGATGGGCGTGGAATCCACCGACTCCTTCCAGTCGTTCTACACCTTCATGGATGCCTACCACGTCAAGCTGGTCGACGATGACGGCAAGTTGCTGGTCGACGACCCGAAGGTCCGTGACGGCCTGATCAAGGCGATGAAGGACTATACCGACACCTACATCAAGGGCTGCACCCCGCCCTCCTCGACCACCTGGAAGGATCCCGACAACAACGTCGCGTTCCACAACAAGACCATCGTGATGACCCACAACTTCACGATTTCGATCGCGGCGAAGTGGTTCGAGGACTCGCAGAACCAGGCGCTCACCCAGGAGCAGCGCGACGCCGGCAAGAAGGCCTATGAGCAGGACATCATCACGGCATCCTTCCCGAAGGCGCCGGATGGTTCAACCATCAAGTACCGCTCCGACGTCAAGACCGGGCTGGTGTTCACCGCAGCCAAGAACAAGGCCGAGGCCAAGCAGTTCATCAGCTTCCTGCTCCAGGAAGAGAACGTCCGTCCCTACATCGAGGGCGCGCTCGGCCGCTGGTTCCCGGTGACCAAGGAAAGCCAGGAAAGCCCGTTCTGGCAGGCTGACAGGCACCGCAAGGCCGTCTACGCGCAGTTCAAGGGCGGCACCGCCGCGTTCGATTTCACCAAGAACTGGAAGTTCACGATCCTCAACAACGAGAACGTGTGGGCGAAGGCAATGAACCGCGTCGTCAGCGAGAAGGTCCCGGTCGACAAGGCCGTCGACGAACTGATCGCCCGCATCAAGCAGGTCGCGGGTTAAGTCGCCCGCCCCTTTCTCCGCGTTGCGGGAGAGGATGCAAGAACAACACCGGCCGCGTTTCGCGGCCGGCTTCTCCTTGAAGAGTTCGAAAGAATGGCGATCACGCTCTCTGGCGATCAGGCAATCCCCGGCCCGCCCTTGTCGTCGCGGCTGACCCCGGCGCAGGTCTGGGGAATCATCCTGCTCGCGCCCTATCTGCTCGTTTTCCTTGCCTTCGTCGTCTATCCCGTCGGCTACGGGCTGTGGCTGGCGCGGGCCCCGTCAAATTATGTGGCGCTCTACAATGATCCGATCTTTGCGCGCGCCGCGGTCAACACGCTGATCTTCCTGGTCATCGGCATCAACATCAAGATGCTGATCGCGCTGTTCCTGTCCGGCTTCTTCGCCCAGCAGCGCACCTGGATCAAATGGCTCTCGGTGATCTTCATCCTGCCCTGGGCGGTGCCGTCGATCCCGACCATCCTGTCGGTGCGCTTCATGCTCAATCCCGAATGGGGCATGATCAACCACTACATCTTCTCCCTCACCGGCGATGACGGCCCGAACTGGCTGAACGATCCGACGGTGGCGCTGACCATGGCGATCGCCGTGCACATCTGGAAGTCGCTGCCGTTCTGGACGCTGATCCTGATCACCGGCCGCCTTGCGATCTCGCACGATCTGTTCGAGGCCGCCGAGGTCGATGGCGCGAGCTGGTGGCAGAAATTCCGCTTCATCACCTGGCCCTCGATGCAGACGCTCTACGTCACCTGCACGCTGCTCTCGATGATCTGGACGCTCGGCGATTTCAACAGCGTCTACCTGCTCACCGGCGGGGGACCTGCCGACCTCACGCACGTGCTGGCGACGCTCGGCATCCGCTATCTCCGGCTCGACCAGCTCTCGCTGGCGATGGCATC
This sequence comes from Bradyrhizobium genomosp. I (2014), assembly GCF_000261685.1. Taxonomy (GTDB): domain Bacteria; phylum Pseudomonadota; class Alphaproteobacteria; order Rhizobiales; family Xanthobacteraceae; genus Bradyrhizobium. Next base: position 50,354 of record NZ_AJQE01000136.1, on the reverse strand, counting down.
CATCGTCTGCGCGATGCCGTTCGTCCTGCCGCTCGTGTACTTCATGATGAAACGGTTGTCGCGATGAAGCTTCCCTCTCTCCGTGACGTCGCGACCGAAGCGCGGCTGCTGCTGATCGGCATCCCCGTCTTCCTGTGGACGATGATACCGATCTATCACATGTTCCTGTTCGCGATTTCCCCGAAGGAGGACGCGTTCTCGGGCAAGCTGTGGCCGGACCATCCGACGCTGCACAACTTCGAGATCGTGTTCAAGCAGCAGCACTATTTCCTCCGCGATTTCTACGTCCAGTTCTGGAATTCCACGGTGATCGCCGTTTCCGTCGGCGTGCTGACGCTGTTCATCGCGACCGCTGCGGCTTTCTCGATCTCGCGGTTGAAGGTGCCGGGCGGACGCGCCGTGCTGAACCTCGCGCTCTTCACCTACTTCATCCCCGCGGCCTTCCTCGCCGTGCCGATGTACCGCACCATGGGCAATTACGGCCTGCTCAACAATCACTGGTCGCTGATCCTGGCCATGGTGACCATCGCCAGCCCCTACGCGATCTGGGTGCTCAAGCAGGCCTCCGACAAGCTGCCGGTCGAACTGGATGAGGCCGCGGTCATGGACGGCGCCACCACGCTGCAGATCTTCCGCTTGGTCTACCTGCCGCTGATGATGCCTTCGCTGGTCGCGATCGGAACCTATGCCGTGCTGCTGGCCTGGAACGAATATCTCTACGCGTTCCTGTTGCTGTCCAACGACCGCGATATCACCCTCCCCGTCGCACTCGGCAACTTCCTCGCCGCCGACGATTCGCCGTGGGAGCTGCTGATGACCACCGGCTTCATCTACGCGCTGCCGCCGGCCGCGGTCTATTACGCCTTCCGCCGCTACATGGTGGGCGGGCTCACGGCGGGCGCGGTGAAGTCGTAAATGGTGTCACTCCGGGGCGCGCGCAGCGCGAACCCGGAATCTCGAGATTCTCAGGTGCGCAATTGCGCACCGTAGTTCGATGCTTCGCATCGCCCGGAATGACACTTTCCGCTACAGCGGCGCCGCGCTCTCGCCCTGCGAGCTCGACAGTTTCGAAGCGAGCGAAGCGATGACGATGACCACCGCGATCACGGCAATCACCAGCGTGCAGATCGCGTTGATCTCGGGCTTCACCCCGAGCCGCACCTCCGAATAGATGCGGATCGGCAGCGTCGCGGAGCCGGGGCCGGTAGTGAAGCTCGCGATCACGAGATCGTCGAGCGACAGCGTGAAGGCCAGCATCCAGCCGGCAACGATCGCGGGCGCGATCAGCGGCAGCGTCACCGACAGAAAGGCGCGCACCGGGTCGCAGCCAAGGTCCATCGCGGCCTCCTCGAGCGAACGATCGAGCGAGCCGAGGCGGGACTGCACCACCACAGCAACGAAGCACATCGTCAGCGTGGTGTGGGCGATCGTCACCGTCCAGAAGCCGCGCTCCGCGTTTAGGGCGACGAACAGCAGCAGCAGCGACAATCCGGTGATCACCTCAGGCATCACCAGCGGCGCATAGAGCATGCCGGAGAACAGCGTGCGGCCACGAAAGCGCTCGCCGCGCGACAGCGCGACCGCAGCGAGCGTACCGAGCAGCGTCGCGATGGTGGCGGAGGAGACCGCGACCCGCAGGCTCATCCAGGCCGCCTCGATCATGGCGCGGTCATTGAAGAGTTCCTGATACCAGCGCAGCGACCAGCCGCCCCACACCGTCACCAGACGCGAGGCGTTGAAGGAATAGATGACGAGGATGAGGATCGGCAGATAGAGGAACGCCAGGCCCAGCGCGAGCGAGGCGACGTTGAATCGGGACAGACGGGGGATTTTGCGCATAGCCTCAGCGCCCCTGCTCCAGCTGCCGCTTCTGCAGCCGCTCATACAGCAGTAGCGGGACCAGCAGAACCACCAGCAGCACGATGGCCGCGGCGGAGGCAACCGGCCAGTCCTTGTTGGTGAAGAATTCCAGCCACAGGGTCTGGCCGATCATCAGCGAATTGGAGCCGGCCAAAAGGTCTGGAATGACGAACTCGCCGACGATCGGGATGAAACACAACAGCACGCCGGCGCCGATGCCGGGCAGCGACAACGGAAAAGTGACGAGCCAGAACACCTGCCATGGCGGCGCGCCGAGATCGCCGGCCGCCTCCTCCAGCGCCGGCTCCATCTTGGCGAGCGTGGCGTAAAGCGGCAGGATCATGAACGGCAAGTACGAATAGACGATGCCGATATACATCGCGGTGTCGGTGGAAAGCCAAACCACGGGCTGGCTGACCAGATGCAGCGCCAGCAGGATCTGGTTGAGCAGGCCGTCGTGCTGGAGGATGTTGATCCAGGCATAGATGCGGATCAGGAACGAGGTCCAGAACGGCACGATCACCAGCACCATCGCCACCGCCTGCCAGCGTTCTGGTAATCGCGCCATGCCATAGGCGATGGGATAGCCGATCAGGAGCAGCAGCGCGGTCGCCGTGACGGCAACGGTGAGGCTGCGCACATAGGCGAACACGTAGATGTCGTCGGAGACGATCAGCCTGAAATTGTCGATCGAGAGCGCGGCAAAGGCCGTCTTGAGCGCGTCCCATCCCGCCGCCAGGTCGAACACTGGCTCGTAGGGCGGCTGTGCGATCGCCGTCTGTGACAGGCTGATCTTCAACACGAAGGCGAACGGCACCAGGAAGAACAGCACCATCCAGACATAGGGTGCGATCGCGGCAAAGCGCGCCGGTCGCGCGAAGATGCGGCGGGAGCTCATGACAGCAACACCACGCAATCGTCGGGCGTGAACCAGGCGACGACGTGCTGGTTCAGGCTGTAGGCGTCGACGTCGATGCGTGCACTGTTGACGACCGAAGCCTGCACCATCCCGCCGGAATCGAGCTTCACCTTGAAGGTGGTGGTACCGCCGAGGTAGCAGATATCGGCGATGACGCCGTCTAGCCGGTTGATCGCCGTCTCACGACCGGCCTCGCTCACCGGGCCGCGGCGCGACAGCTTCACCTTCTCGGGGCGGATCGCGACCGCCAGTTTTCCTGCGCCGAGCGGTTCGCGCGGCTCGGCCACCACCAGCGCACCCGCATCACGCGTGCCGATGACCAGACGATGACCATCGCGCAATTTGGACTCGCCGTCGAACAGATTAATGTCGCCGACGAACTCCGCGATCCAGCGCGAGCGTGGCGCCTCGTAGAGTTCGCGAGGACTCGCGACCTGGGCGAGCTTGCCGGCCTTCATCACGCCGATCCGACTCGCCATCGTCATCGCCTCCTCCTGATCGTGGGTGACGATGATGAAGGTCATGCCGAGCCGCCGTTGCAGCTCCATCAGCTCGCCTTGCGTGCTCTCGCGCAGCTTCTTGTCCAGCGCGGCGAGCGGCTCGTCGAGCAGCAGCAATTGCGGCCGCCGCGCCAGCGCGCGGGCGAGCGCCACGCGCTGGCGCTGGCCGCCGGAGAGCTGGTCAGGCTTGCGCTTCTCAAGCCCCTCGAGCTTCACCAGCGCGACCATCTCCGCGACGCGGGTGGCGATGTCGGCGCGCGGCATCCCGGCGCGCTTCAGGCCGAAGGCGATGTTGTCGCGCACCGACAGATGCGGGAACAGCGCATAGTTCTGGAACATCATGTTGATCGGACGCTCGTGCGGCAGCGCCTGCGCGATGTCCTTGCCGCCGAGCAGGATGCGCCCCTCGTCCGGCGCCTCGAAGCCGGCAAGCATGCGCAGGAGCGTGGTCTTGCCGCAGCCGCTGGGACCGAGCAGCGCGAAGAACTCGCCGGCCTTGATGTCGAGCGAGACGCCGTCGACGGCGCGGAACGTCCCGAACGTCTTGGCGACGCCTTCGATCCGCAGCAACGGCTGCCCTGCGGCCGGATACGGATCTCCACCGGCCGCATTGGTCGCGGTGTCTGTTCTGGGCAACTCGTCCGTCATGGTCCCCGCCAACCCCGATTCCGCCACACGCTAGCGGCCGATCGTCCCCAGCTCAACCGGTTCGGGATGAATCGTTCACACTTGCCATGAACGCGGCCAGCGCGTCGTGGCCCGCTGCGGGCATGGTCAAACCGAGCTTGGAGCGGCGCCACAGGATGTCGTCGGGGAAGCGAGCCCATTCGCAGTCCATCAGATAGCGCACCTCGGCGCCGGTCAGTTCGGGACCGAAGGCGGGGCCGAGATCGTCGCGGGTCTTGGCCCCGCCGAGCACCGCCGGCAATCGCGAGCCATAGGCCGCGATCAAGCGCTGAGCTTCGGGCTCCGAGAGGAACCGCCAGCGCTCGCGTGCGAGATCGACCTCCGTGTCGAAACGATCCCAGGCAAAGTCGCCGCCGGGCAGCGCCGCGCCGGCGGTCCAGCGCGGCGACATCGGATAGAACGGCGTCAGCTTCGCTATCGCGCGCTCCGCGCGCAGGCGCGATGTCGTGACGTCGCCGCCGAACATCGTGATCAACGGCGCCTTGCGCCGGCGCGCGTGGAACAGGGTCGTGCCGTCACGTCTGCGTGCGGATGCCAGCGTCAGGTTGACGCCGGAGACCGTCCGGACCACGTCGGTCGGGGTAACGCGCTCGCGGAAGTAGCGGCTGGCCGCTTCGCAGAGATAGCTGACATCGGCCCCGGGCATTGCCACGATCGCGGGATCGCCGGTGAAGTCACGAGTCACCGTGCCGATCAGAGTGAAGTCGCGCTCGAACGGACTCGCGAAAATCAGCCGGCCGTCGCTGTGCTGGAAAACGTAGACGTTATCGGACTCGAACAGCCGCGGCACGATGATCTGGCTCATCTGCGTGGCGGCCATGGTCGGCTGGGGTTGCCGCAGCACGGTTTCCGCGACCAGCGGCGTCCAGGCTCCGGTGGCGTTGGCCAGCGCGCGGGTCGTGATCGCGCGGCGATGGCCGCGATCGACCACCGCGAGCCGCCAGACGTCGGTTCTGTCGGCACGCACGCAGCGTGCCCCGGTCCGGATCGCCGCGCCACGTTCGGCCGCATCCAGCGCCGTGAGCACGACGAGGCGGGAATCGTCGATGACGCAGTCCGAATATTCGAACGCGGTGCCGAGCGGACGCTTCAGCGCGTTGCCGACCGGATGGTGGGTGATGTCGAGAGTCGTCGATCCCGGCAGTCCGCTCCGGTCGGCGAGGCTGTCATAGAGGAATAGACCGGCGCGCAGCAGCCACGGTGGACGCTCGTCCGAATGCGCGGGAAGCACGAAGCGCATCGGCCGGACCAGATGCGGCGCGATCCGGAGCCAGGTGCGGCGCTCGGCCAGAGCCCGGCGCACCCGTCGGAAGCCGCGGCGCTCCAGCACCGAGAGATCGCCGTGGATCAGCCGCGGTGTTGCCGACGATGCCGCGCCGCCGAGATCGCCCTGCTCGAACAGAATCACGCGCAGACCGCGGCCGGCCGCATCGCGGGCGAGGCTGACACCGTTCAGGCCGCCGCCGATGATCGCGAGGTCGTAGTCCGCCATGAGGCTGTCGAATGGGAGCGATGTGCCCCATCATCTCTAGCCGGTCTTGAGCGCAAGCTCCATGGTCTCTGTGCGGCCGACGAGGCCGGCATATCTCCCGATCGGCAGCGGCTTGCCGAGCAGATAGCCCTGCACGCCGTCACAGCCCTCCTTGGCGAGGAAGACGAGCTGGTCGACGGTCTCGACACCCTCGGCGATGATCGACATTTCGAGCCCGTGGCCGAGATCGATCACCGCGCGCACGATCGCCGCGGATTGCGGGTTGCGGCCGAGATTGATGATGAAGGCGCGGTCGATCTTGATCTTGTCGAACGGGAATGCCTGGAGATAGCTCAGCGAGGAGTAGCCGCTGCCGAAATCATCCATGGAGATGCGGACACCGAGCGCCTTCAGGCGGCGCAGCAGTGCGAGGCCGCGATCGAAATCCTCGATCAGCACGCCCTCGGTGATTTCGAGCTCGAGCCGGCCCGGGGCAAGGCCCGTCTCGATCAGGATCGAATGGACGAGGCCAACCACGTCACCATGCATGAACTGCGCCGGCGACAGATTGACCGCGACCTGGAGCGGCTTGGGCCAGGATGCCGCCTCGCGGCAGGCCTCGCGCAGGATCCACTCGCCCATCTCGACGATGAGGCCGCTCTCCTCGGCGATCGGGATGAATTCGGCGGGCGAGACCTGGCCACGCACCGGATGCTGCCAGCGCGCCAGCGCCTCGAATCCGATGATCTCGCTCTCGGCGACGCTGTGACCCGCGGCCCCCTGCGGCTGGAAGGCGAGCGAGAGCTCGCCGTTCTTGACCGCCATCGAGAGATCCTGATGCAGCACGCGACGATCGCGGATCTGCTGGTCCATCTCCGGCTGGTAGAGGCTGATCGTGCCGCGCGACTTCTGCTTGGCGCGGAACAGCGCCGCACCGGCATTGGCGAGCAGCGAGGCGCCATCAGTGCCATTGTGCGGGAAGATCGCTATGCCGGTGGTAGCGCCGGCGCGCACCGACCGGCCGTCGATCTGGAACTCCTTAGCGACGGCCTCGCCCAGCTGCTGCGCCAGCGCAAGGCCCGCGTCCGGCTGCTTGCCGTCGATGATAAGACCGAACTCGTCGCCGGACAGGCGCGCCACCACGCCGCCACGCGCGGAGTCCTGGAGCCGATGGGCCACCTCGATCAGGAGCTTGTCGCCGAGCGCATGGCCGAAGACGTCGTTGACCTCCTTGAGCCCGTCGAGGTCGACGCAGAGCACCGCGAACTCCTCGCGGGTTCCTTCGCAGGCCTCGATCATCTGGGTCAGCGCCTGCAGGAAGGCGGCGCGGTTCGGCAGATCGGTGAGGCCGTCGTGATAGGCCATATGCGCCATGCGCGACTCGGTCTGCCGACGGTCGGTGACGTCCTCGTGGGTCTTGATCAGATATTGCGGCTCGCCGGCATCGTTGAGCACTGTGGCGCGGCGGGTGAGGAACAGCCGCAGGCCGTCCTTGGTGGAGATCGGATGCTCCTCGGTGATCATCCCGCGCTTCTTGATCGCGGCCTCATCGCGCGCGATGATCAGCTTGGCTTCCTTGGCGTTGAAGATGTCGGAAGCGGTCAGGCCGGTGGCTTCCTCACGCCTGCGGTTGAGGATCGTCTCCGCGCTGCGGTTGGCGAGCAGATAGCGGCCGTCCTTGACCTGTTCCACGATCAGCGCCACCGGGATGTTGTCGACCACGAGCTCGAGGAACTTCTTGGTGCTCTCCAGCTCCTGCGACAACGAGCGGCGATCGGTGATGTCCTCGAACACGATGAGCAGAAATTCGGGCTTGTTGCTCTCGTTGCGGACCACGATCCGGATCGAGGCGACCATGCGCCGCGCACCGGCGCGGTCGACCTCGAACTCATTGCGGTACTGGCCATCCGGCGCATCGAGCGCCGCCCGGTCGGCCGCCTCGATGCTGGCCGCCGAGCGCGGCGCAAACAGCTCCCGCGCATTCCTGCCGACGGCGAAGTCCCGCGACAATTCCCAGAACCGCTCGTAGGCGCTGTTCGCGAAGATGTAGCGGCCGTCCTCGATGTTCTTGGCCGCCACGCAGGCCGGCACATGGTCGAGCACCGATTCCAGGAATTGCTTGGTGGAGGCAAGCTGCCGCGACAGCTTGCGCTGCTCGCTGACGTCGAGATGCGTCGCCACTGAGCCGCCGTTCGGCAGCACGAAGAATTTCACCAGAATGGCCCGTCCGTCCGGCAGTTCGGTGATCAGGCCGTTGGGGCTTGCCGCGCTCTCGTAGAACTCGTCAACGGACGCGCCGCCGAGCACCCCGCGCCGACGTCGCAGCTCGAGCAGCTCGCGGCCGCTCATCTTGGCCCGGATATGCGACCGTGTCAGGCCGTAGATATCGAGATAGCGATCGTTGCAGAAGATGACGCGGCGCTGGGCATCCGTCATCACCACGCCCTGGTTGAGATTGTTCATGGCGGAGGAGATGAAGGCGTTGCGCCGCAGCTGCAAACGCCTGGACTGGCGCAGCGAGGAATGAATCCACAACGCGACAGCGGCAAGGAACGAGCACACGACGATGCCCGCGATCAGGGCTTCCCAGACCGCGTTGGGAGCGAGCTTGTCGAGGTCGCCCGGAGCGGTGAAGCCGTCTGATACCGCAAGGGCACCCGCAGGCGTGACCGCACCGGCCAGGCACAGAACGGCCTGCACAGCAATCGGAAGCGTGCTGCCCAGTTGCCAGTTCTTCTCAGCCATCAGCCACCCGCGATTTCAACGTCGGATTGTCTGGCCTCGCGGGTTTGGATCGGGTAAACGCCTGTACGCGCAACAGAAAAATGTGACGCCAAATACGGCAATTGCCCTGACATGATAAATGCTTCCTTAACGGAAAACGATCCCGCGCCCTCGTTCCCGGGTCCATTGCCACCGGCGCTTCCGGCGGACATCCTGCACCACCATGGATAAGGTCGATTGCATCGTCATCGGAGCCGGCGTGGTCGGGCTCGCGGTGGCCCGGAAGCTCGCCCAGGCCGGGCGCGAGGTCATCGTGCTCGAGGAAGCCGAGGCCATCGGCACCATTACTTCCTCGCGCAACAGCGAGGTGATCCATGCCGGCATCTACTACCGCGCCGGGAGCTGGATGGCGCGCATGTGCGTCAGCGGCAAGCACGCGCTCTACCGCTATTGCGCCGAGCGCGGCATCCCCCACAAGAATTGCGGCAAGCTGATCGTCGCGACCAATGCGAAGGAAACCGAGAAGCTGCAATTGATCAAGGCGCACGCCGAGGCCAATGGCGTGCTCGACATGCAGCTGCTCACGGGCGAGGCGGCACGCGCGCTGGAGCCGGCGCTCGCCTGCGATGCCGCGCTGCTCTCGCCCTCGACCGGGATCATCGACAGCCACGCCTACATGCTCTCGCTGCGCGGCGAGGCCGAGGACGCCGGCGCGGCCTTCGCGTTTCACACCCCGCTGATCCGCGCCAAGGCGACGGCCGGCGTCGTCGAGGTCGAGGCCGGCGGCGAGGCGCCGATGACGTTGCAATGCAGCCTCCTCGTCAACGCCGCCGGGCTGTCGGCGACGACGGTGGCGCGCAACATCGACGGCATGCCGCTGGACCGGATTCCGCCGGCCTATCTCGCCAAGGGAAACTACTTCAGCTGCAACGCCAAGGCGCCGTTCTCGCACCTGATCTATCCGGTGCCCGAACCCGGCGGGCTAGGAGTACATCTGACCCTGGACATGGCAGGGCAGGCACGCTTCGGGCCCGACGTCGAGTGGATCGAGGCGATCAACTACGAGGTCGATCCGTCACGCGCCGAGCGCTTCTATCCGGCGATCCGCAAGTACTGGCCGACGCTGCCCGACGGGGCGCTGATGCCGAGCTATTCGGGCATCCGCCCGAAGATCGTGCCGCCGGCGGTGGCCACGCAGGACTTTTTGATGCAGGGCCCGCGCGATCACGGCGTCGCAGGCTTGATCAACCTGTTCGGTATCGAATCCCCGGGGCTGACGTCGTCGCTCGCGATCGCCGACCACGTCGCCGAACTCGCAGACATCTAGAGCGTTTTCGAGCGAAGTGGATACCGGCTGGCGTCAAGACAACGCATCCAGACAAGGCAGGCGCCGCGCGAGCATCTTGCGCGGTTTGACCTTGCGGCAGGGATGAGCACGAACGCTTTCATCCCTGCGTGAAAGGATGTGATCAACTCTACGCTATTACGGGGGCTGCTAGTGGAGCGTATCGCCTTGCTTCAGACGCTCGATCTGGTCCTTGACCATCAACTTCCGGCGCTTCAATTCAACAATTTGCAGGTCGTCTGTTGAAAGGTGCACGAGAGCTTCGTGCAATTCGTTTTCGAGAAGTTTGTGCTTCCGTTCCAATTCAACAAGATGTGCCTGAATTGTCATTCGAAACCTCCTCGGTAGGGTTGAACCTCAGGATTCGATCCGGACGAACAAGTCTACATCACCGATTCGTCCTGTCGATGGGTATCCGTCGTCGCAGCGTCATTTTTGAAAGTTCATGTGCAACGAAGCGTGACTAAGGGAACCACGCGGGAAAAATCCATGATATCAATGCGCCTGCGCAACGCCGCAGCTACCTGCAGAAATATGCTGCGGGAGATCGGCGGGCGAGGGTCGCAGATCGCTTGCGATCACGCTGCGCAAGGACGATAATTTCCACAGGGCATCCACAGCCCAGATCTCACGCCTATCGGCTTTTGGCCACCGCAGACATGACCAATGAAGACGAGCGTGAGCTCGAAGCCGAGCTCACCCGGTTGCAGCAGGAACACCGAGATCTCGACGCAGCGATCGATGCATTGCATCAATCGCCAGCCCCCGACCTATTGCGGTTACAGCGGCTGAAGAAGCGCAAGCTGTTGTTGCGTGACCGCATAGCGTTCATCGAAGACCAGATTACCCCCGATATCATAGCCTGATCCGCGAGCCGGCCTCGCTGCGGCTCAGCCGCAGGAATCGCTTGACTCAAAAAGAACAAAATAGGAACATTCCAGAGAACCCAACTCCTCAGAAGACCAAGCCCACGACACGAGGACAACGCAGATGTCGGCAACGCCCCTTCTCGACAACAGCCATTATGAACAGGCCTGTGATCAGGCGATCGCGATGTGCGACGGCAATCTGCGCAGCACGATCAAGGCGCTGATCATGGCCAATGAATATCTCGAAGCCGAGTTGGACGAATTGCAGGCGGCGATTTCCGCCGGCTGTGTTCCGGAAACTTCGCTCGGCAGGATGCGGGGCGGAACCAGCGCCGCCTGAGTTTCATCTTTGGAGCAACGCCATGTCGGATGTGACCTATTACGTTGCAATGCCCTTCTTGATCGATGCCGACGGCTCGCCGGTCGCGGGCACTGCCGAGGAATGCCAGAGCTCGGCCGCCGCGCTGCGACGCGCCGAGATATTGGCACACGGTGCCGGCCACATCGGCGCGGTCGCGTTCAGCCGCAGCGGCGATCCCATGACCGGCGAATTCGGCGACGCCAAGCTGCTGCGTAAATTCGGCAGCGTGCCGGAAGATCTGGGGACACTGTAAGTTCAGCCCCTGCCGATCAGCCTGATCCGCGGCTCGTGCCGCCGACACGCCTTGCGCACGTACATGGCGGCATCCGCCTCCTCCAGGGCGCGGCCGGCGTCGGACTGCGCCCCCAGCAGCGCGACGCCGGCGGAGGCGCCCGCGGTCACGTGTTGGCCGCGAAAGACGAAGGACAATTCGTCGATCGCCTGCTCGAAAGCCGCGGCCTTCGCCTTGGCATCGGTCTCGGTGAGATTCCAGAGCAGCAGCGCGAATTCGTCGCCGCCGAGCCGGCCAACCACGTCAGAGGCGCGGACCTGCCGCGTCAGCGTGGCGACGATCGCCTTGAGCACCTCGTCGCCGGCGGCATGACCGAATGAATCGTTGATCGGCTTCAGCCGATCGACGTCGAGCACGATCAGCGCCCCGCTGGCGCGGTAGCGCTTCATATAGGCGATGGCGCGCGCGAGCTCGCGCTCGAAGCCGCGCCGGTTGGGAATCGCGAGCAGGAAATCGGTGTCGGCCGCAGCTTCCAGTTCCGCGACCCGGCGCTGCGCCTCCCTGAGCTTGGTCCGCAAGCCCCGGATTGTCGCCCTGACGTCCCTGGCTCCATCATCGCCCGACGCGGCACGCCGCGGCGGCCTCGCCGGACGCCCGGTCAGCCGCTTGAGGGCGGCTTTGGATCGGTCGGTGCTGGTCTTCCGGCCCGTTTTGGCCTTCGCAGCACTCGCCCTTCTTGGTTTCTTCATGGGCACCTGCTCAATGAAGGCTTGCGGGGATTCACCAAGACAGGATAGTGGATTCCCTTCTCCTTGCCACCGCCTTGCGAGCCGCCGGCCGGAACCGTTAATCTGGCCCATCATTCTGTTTTTCCGGACACAATTGACGTCATGACCGCGCCGATCGCCATCATCATGGGAAGCCAGTCGGACTGGGACACGATGCGGCATGCCGCCGACACGCTCGAAGCGCTCGGAATTGCCGCCGACAGCCGCGTCGTCTCGGCACACCGCACCCCCGACCGGCTGTTTTCTTTCGCCAAGGGCGCCAAGGCTGCGGGTTACAAGGTCATCATTGCCGGCGCCGGTGGCGCTGCACACCTGCCCGGCATGGCGGCGGCGTTGACGGAACTCCCCGTATTCGGCGTTCCCGTCGAATCCAAGACGCTCAAGGGCGTCGATTCGCTCTATTCGATCGTCCAGATGCCAGCGGGCATTCCGGTCGGCACCCTCGCCATCGGCAAGGCCGGAGCGATCAACGCCGCGCTGCTTGCAGCCGCCGTGCTGGCATTGTCCGACCCGGCCTTGTCCGATCGCCTCGCCGCCTGGCGCAAGGCGCAGACTGAGGCGGTCGCCGAGCGCCCGGAGGACAAGGCGTGACCGACACCAGGCACGTGAAGCTGAAGCCCGGCGACACCATCGGAATCCTCGGCGGCGGACAATTGGGCCGAATGCTGGCCATGGCTGCGGCCCGGCTCGGCCTGCGCTGCCAGGTGTTCTCGCCCGATCCGGACTCGCCGGCCTTCGACGTTGTGCTGAACGCAACCTGCGCCGAATATGCCGATGTCGAAGCGCTCGAGCTGTTCGCGAGCGACGTCGACGTCATCACCTACGAATTCGAGAACGTGCCTGCAGCGGCCGCGATGGTGCTGGATGCCCGCCGCCCGGTGCTGCCCAACCGCAGGATCCTCGAGACCACCCAGGACCGGCTTGCCGAGAAGGATTTCGTCACGCGGCTCGGCATCGGCACCGCAGCCTATGCCGACGTCACCTCCGTCTCCTCGCTGCGCGAGGCGATCGCCAGGATCGGGCTTCCGGCCGTGCTGAAAACCCGCCGCTTCGGTTATGACGGCAAGGGCCAGGCCATCATCCGCGAGGGCGATGACATCGCGAAGGTTTGGACCAGCCTCGCCACCAAATCGGCGATCCTGGAGGCCTTTGTGCCGTTCGAGCGCGAGATCTCCGTGATTGCCGCACGCTCGGCCGCAGGCGAGGTCGAATGCTTCGACGTCACCGAGAACGAGCACCGCGATCACATTCTGAAGATATCCCGCGCGCCCGCGCCGATCCCGGATGCGCTCGCCGAGGAGGCGCGCAGCATCGCCGGCAAGATCGCGGGCGCGCTCGACTATGTCGGCGTGCTCGCTGTCGAGATGTTCGTGCTCTCCAATGGCACCGGACCGAAGGTGCTGGTCAACGAGATCGCTCCGCGCGTGCACAATTCCGGACACTGGACGCTCGATGGCGCCTCCGTCTCGCAGTTCGAGCAGCACATCCGCGCCATCGCCGGCTGGCCGCTCGGCAAGCCCCTGCGCCACGGCGAGATCGTCACCATGACCAACCTGATCGGCGACGAGATCAACGACTACGAAAACTGGCTGAGCGTGCCGGGCGCGACCGTGCACATCTACGGCAAGGGCACGCCGCGCCCCGGCCGCAAGATGGGCCACGTCACCCAGGTACACCCCACCACAGGCAAGTAGCGGGACCGCAGCGTCGACCTGCGATCCCGCCTTGCGATCATGCCGTCTTCACGCCCGCGACGACGCCGGTGGGCTCCTCGCTGAGCCAGCGATAGATCACCCCGCCCAGCGCGCCGCCAATCAGCGGAGCAACCCAGAACAGCCAGAGCTGCGACAGCGCCCAGCCGCCGACGAACAGTGCCGGGCCCGTGCTGCGCGCCGGGTTCACCGAGGTGTTGGTGACGGGGATGCTGACGAGATGGATCATCACCAGCGCGAGCCCGATCGCGAGCGGTGCGAAGCCCGCCGGCGCGCGGCCATGGGTGGCACCCATGATGATGAACAGGAACATCATGGTCATCACCACCTCGGTGAGGAAGCACACGATCATGCTGTACTGGCCAGGCGAATGCGCGTCATAGCCGTTGGAAGCAAAGCCCTTGCCGACGTCGAATCCCGGTGCCCCGCTCGCGATGACATAGAGGAGCGACGCGGCAACGATCGCCCCCGCCACCTGGGCGATCACGTAAGGCAGGACCTGACCCGCCGGAAAGCGGCCACCGGCCGCGAGACCAACCGTGACGGCCGGGTTGAGATGGCAGCCCGAGATGTGGCCGATCGCATAGGCCATGGTCACCACGCTCAGTCCGAAGGCGAGGGAGACGCCGACCAGGCCGATGCCGACCTGGGGAAAGCCGGCAGCGATCACTGCACTTCCGCAGCCAGCGAATGTGAGCCAGAAGGTGCCGATGGCTTCGGCAGCATATTTTTTCATGTCCATTGTGGTCCCCTGATTTCAAGGATTCCGGAACAAAGCTCCGGTCGCGGCCTCGCCCTCGGCGTCGAATCGCCCAAATCGGGGCCGCACGGGGGTATTTTTGCCGCATTTAATGGCCGAACTTGGCCCGAAAAGCCGCTTGGCCGGTGGACATCTCGGGTTTTGTCTGGTACATCCGCGCGCTCAAGGTTAAGGGCTTGCGCGTTTTGCCATCCCCTTATGACTTACCAGAATTCAAATCCGATCCACCTGAAGAGGATGCCGCGTGCAGGTTCTCGTTCGCGATAACAATGTCGATCAAGCCCTCAAGGCGCTGAAGAAGAAGATGCAGCGCGAGGGAATTTTCCGCGAGATGAAGCTCCGCGGACATTACGAGAAGCCCTCCGAGAAGAAGGCCCGCGAAAAGGCCGAAGCCGTGCGCCGCGCGCGCAAGCTGGCCCGCAAGAAGCTGCAGCGCGAAGGCCTGCTGCCGATGAAGCCGAAGCCGGTGTTCGGCGCAGGCCCGGGCGGTGATCGCGGCGGTCGTGGCGGCCCCGGTGCAGGTCCGCGCGGACCGCGCTGATTTGCCGAAGCTGTAAAGACCTCGGCTTTCGATAACGCGGGCCCTTGGCCCGCGTTATTGTTTGAGAGCGGTGCCTTTCTGGGACGGGGCACTGTCGACGCGGCGCCAAAGTGCGATGAGATTGGAGAAATGGTCGTCGCGTTTTAGGCTGTTGTTTGAGCGTGATCTCCGCGCAAGCGCGTTCCGCGTTTGTCGCGAGGGAAAACCGCGGCACACTCTTCCGGATCATGCTCTAGCGCGAGCGAACCGTAGATGGCTTCCCCTTTTCCTCAGCGCAGCTTGGCGCCAGGACGCCGGATCTGGCAGCAGCCGCTCGCGCTGGCCTTGATGGGGATCGCACTGTGCGGCTGCTCCTTCGATCTGGGATCGCTGATCCCGGAGAAGGACAAGCCGCAGGAAGCGCCCAAGGCGGCCGCGCCCGCCGAGAGCGCGGTGAGCGCCGGCAACGTCACCGAAGCTCAGGCTCTCACCGCCAAGGCCCAGTCCCTGGCGAAGTCAGGCGAGACCGCGGCGGCGCTCGACGAGTTCAATCGCGCGGTCGGGCTCGATCCCTACAATGCGCAGGCACTTTACGGCCGCGCCCTGATCTACCAGGGCAAGAACCAGCACGAATTCGCGATCGCCGATTTCAGCGCCGCGAGCGGGCTCAACCCGCAGAAGGTCGAGCCGCTGCTCGGCCGCGCCACCAGCTATCTCGCGCTCGGCAAGGTCAAGGAGGCCGCAGCCGATCTCGATGAAGCCTCCGAGGCCGATCCGCAAAACGTCCAGGTCTGGACCACGCGCGGACAGGCCTATGAGCGGCTCGGCGACAGGGCTAAGGCGGCAGCGTCCTACACCAGGGCCGTCGCGCTTCGTCCACGCGATGACGCCGCCCGCAGCGGCCTCGCCCGCGTCGGCGGCTGACGGTTCGGCCGCAGCGCGGACGCAGTCCTAGTCGGGGGTGGTGCCTTTCGGCAGAACGGAGTTGAACATCGACTTCATGCCCGAGAGCATCTCGTCGGCGACATTGGCCTTCTTCGGCCGTGGCATGGAGGCACCAGCATCGGCACGCAGGTCGAGCGGGGGCGCGATTGCCGGCACGGGAATGTCAGCCGGTGGTGTCAACCGATTCGGATCGTCGCTGCTGACCGAGGCCGTGTAGGGCGGATTGGAGCCACCATCGCCATAGGCCTCGGACGAGGGCGTCGATACCGTGATCGGCGGCGGCAGCGGTCGGACCGTGGACGGCTCCATACTAACGACCCGAGGGGCCTCCGGCGCGCGGGCGGCTTCCCGCACCGCAGGCTCCGCGGACCTCTCTGCTGGCTTGGCCTCGGACGACCTGACCTCGACAGGCTTGGTTTCGGAAGATCTGGCCTCGGCAGCAGACCTGCCCTCAGGCGACTTGCGCAGGCGCTCGATCGCAGCACGGACGAGATCGTTGGCATCAGGGGTTGCGGCCGGAGCGGCTGCTGACGCCGAATTGGCCTCGACCACCGGGGCAGCGGGAGCAGGTGCGGCGACGGCCGGGGTGGTCGCCGGCGTGGATTTGGCGACCGCCTTTTCACGGATGGACGGCTTGGCACGCGGGCCGGTCTCGGCCGGCGTCACATCCGCAGCCTTCTCAGCAGCCTTCTCAGCAGCCTTGGGCTCCCCAGTCTTGGGCTCCCCAGTCTTGGGCTCCCCAGCGGGCCGATGATCGGCCGCCTTGTCGGCCGCCGGCTTGTCCGTCACGCTCTTCTCGGAGATCCCCTTGGCCTTGACGCCGGGCGCGGGGAGGTTGGCTACAGCTGCCGGCTTGCCGTTCTGGCCGGCATCGGCCGGCGCAACCACGGCAGCGGGGGCATCGGCCGCCGGCCTGGCGTTAATGTAATGATTGACGATGTACGCCCCGATGATCGTCGCGAGCACCGAGGGGAAAATATCCATCGAAATTTTAGCGAGGTATTTCAGCATTCCGGCCACTCCCCGCGCGATCTGATGCGGGAACTTTAGGGCATTGTGAGGGATCAACTGCGACGGATCAATGGCAAACGGTAACGCCGGACTTACGGCTTCAGCTCGATCTCAAGGAACACGATCTCGGTTGAGGTTTCGTTAAGTACGTCGTGTTGAACGCCGGCCTTGCGGAAGTAGGATTTTCCGGAGGCGAGCTGCGCCTTGGAGCGCTCGCCATTGGGCGCCACGATGGTCATCTCGCCGGCGACGACGGGAACAATCACATAATCCATCCCGTGGGTGTGATGCCCGGTCGCGCTGCCCGGGGCGAGCCGCCATTCGGTCACCCGGACCTCCTCATTGTCGATCTGAACCTCGGACTTGGCGGCAAGCATCGGAACTCTCCTTTTGCGCCTCAGGGCACGAAAACCATGAACACGTAGACGGCAAATACCACCATATGCACCAGTCCGAACAGGACATTGGTCCTGCCCGTGCCGAAGGTGAGCATGCTCAGGAAGAAGGTCAGGAGCAGAAGTACGCTGCCCTGGGCGCTGAGGCCGAGCTCGAGCTCCTTGTCGAGCGCGTAGGTGGCGACGCCGACGGCGGGGATGGTCAGGCCGATGGTCGCCAGCGAGGACCCGAGGGCCAGATTGATGCTCTTCTGGAGATCGTTCCTGCGCGCCGCCGCGATGGCCGCGACACCCTCCGGCATCAGGATCAGCAGCGCGACCAGAAGGCCGGCGAAGGCCGGCGGCGCGCCGATTGTGGCGCCGACGGCATCGACCACCAGCGAGAACTTCTTGGCCAGCAGCACGACCGCCAGAAGCGACACCAGGAGCAGCACCACGGTGAGCGCGAGCGCCCCGATCGAAAGGTGCACCTCCCCGCCCTCGCCCTCCGCCCGTTCATGAACGAAGTAGTCCTTGTGCAGAACGGTCTGGGTGTAGAGAAACACCGCATAGAGCGCGAGCGTGACCACATCGACGAAGCCGAGCTGAACCGCCGAATAGATCGGCCCCGGCGCCGTGGTCGTGTAGTTCGGCATGATCAGCGTGATGGTCGCGAGCGCGAACAGCACGCTGAGATAGACGTTGGCGCCGGAGAGCTGAAAACCCTGCTCGCGATAGCGCAGGCCGCCGATGAAGATGCAGAGGCCGACGAGGCCGTTGCAGACGATCATGACCACGGCGAACACGGTGTCGCGCGCCAGTGCCGGCGCGGGCTTGTCGCCCAGCATGATCGTGGTGATCAGCGCCACCTCGATGATGGTCACCGAGAGCGTCAGCACCAGCGTGCCATAGGGTTCGCCGACCCGCTCCGCGATCACTTCGGCATGATGAACCGCAGCGAATACCGTCCCGAACAGGATAGCCAGAAGGACGGTAGCAAAGACGAGCCCGCCAAACGACAGCGTGAACACATAGTCCGTCGCGCTGACGGCCGCGAACAACAGCACGGCCAGCGCCGGGAAGATCCAGGCCGAACGGGGCATCGGATTATGCGCGCTCATCCACGGCTCCAGTCTCGGCATGATCCGGAAAAGCATGGTGCGGTTTTCCGACAAGATCATGCATAATCGAAAGCCCGAGCTGCGATGAAAATTCACCGCAACTCGGCCGAGCAGTAGCAAATCGGCCGGCAGATTCAATGCCAGTGCAGGATCGGAGCGACCGGCAGCAACGTCAGCAGCAGGAACAGAGGGATCAGCACGGCGCCGGCGCGCAAGAAATATCCGAAGAAGCTGGGCATCTCGATGCCATTCTCGCTGGCGATGCTGCTGACCATGAAGTTCGGCGCGTTGCCGATATAGGTGAGCGCTCCCATGTAGACCGCCCCCATCGAGATCGAGGCGAGCGTGCCCGAGAGCTCGTGCATCAGCACCTGCGGGTCGCCGCCGGCGAGTTCGAAGAACAACAGATAGGTCGGAGCATTGTCGAGGAACGCGGACATCAGGCCGGTGAACCAGAAATAGACGACCTCACGCGGCGCGCCGTTCGGCCCCGTCACGGCGGAGAGCAGCCATGCGAACGCACCGTCATGGCCGGCATTGAGCATGGCAATGACCGGGATGATGGCGACGAAGATGCCGGCGAACAGCTTCGCGACCTCGCGGATGGGCTCCCAGGTGAAGCCGTTGGCCTGCCTGTGCTCGTCGGGCGTGAGCCACACCGACAGCGCCGCAATGGCCAGCAGCGCCAGATTGCGGACGACGTCCTCCAGGTCCAGCCTGGTGCCGAGAATGTCGAAGGCTACGCCGGGCTTCCACATCGCCGAGGCCAGCAGGCTCGCAACGATGGCCGCGATCAGCACCAGATTGACGAGGCCGCGGATGCGAACCGGCTGTGCAGGGCCGGCGTCCTCGGGCGGCGGCTCGCTGCGGAAATGCCAGACGTCGACGGCGATGAAGATCGCGAGCAGCAGTCCTGCCACAATCGCGGTCTGCAACCAGATGGTTCGCGTGGTCCAGAAGAAGTCGACGCCGTGCAGGAATCCGACGAAGAGCGGCGGATCGCCGAGCGGGCTCAGCGCGCCGCCGACATTGGCAACCAGGATGATGAAGAAGACGACGACATGGGTGTTGTGACGGCGCAGCCGGTTGGCGCGGATCAAGGGGCGGATCAGGATCATCGCGGCGCCCGTGGTGCCGACGAGGCTCGCCCCGAACGTGCCGAGCGCGAGGATGACGACGTTGGTCGCCGGCGTCGCCTTGATGTCCCCGGTGATAAGGACGCCGCCGGCCACGACATAGAGCGAGAACAGCAGCACGATGAAGCCGAGATATTCGGCGAGCATGGCATGAACGAGCGCCGCGAGCGCCGCCATGCTCCCCGCAAACATG
This sequence comes from Bradyrhizobium genomosp. I (2014), assembly GCF_000261685.1. Classification (GTDB taxonomy): domain Bacteria; phylum Pseudomonadota; class Alphaproteobacteria; order Rhizobiales; family Xanthobacteraceae; genus Bradyrhizobium. Next base: position 30,826 of record NZ_AJQE01000136.1, on the reverse strand, counting down.
ACGAGCGAGCCAAGCGCGAGCAGCGACCAGGCCGCGGCGATCTTGCCGTAATGATGATGCCAGATCTTCTGGAACAGCAGCGGTCCCAGTGCGATCGACAGCAACAGGCCGGCAAAGGGCAGCGCATAGGGCCAGCGCATCGCCGCGCCGTCGAGCCCGGTTGCGGCCCACGCCTGATGCGGCAACAACATGAGGATGGCGGCTAGGGTTGGGCTCCGGAGCCGCGTGACGAGCCGTTTAGGATCCAATGAATTGCCTTGCCTTTTCGACCGCACCGAAGGCGTCGAGATTGTCGTGTCCGCCGCCCGCAAAGCGAACGAACTGCTTCGGTTCGTGCGCGAGCGCGAACAGACGCTCTCCGAACACGATCGAAATAGCAAGGTCATCGGTGCCATGCATCACCAGCAGCGGCACCGTGACGCGCGCGATCCGTTCGTCGGAGCGAAACTGGTCGCGCATCAGAAGGCGCACCGGCACGAACGGGAATGCCAGTGCGGCGATGTCGACCGTCGAGGTATAGGGCGCCTCCAGGATCAGCCTGCCGATTGGGCGTTCGGATGCGAGCGCAACCGCCGCGCCCGTCCCGAGCGAAAAGCCCCAGACGACGATCCGTTCCTCTTCATAGCGCGCGGTCGTGAAGGCGTAGGCGGCTGCAGCATCGCGCAGCAGGCCCTGTTCGCTCGGCGCCCCGCTCGAGCCGGCATAGCCGCGATAGGACAGCGCAACGAGGCCGATGCCGTCGGCCGTGATTGCCTTGAAGCGGCCGACGAGGCCGGCCAGAAAATCGCCGTTGCCGGGAAAGTACAGGATCACGGAACGGCCGGGCTTCGCCGGCACATGCCAGACGATGACCCTTTCGCCGTCCGACGTGGTCAGAACGTGCTCCTCAGCCTCGGGCAGGCCCGCGGCATCGGGTGCGGTGCGGCCGACGGGCGGGATCGGAAACAGCATCTCGCGCTGCCGGACATACAGCACGAGGAGACCGGCGCAATAGACGGTCACGAGCAGAATGGCGATCCACTTGACGATGGTCATCATTGCGCCGCCGCTCCTCGATTGAGACCAGGGCTTGCGACGGCTCCGCAGCAATTTCATGACGTCGGGCCGGAGGCTTGCCGGAACGTCGAGCCTGCCGCACGCCACCTCGTGGGCGGCGTGTCACTTGACACGCTGCTCGCGCGTGGCTCCAGACGGCAGGAGATGGGACCGATGCCAGTCTCCGTTGATGGCCGCGGTCCGTTTCTTTCCGCGCTACATCGCCTTGACGATGTTCTCGGTGACCTTCTTGGCGTCGCCGAGCAGCATCATGGTGTTGTCGCGGTAGAACAGCGGATTGTCGATGCCGGCATAGCCGGATGCGAGCGAGCGCTTGATGAACATCACGGTACCGGCCTTCCAGACCTGCAGCACGGGCATGCCATAGATCGGCGAGGTCTTGTCCTCTTCGGCCGCCGGGTTGGTGACGTCGTTGGCGCCGATCACGAAGGCGATGTCGGCCTGGGCGAATTCAGAGTTGATGTCCTCGAGCTCGAACACCTCGTCATAGGGCACGTTGGCCTCGGCGAGCAGCACGTTCATGTGACCGGGCATGCGGCCGGCGACCGGATGAATGGCGTATTTCACCTCGACGCCTTCCTTCTTCAGGATGTCGGCCATTTCGCGCAGCGCGTGCTGGGCCTGAGCCACCGCCATGCCGTAGCCGGGCACGATGATGACCTTGGAGGCGTTCTTCATGATGAAGGCCGCATCGTCGGCCGAGCCGAGCTTGGCCGGCTTCTGCTCGCCGGAGCCGCCGCCCGCGGCGGCCGTCTCGCCGCCGAAACCGCCGAGGATGACCGAGATGAAGGACCGGTTCATCGCGTGGCACATGATGTAGGACAGGATCGCACCGGATGAGCCGACCAGCGCACCGGTGATGATCAGCGCGGAGTTGCCGAGCGTGAAGCCGATGCCGGCAGCCGCCCAGCCGGAGTAGGAGTTCAGCATCGAGATCACGACCGGCATGTCGGCGCCGCCGATCGGGATGATCATGAGCACGCCGAGCGCCAGCGCGAGGATGACGATCAGCCAGAAGTCGAGCGCGCTCCCCGTCATCACCAGCCCGACGATGAAGACGACGAGCAGGATGCCGAGCACGATGTTGATGACGTGGCGGAACGGCAGGATGATCGGCGCGCCGCTCATCCGGGCCGACAATTTCAGGAACGCGATCACGGAGCCGGTGAAGGTCAGCGCGCCGATGGCGACGCCGAGCGACATTTCAACGAGGCTCTGCGCATGGATATTGCCGGGCGTGCCGATGTCGAAAGCCTCGGGCGCATAGAACGCGCCGGCCGCGACCAGCACCGCGGCCATGCCGACCAGCGAGTGGAAGGCGGCGACCAGTTCCGGCATCGAGGTCATGGGAACGCGGCGCGCGATGACGGCGCCAATCGCGCCGCCGATGGCGATGCCGACGATGACGAGCAGCCAGGCGAGACCGTCCGCCGGCGGATGGTTGGCGAGCGTCGTGGCGACCGCGATCGCCATACCGATCATGCCGAACAAATTGCCCTGGCGCGACGAAGCCGGGCTCGACAGCCCGCGCAGCGACAGGATGAACAGCACTCCCGCCACGAGATACAAGAATGCAGAGAGATTGGCGCTCATCTCAGGTCCCCATTGATCCCTTCAGCCCGAGGTGGCCGCTTACTTCGACTTCTTCTTGTACATCGCCAGCATCCGCTGGGTGACAAGGAAGCCGCCGAAGATGTTGATGCAGGCAAAGATCAGCGCCACGAAGCCGAAGGCGCGCGCCCAACCCGAGCCGCTCGATACGTTCGCCACTCCGCCTGCGAGCAGCGCACCGACGACGATCACCGAGGAGATCGCGTTGGTGACGCTCATCAACGGCGTGTGCAGCGCGGGCGTGACCGACCACACCACGAAATAGCCGACGAAGACGGCGAGAACGAAGATGGACAGCCGGAAGATGAAGGGGTCGACGACCTGTGCAACGTGCTCCATGGCTTCTCTCCTTGGGCCCAATTAAGCCGACTTGGGCTGGAAGTTCGGGTGGATGACGGCACCATCCTTGGTCAGCGCGGTGGCCTTGACCAGTTCGTCGTCCCAGTTCACGGCGAGCTTCTTCTCCTTCTTGTCGACCATGGTCTCAATGAACGAGAACAGATTGCGCGCGTAGAGGCTGGAGGCCGAGGCCGCGACGCGGCCGGCGACGTTGGTGTAACCGACGATCTTGATGCCATCGAGATCGACGACCTCGCCCGGCCTCGCACCATCGACATTGCCGCCGCGCTCGACGGCGAGATCGACCAGCACGGAACCCGGCTTCATCGACTTGACCATGTCGGCGCTGACGAGCTTCGGCGCCGGCCGGCCCGGAATCAGCGCGGTCGTGATCACGATGTCCTGCTTCTTGATGTGCTCAGCGGTGAGCGCGGCCTGCTTGGCCTGGTACTCCCTGGACATTTCCTTGGCGTAGCCGCCGGCGGTCTGCGCGTTCTTGAACTCTTCGTCCTCGACGGCGAGGAATTTTGCGCCGAGCGACTCCACCTGCTCCTTGGTGGCCGGACGAACGTCAGTGGCCGTGACGACGGCGCCGAGACGGCGCGCGGTCGCGATCGCCTGGAGGCCGGCAACGCCGACACCCATCACGAACACCTTGGCCGCAGGCACGGTGCCGGCCGCCGTCATCATCATCGGGAAGGCGCGGCCGAAGGCCTCGGCGCCCTCGATCACGGCGCGATAGCCGGCGAGGTTCGCCTGCGAGGACAGCACGTCCATCACCTGCGCGCGGGTGATGCGCGGCATCAGCTCCATGGCGAATGCGGAAATGCCGGCATCGGCCATCGCTTTGAGCGCCGCATCGTTGCCGTAGGGATCCATGATCGCGATGACGAGCGCGCCGCGCTTGTATTGCGCGAGCTCGGACGCCTCGGGGCGCTTCACCTTGATGATGATGTCCGCGTCCCTGAGCGCGTCGGCACTGACGGTGGCGCCAGCCGCGGTGAACTCGGAATCCGGCAGGCCCGACTTGATACCGGCACCCGGCTCGACGGCAACCTCGGCCCCCAGCGCTTTGAACTTCTTCACCGTGTCAGGCGAAGCGGCGACGCGCGGCTCCGACGGATCGATTTCCTTGGCAACGGCAATCTTCATGAGGCCTCCGGCGACGCGGGAGAAAGCGTGCACGCGAACTTAGCGTTACTCCCGCAACGTTGGATACCGGTTTTGGGACCGGCTTGAATGCAAATTTTATGGGCACCGACGACGCTGGCGGTGCGGCAGGGATGAATCAGGTGAGGAAGATCGCCATCAGGATCACGATGAGCGCGACCGAGGCCGTGCCGTACTTCACCAGCTTGATGAAGCCCTCATAGGTCTGCTCGTGGGCAATATAGTCGTTGCCGTCGGCCGTAGTGTACGCCACTTCGCTATGGTCAGCCATGGATGTCCCCAGTCGAAAGTCGAATTCTCGGGCTGGGATACCGCAAACTTTCGGGCAGGGCAACGGCAGGTAGACGCGGTTTTCCCGCAAATCGGGTCATTTGGAATTCCGATTGCCGGGAATCCGGTTCTCGCGCGGCTCAACCCTGATCGATCATCGTGGCGGCGGCGCTCGCAGTGGGCCGCCGCAGCACTGTAAGACCGAGCGCCTCGCGGACCGCGTCGATCGCCTCCTCGCCCGCCCCGGTGAATCGCGCGGTGCGCGGATCGGTGCCGGGACCGACCGACACCGGGTGGTCGCCGGCCAGGAAGCCGTGGGTCATGTGGAACCCCAACGCGCGATAGACCTCGAATTGCTCCTCGGAGAAGAACTGATCGCCGGTGGTCTCATGGGGAAACGTATCGTTGCGCCGCGCATAGTCGCGGATGTAGTCGTTCTCGTCGCTGGTCAGCGAGGACTTGACGTAGACGAGATAGCCCTTGTCATCGCCACCATAGTTGATGACGCCGATCGCGACATGAACGTGGTCCTTCGGGGCATCGTCCGACGTGGCGGCAGATGCGCGCGCGGATGTCCTGTCGGCATTCTCCGCCATGATGGCGCGCGTGCGGTCGCGGATCGGCGTCCACGGCAGGTCGATCCGGACGCCGAGATCGATGCGGGCATAGCGCTGGAGCTTCATCAGCGAGGAGAAATTCATCGGCACGTCGGCTTCCGCGTCGACCGCGATGATCACCCTGCAGCGCCGGCGGAGCAGCTCATAGACGCCGAGATTTTCGATGTGACCGCCGTCGGTGAGATAGACGCCGTCGCTGTTCTCGTAGAGACGGCCCGAGATTTCCGACCACAGGAACAGCGGCGTGGAGCGGCGCTGCGGCCGCGCGGTAGCCTCGACATAGCGCGGGTTGCTCAGCCAGTAGCCCAGCCGCACGTTCAACAGCGCGAGCGTCGGCGTCAGCGCCTTGATCGAGTTCGAGCCCATGTTCGACGATGCCGCCGCCCCCGAGATGGCCATTGCGGTGGCCAGGTCGAGGCTCTGCTCCAGACGCTCGACCGCCGGGGTCCTTGCATAGCGCGTCGCCTCGCTGCCGACATAGAGCGGCGAGAAGACGAAGAAGTCCGCGTTGCGGCCGCGCCGGTTGGCGAAGTCCGAACCCTGGATGTTGAGCGCCGTGTTGATGAGATGATAGGGCGCCCGCAGCTTTGGCGCGGCGGTCCGATCGTTCGCCACCACATCGTCGCCCGCGACCGCGAAAAGCTCGCTCAACTTCATGCGATCGAGCGGCTTGAAATCGCGCCCCTGGTCGAGGCTCGCCTCGGCGCGCGCGATATTGCCGTCTGCCGAACGGCCGGGGTCGAACAGAAAGGCCTTGCTCAGCCGGTCGCGGTACAGGCGGTGCAACGAATTCGCGTTCGGTGCCAGAAGCAAGGAAACGCCGAATAGCAGTACGCTAGTAACCACATAGAGAATAACGACCGGCAGAGCGAACTCATATCCGGGCCCAGCACTCAGCCAGCGGAATTGGCGCTCGACACTGTTCGCGGCGACCCTGAGCCAGATCGGAACGTGCGAGAGTGGCGTTAGCCACTCCATCGCCGCAGCCGTTCGAGCGGCTTTTGGCGTGATCTCGGCCGAGAAGGTGCCGGCGCCCGCATCGAACGCGATCTTGCCCGACAGATTTCCCGATGCGGGCGCTGTGGTGGCGGCGAGGCACTCCCTCTGCGCAACGGCCGTCAGCGGCGCCTGACATTTTTCGATCGGGTCGTTGGCGATGCCCCAATAGGACAGATAGAGATAAGCGACCCAGATGATCAGCGGCAGCGCCAGGCCGGCGATCCACAGCGCGACCTTGGCGATGACCGAGAACACCAGCGCGACCCATTGCGAGGATACGCTGTTGCCCTTCAGGAGTTCGGCAAACTGCCCACGAAAAGCCATGAAGAACAAGCCAATCGGAGCTGCAATTGCAGCGAATGATTTAATCCAATTGACCGCTACATTGCGGACCGGCCCGCCGATTGCGTTGCTCTCGAAGACATCGAACATCTGCTCCAGCATGAAGGGCTGAAACTCGAGAAATGCGATCGCAGCAAGCAAAGCCAGAAAGGTCGCGCCAGCAGTCGCCCAGTGCGAACGGAACTCCTGGCGTTTCTCGGGCCTTGCAAACGACTGCTTGAGCGCCCAGCCGAAAAACAGGCCGACACCCATGATTGCCATGGCGCGCGTCAGCGTGAAATGCAGAACCGGCAGGACCCGCGCGAAGTCGCACGCGATCCCGAGCAGGAGCGCGATGCCCGCAGCATAGGTCAGGAAGATGGTCGGTCCGATGCCCCGCTCCGCGCGCGAGACCAGATAGGCAATTCCGCCGCAGGCAAGCAACGGTAGCGCGACGATCGCGCCGACAGCCGTGAAGCCGAAGTCGTCCCCAACCCTGCCGAAAGGGTGCAGTTCACATTGTGGCGAAACGCCGACGGCAAGGTCGACACCGATGAAATTCGCGACCGTCAGACAACTCCGCAGCGGCGTCCACCAGATGGTGACGGCTGCGAGCGGCAGCACGACCGGCAGCGTCAGCCCGATATTGGCAATCAGGCCCCGCGCCACGATCGCAATCCCGGTCAGGAGATCGCGGACACCAGCGGCGAACAGATAGTTGGAATAATTTCTGATATGCCCGACCGAGGGTGTGTCGCTGATCTCGCTGGCGGTTACGATCCCCCCAGTCGGCCGCTCGCCGAACACGAAACGGCCAGTCGCCGTCATGGTCGCGCTGAGCGAAGTGCCGATATAGCCGCCGCCGGAGACGGTGGAGAGATAGTCGATCCGCCGGAACAGATCATGGTGGTTCAACGCCTGGAGGACGCCAAGACAAAGCGCCGAAGAGCGAATGCCGCCGCCTGACAATGCCAGTCCGATGACGTCGAGCATCTGGCAGGATTGCAGGCCATCCGGGGGGATCTGGCGCGTCTCCTCGCGCCGGGTATTGATCGCCTTGATTTCGTCGCAGACGATCTGGTGATGCTTCTCAAACCAGGGCACTTCGTAAGAGGACCGGGGCGCCCGGGCTTCGCTGGGCTGCGTCGGCTGGACCTGATCGAGCATGCGTGCCTCCCCAAGACGGCGCAGCAGCGGCAATCAACAGTTGTAAAATTAGCGAACGATAGCCTTATGGAGATTAGTCTCATCGGCGATGCGAACGTTCAATCCCTCATCGCAAGCTCGTGAGAGCCACCGCGAAGCTGGTACGGCGCCGGCTGGAACCGGCGCCGGCGCCGCATCTGGCAATCAAAGTCTGAGCCGCAAAGTCTGAGCCGCAAAGCCGCGCGTCAGGCCTCCCCCGCGCGCGTCAGCCCATCGCCTCCAGCTCGTCGATCATGCCGGCGATGACCGAAAGACCGCCGTCCCAGAATTTGGGATCCTTGGCGTCGAGCCCGAACGGCCGCAGCAGTTCGGAATAGTGCTTGGTGCCGCCGGCAGCGAGCATGTCGAGATAGCGCTCCGCAAAGCCTTCGGCCGCATGCTCGTACACGGCGTAGAGCGAGTTCACGAGGCAGTCGCCGAAGGCATAGGCGTAGACGTAGAACGGCGAATGGATGAAGTGCGGGATGTACATCCAGTAGTTCTCGTAGCCCGCCTTGATCTCGATCGCGGGCCCGAGGCTCTCGCCCTGCACCGACAGCCAGATCTCACCGAGCCGCGTCGCGGTCAGCTCGCCGTTCTTGCGCTCGGTGTGGACGGCGCGCTCGAACGAATAGAATGCGATCTGCCGCACCACGGTGTTGATCATGTCCTCGACCTTGCCGGCGAGCAGCGCCTGGCGCTGTTTCGCATTCCTGGTCTGGGCGAGGAGCCGCTTGAACGTGAGCATCTCGCCGAACACGCTCGCGGTCTCCGCCAGTGTCAGCGGCGTCGGGGCCATCAGCGCGCCGTTCTTCGCGGCCAGCACCTGATGGACGCCGTGACCGAGCTCGTGCGCGAGCGTCATCACGTCGCGCGGCTTGCCCTGGTAGTTCATCAGCACGTAAGGATGCGCAGACGGCGTGGTCGGATGCGAGAACGCTCCAGGCACCTTGCCCGGCCGCACCGGCGCGTCGATCCAGCGGTCGGCGAAGAAGCGCTCGGCGATGTCGGCCATCTCTGGCGAGAAGCCGCGATAGGCCGTCAGCACCATGCTTCGCGCCTCCGGCCAGCCAATGACGTCGGTCGCCGCAAACGGCAGCGGCGCGTTGCGGTCCCAATAGGCCAGACGCTTCTTGCCGAACCACTTCGCCTTCAGCGCATAATAGCGATGCGACAGCTTCGGATAGGCGGCGCGCACCGAGGCGACCAGCGCATCCACCACCTCGCGCTCGACCCGGTTGTTCAGATGGCGGGAATCCGCCACGTCCTTGAAGCCGCGCCAGCGGTCGGAGATGTCCTTGTCCTTGGCGAGCGTGTTGGTGATCAGCGCAAAGGTGCGCTCATTGGCCTTGAAGGTCTTCGCCAGCGCTTCGGCCGCGCTCTTGCGCTTGGCGCCGTCACGGTCCTGCAGCAGATTGAGCGTCGGCTCGATCGCGAGCTCCCTGGATCCGACCTTGAAGCGCAGGCCGGAGATGGTCTGGTCGAACAGCCGGTTGAAGGCGGAATAGCCGGTCTGCGCCTTCTCCAGGAAGAGCTGCTCGAGCTTGTCGTCGAGCTGGTACGGCTTCTCCTTGCGCAGATCCTCGATCCAGGGACGGTAGTGCGCGAGCCCGGCGGCTTGCATCGCGCGGTTCAAAATATCGTCATCGATCCGATTGAGCTCGAGCGCGAAGAACAGAAGATGCGTCGACGCGGCCGTCAGGCGCTCGGACACGTCGCCGTAAAACTTTGAAATCGCAGGGTCCACGCTGTCGCCGGCATGGACGAGGCCGGCATAGGAGCCGAGACGGCCGGCGAGATCGTCGATCGCCTCATAGCGTCGCACGGCTTCGGCGAGCCATTTTCCGCCATCTTCGTTTGCTGTCCCTGTCGCCAGCTTGCCCTTGTAGTCCGTCTCGAAGGCGACGCAGTCGGCATCCAGCTTCTCGAGATCGCGCGCCACTTCCGGCGCGTCGATCCCGGAATAGAGATCGGCGAGGTTCCACTCCGGAAGCTTGCCGGTCTTGCTCGCAGGCTTGGAGGGTTTGGTCTTGGCGACAGGTTTCTTGGCGACGGATCTCTTGGCGACGGATGTCTTGGTGGCTTGCTTGCGGAGAGCAGACTTTGTCAGAGCGGACTTGGAGCGCGAATTCATTGTGTGGGAAACCTGTGTTCAACAGTCGCGGCGGCGGGCGGGGGCATCAAGGTTTAAGAGTGCGTTAATCGGCTTCGGCCAGAGTGCCCCGATTCGAGACAGATAGTAGTAGCGTGCGGGGAACACCATGGCTGCCAGTATTTTGATCGCCGACGACGACGCTGTAGCCCGCCGGCTGGTCGAGAACATGGTGCAGAAATGCGGCTATGAGACGGTCGTCGTGGACTCCGGCGACGCCGCGATCGCCGCCCTCACCGCCCCCGACGGACCTGTCATCGACGGCGTCATCCTCGATCTCGTGATGCCCGGCCTCGACGGCATGGGCGTATTGGCGAAGATTCGCGAAGCCGGCCTGAGCATCCCCGTCATCGTGCAGACCGCCCATGGCGGCATCGACAATGTGATCTCGGCGATGCGCGCGGGCGCGGCCGATTTCGTCGTCAAGCCGGTGGGCGTGGAGCGGCTCCAGGTCTCCTTGCGCAACGCGCTCAACGCGTCCGCGCTCAAGGGCGAATTGCAGCGCATCCGCCACAGCCGCGAGGGCCGGCTGACCTTCTCGGACATCATCACGCGCGCCGAGGCAATGACCCCGGTGATGCGAGCCGCACAGAAGGCCGCAAACTCCGCGATCCCCGTGCTGATCGAGGGCGAGTCCGGCGTCGGCAAGGAGATGTTCGCGCGCGCCATCCATGGCAGCGGCGAACGTAAGGCCAAGCCGTTCGTCGCGGTCAATTGCGGCGCGATTCCCGACAACCTCGTCGAGTCCATCCTGTTCGGCCACGAGAAGGGCGCCTTCACCGGCGCCACCGAGCGGCACACGGGCAAGTTTGTCGAGGCCCATGGCGGCACGCTGTTTCTGGACGAGGTCAGCGAGCTGCCGCTGACCGCGCAGGTGAAGCTGCTGCGCGCGCTCCAGGAAGGCGCCGTCGAGGCCGTCGGCGGCCGCAAGCCGGTCAAGGTCGACGTCCGCATCGTCTCGGCAACCAACCGCAAGCTGCTGGAGCGGGTGAAGCAGGGACATTTCCGGGAAGACCTGTTCTATCGCCTGCACGTGCTGCCGCTGACGATCCCCTCGCTGCGCGCCCGGCGCGAGGACATCCCGCATCTGCTCAGGCATTTCCTGGCGCGCTTTGCCGCCGAGGAGAACCGCCCGATCACCGGCATCAGCGGCGAGGCGATGGCGCAGCTTGCCCAGCTTGACTGGCCCGGCAACATCCGTCAGCTCGAGAACGCGGTCTACCGCGCCGTGGTGATGAGCGATGGCGACCAGCTCGGCCTTGGCGATTTTCCCCTGCTCACCTCGCAGCCGCATCCCGTCACGGATATTCCAACCGCCCCGCTGATGCTCGAGCCGGCGGCGACGCCTTCTTTGGTATCGGGTAACGAAATACCGATCGCGCCGCTCCCGGCCGTGGGAACTCTCGCCATGCTCACCGCGACCGGTGACGTCCGCTCGCTGGAAGACATGGAGAACGAGATCATCCGCTTCGCAATCTCGCACTATCGCGGCCAGATGTCCGAAGTGGCTCGCCGCCTCAAGATCGGCCGGTCGACGCTCTACCGGAAACTCGACGAGGCCGGGGTTCCCGGACATGGCGGCAAAAGCGATGAGGAGACGCACTGAGCCCAGTGCGAACGGGGGTTCGCGCGACGGTGCGAGACAGCTCTAAGCCATTCGCATGACGACAAAATCGACTGCGACTTGAACCGTGACCTGGAAGTGACAGACAGAGGGAAAAGCGCGTGGCCGAAGCGCACAATCCGTTGCCAAGAGGCTCCCTTGAAGTCAGTTTGTCGTGAGTTGTCCCGGGTAGCGCTGGCCGCAAAATCGGGGCCTGTATATCGTCTGCGTAGGTAATCGTTGCGTGCAGGCGTGCAACTTTCGAGAGGCCGGCGCGGTTAGCCGAAACTCACCAATAGGCGATAACGAAGCTGTTCCACGAGGGACAATTCACCCGAGGGGTGCGACACAATGCGTGACTGTTTGAACCACCGTGCGGGCTTTGACCGTGTCTTGATGACGGTTGCGGCGACCTTCCTCGCGGTGTCCGCCAGCTCGGCCCTTGCTCAGGATCAGGCGCGCAGCAGCGCCGCCGAGCTCGCGATCGAAGCTGCGATCCCGCGCCCCGAGCCGGCAAACGTCCCACCCCCCACTGCAGCCGACATCAAGCTCGACACCACCGCCACGGTGCAGGATCCGACCAAGGAAATCGCGAAGGAGTCCGTCAAGGCGGACGGCGCGCCGGCGCCGGACAAGGTCGAGACCAAACCGTCCGACGTCGCCACCACACCTGCGCCCGAAGCATCGAAGAGCGAGTCCGCGAAGACCGAGCCCGCCACGACCGAGCCTGCCACGACCGAGCCTGCCAAGGCTGACACCGCGACCGCCACGCCGGCAGCTCCCGCTGCACCTGCTGCCGCAACTCCCGCCGCCGAGCCGGTGAAGGCCGCAAGCAACGTGCCCGCCGCCGACCAGCCGGTCGCGGACAAGCTCAGGGACATCATCGGCGCCAAGACCTCGCGCCATTTCGACCGCAAGAACGAGCGCGCGGCGATCGAGAAGTTTTACGGCGCGCGCGATTTCGCGCCGGTCTGGACCCAAGCCGGCAACCTGACCCCTGCGGCCAAGGGCGTCATCGCACGGCTGAAGGACGCGGCCTCCGACGGCCTCAACCCCGCCGACTATCCGGTGCCGGATTTCGCCAGCGCCACCACGCCCGATGCGCTGGCCGATGCCGAGCTGAAGCTCACCGCCAGCATGTTCGACTATGCACGCCATGCCCAGAGCGGCCGCATGCACTGGTCGCAGGTCAGCGGCGACATTCTCTATCCCGAACATCCGGTCGACCCCAACGAGGTGCTCGCCAAGGTCACGACCGCGGCCGACGCCTCCGCGGCGCTCGACAGCTACAACCCGCCGCACAAGCTCTATAAGGAGCTGAAGGCCAAGCTCGCCGAGCTGCGCGGCCAGGGCAACGGCCCGGTGATCGAGATCGCCGACGGCCCGACGCTGAAGTACACCGCGGCCAGCAAGAAGCGCGCAGAAATCGTCGTGGAAGATCCGCGCGTGCCGCAACTCCGCGCCAAGCTCGGCCTTGCCGAGAACGCCGGCGACATCCGCTACGACGCCGCCGTCGCCGAAGCCGTCCGCAAGTTCCAGCGCAGCGCCGAGATGAAGCCGACCGGCATCCTCGACGACAGGACGGTCAAGGCGCTCAACACCCCCAAGCGCGACAAGCAGATCGACACGGTGGTGGTCAACATGGAGCGCTGGCGCTGGCTGCCGCGCGACCTCGGCGCGCCTTCGCTGGGCGATGCCTACGTCATCCTCAACATTCCCGACTACACGCTCAAGGTGATGCAGCGCGGCCAGCAGGTCTGGGCCACCCGCGTCGTCACCGGCAAGCCGGGCACGCATGCGACCCCGCTGCTCACGGAGACGATGAAGTACATCACGGTCAATCCGACCTGGAATGTGCCGCCGTCGATCGTCTACAATGAATACCTGCCGGCGCTGCAGCAGGACCCGACCGTGCTTCAGCGCATGGGCCTCAAGCTCGAGCAGAACCGCGACGGCTCGGTGCACATCTCGCAGCCGCCCGGCGAAGCCAATGCGCTCGGCCGCATCCGCTTCAATTTCCCGAACAAGTTCCTGGTCTATCAGCACGACACGCCGGACAAGAACCTGTTCGCCAGGGACGAGCGCGCCTTCAGCCATGGCTGCATGCGCGTGCAGAATCCGGATCAGTACGCCTCCGTGCTGCTCAACATCACCATGCCGAACGAGAAGTACACGCCGGAGCGCGTGCGCAGCATGTACGGCAAGAGCGAGATCGATCTGAAATTCCCGACCCCGATCCCGGTCAACATCACCTATCAGACCGCGTTCGTGGACGACGCCGGCAAGCTGCAATTCCGCAAGGACGTCTATGGCCGCGACGCGACCATGATCAACATCCTGAAGAACAACCGGGGCAAGGACCTCGAGGCCGTCGTGGCTCATTCCCAACCGAGCTATTCGCGGCCGGCGACGACGTTGCCCCCCGGCGTGGCGATCGCCAACAATGGCGGCGGCTCGTCCGGACTAAACTTCTTCGAGCGGCTGTTCGGGGCGCCGACCCCGGCCCAGCCGCCGGCGCCGGTCGGCCGTCGTCCCCAGCGGGTGTTTACCCGCTGAGCCCGGCTCAGCGCCTAATTTACAAGAATTCTGCAATAAAACAGCGGCCGCCCTCTGCATGGGGCCGCTTAGCGTTAACCATTCGCGATCCGGGCCCCGGCCAGCGGGCGTTTTTTTGCCACAGTCAACCGCTTAGGATCGTGTTCTGACTTGGTTTGGGGGCGGGAAGGTCAACCTCGAATTAACCTTCTTGCTTTAAGAAAGCGTTCATCCTCTTCGCGCTGCTACGGGGTTGGCGGGAGAGTCCATTTTGAACGCTCGTCGACTGGGTGGGCTCATACGTGCTGACTGGTCTCGCACGCCAATTCGCTGTGCTGTCGTTGTCCCATGCGGGAGTGAAGGCCGGATCCCGGATCGGCCTCGCCTCCGTGTTGCTGCTCGCCGCCGCCGGCTCGGTCCATGACGCCGCGGCGCTGAACGAGACCAAGACGCTCTCCTTCCACCACACCCATTCCGGCGAAGACCTCACCGTCACCTTCAAGCGCGACGGCCGCTATGACGAAGCCGCGCTGAAGCAGCTCAACCATTTCCTGCGCGACTGGCGCACCCAGGACGAGACGGTCATGGACCGTCGCCTGTTCGACATCCTCTGGGAAGTCTATCGCGACGTCGACGGCAAGCAGCCGATCCAGATCATCTCCTCCTATCGCTCCCCCGCCACCAACGCCATGCTCCGCCGCCGTTCCTCCGGTGTGGCGCGCTTCAGCCAGCATATGCTGGGACATGCGATGGACTTCTACATTCCGAACGTGCCGCTGGAGCAGATCCGCTTCGCCGGCCTGCGCCTCCAGCGCGGCGGCGTCGGCTTCTATCCGACCTCCGGCTCGCCCTTCGTGCATCTGGACACCGGCAGCATCCGGCACTGGCCGCGCATGACGCATGACCAGCTCGCCCGCGTCTTCCCGGACGGCAAAACGGTGCATCTGCCGACCGACGGCGTGCCGCTGAAGGGCTATGAGCTGGCCAAGGCCGAGATCGAGCGGCGCGGCAGCGGCGACGATGCCGGCAGCAAGCCGAATTTCTTTGCCGCCTTGTTCAGGAGCAAGCCAACTCCCACCGCCGCGAGCAGCGACGAGGACGACGAGGGCGCGCCCGCAACGGCCGCGAAGCCGTCCACGCCGACCGTGGTCGCGGCCGCAGCCAAGCCCGCCGAGCCGGTGCCGACGCCGCGCGCCAAGCCGCAAATCGCCGCAACCCTGCAGCTCGCTTCGGCCGATGCCCAGATCGTTGCGCCGCCCAAGCCGAAGCCCGTGGCCGACAAGCCGGCGACCGGCAAGCCAGTTGAGGGCAAGTCTGTCGAGGGCAAGCTGGAGACCCCGGCCGACATCATCAATGCCCGCGGCTTCTGGGATGATGTCCCGGCCGCGCCGCAGCAGGCGACGCCGGCGCAGGTCGCAGCGCTGAAGGCGCGCCAGGCGCTGGCCTCCGCCGCCACCGATCCGCAACCAACTGCGAGCGTGTCCAACGCAGCCTTCCAGGCGCTGGCTTACGCGCCGGCCGCCTCCCCGGTTGACCGCGCCAATGTTGTCGCCGCCTCCGCACCGATCCCGCGCACTGCCCGCCCCGCGGCTTCCCGCAGCATGGCTCAGGCCACGGAGATCAACACGGTGGTCGGCAAGAGCATCGACGGCAGGATCGCAACTGCCACCCGCATCTCCGCGGCCAAGGGCGAGAGCATCTGGCTCAAGATCGTGATGCTGTCGCCGAGCGCCAGTCGCGCGATGTCGGTGACGCTGATGGGCGAGCTCGACACGGTCGCGCTGCGTGCCTATTTCGTCAAGCCGCGAGTAGTCGTCGCGATGGGTTTTGTCGACGATCCGATGCAGGGCCTGTCCTGCGACAGCTTCTCGGGCAGCGCGACTGCAAAGCTCGAGACGACGTCCTTCGTCGTGCGCACCGCCTCGCTGCGCTGAGTCCCGGGTCCAGCAAGGCTCTTTCTGCTTTCCCTCGTTCGGATTTATCAAGCCGGCAGGCCAGCTGCGAGGAGGCCAGACTCGTGGCGCTGCCGGTCGAGTTCGCGCTTGTAGTGCAGCGTCGCAAGATAGGCTGCCACCGAGAACCCCGGTTCGCGCTTCAAGACTTCGGCGGCGTGAGCGCCGGCAGCGATCGCATTCTTCATCTGCGCGAATGTCGCCGCCAGGAACGCGTGGTGGGTATAGTCGGCGCGCGTGATCCTTGAAAATGCCTCCGCGGCCTCGGCGTATTTCTCCGCGCAATAGTAAGCGCGGCCCAGATGGCTCCAGAAGCGCTCGGGATGATAGGGATTGAGGCGCATCGCCTTCCTGATCCAGTCGATGCCTTCCTCCGGCAGGCCCAGCCAGGTCAGGAGCTCTCCCTGTTGCACGACCACCAAGTCATAATTCGGATTGAGGGCGAGCGCACGCTCCTGATGATAGGCGGCCTTTTCGTAATCGTGATGCGTCAGATTGAGCGCGGCGAGAATCCGGTGCACGTCCGCGTCGTTGTCGTCGAGAGCCAGCGCAATCTCGAGTTCCGAAGCGACCTGCTCGAAGGTCGCCTCGCGGTCGACGCACCAGCCATAAATCCAGCACTGGCCGAGCACGCAGGCCTTCCAGGCATGGGCGTGGGCATAGTTCGGATCCATCGCCAGCGCACGGTTGAGCAGCGTCTGCGCCTGAGCGTTGTCGTCGCGGGTCGACCGGTGATGCAGGAGCTTGGCAGCCAGCACGCATTCGTAGGCGGGCATGTTGTCGGTCTGCTTGCGCTTGGTGCGGTCGTGCGTTGCGGCTTCTACCCGTCCCGGCAACGTCGCCACGATCGCGCGGGTCATCTCGTCCTGAATGGCGAAGATGTCCTGGAGCTCGCGGTCGTAGCGTTCGGCCCAGATGTGGCGGTCGGTCTCCGCATCGATCAGCTGCACCGTGACGCGGACGCGCCCTCCGGCCTTCCGCACGCTGCCCTCGATGACATAGTCGACTCCGAACTCCCGGCCGACGTCCTGGACCTTCACGGCCTTGCCCTTGTAGACGAACGTCGAGTTGCGGGAGATGACAAGCAGGTCGTGAAAGCGCGAAAGCTCGGTGATGATGTCCTCGGTGAGACCGTCCGCGAAGAACTCCTGCTCCGGATCGCCGCTCATATTGGCGAACGGCAGCACGGCGATGGAGGGCTTCTTCGAGACCCCCGGTGGCGTCGGAGCAGTGTTCGCCCCGTCGGGCAGGCTTGCAGGCCCCTCCGCCAGCCGAATGCGGAAGACGCGGATCGGGCGCGCGATATTCTTGACGCTCTGCTCACCGAGATCGTCGAACTGAACTCCGTCCAGCCGGTCGCCAACCTGATCGCGCACCGCGCCTGAAACGCAGACCCCTCCAGGCTCGGCCAGCGCCTCCAGTCGCGCCGCGACGTTGACGCCGTCACCGAAAATGTCGTTCTGATCGAGGATGATGTCGCCCAGATTGATGCCGATGCGGAATTGTATCCACCGCGGCGGCGGAACGTCGGCATTGCGCCGCGCCATGCGGCGCTGAACCTCGGCGGCGCAAAGCACGGCATCGACGACGCTGTAGAATTCGACGAGCATGCCGTCGCCGGTCGTCTTGATGATACGGCCGCGATTCTTGGCAATGGCTGGATCGATGAGTTCGACCCGATGGGTCTTGAGGCGCGCGAGGGTGCCGGCCTCGTCGACCTCCATGAGCCGGCTAAAACCGACCATGTCGGCGGCGAGGACCGCGGCGAGCCTGCGCTCTGGTCCCGGCACATCCATTGCTCGGTCTCTTCACCGAGCATTCTAGCAGACGCAGAGGTTCTGCCCAAGCGTGATGAACGGCAACGCCCGGGCGATACGCCTCAGAGCATCCCCAACGCCTGCATGTAGGTTTCGAGAATGGTCTCGGCCTCGGCGCGCTCGTTGGGGTCCTGCTTGCGCAGCCGCACGATGGTGCGCAGCGCCTTGACGTCGTAGCCGTTGCCCTTGCTCTCGGCATAGACGTCGCGGATGTCGTCGGCGATCGCCTTCTTCTCTTCCTCCAGCCGCTCGATGCGCTCGATGATGGATTTGAGCTGGTCCTTGGCAAATTTCGTCGCGGGCTCGTCGTCGCGGACGGCGGCGGAGGTGGCCATCTTGTACTCCCAATGGAACTGGCAAAACGAGGTGACGCCGGCATCCCTCACCGCGCGTGCTGGGTTGACCCTTAGGGTTGGCGCCGCTTGCGTTCAAGCCGGCATCGCGCTCGTCCACAGCGCGCCCACACCTTCCTGCGCCGAGGCAAAGAAAGCTGTTGTGTGGTGCGACTCAGGGGGCCTGAACGGCAGGGGCGCGAACCAGCTCGTCAGTGCCCATGCCCGTGGGGATGGACCTTGTTCATCGCCTCGATCTGCTCGGGCGTGGCCGTGCCCTGGTATTTCGATTTCCAGGTCTCGTAGGGCATGCCGTAGACGGCCTCCCGGCTCTCGTCCTTGCTCAAGGCGACGCCCTGGGCGTCCGCGGCGTCCTTGAGCCAGTTCGACAGGCAATTGCGGCAGAAGCCCGCCAGATTCATCAGATCGATGTTCTGGACGTCCGTCCGGCTCCGCAGATGGTCGACCAGGCGCCGAAAAGCCGCCGCCTCGAGCTCCATTCTGGTTTTGTCGTCGATTGCCATGACTGTCTTCCTTAAGGCCCGCCCCGATGGTGGTCACCCTTACGGGATCAGGTGGGGTCCTGTCACAGATTTTGCCATATCGCGGTGCAAACGGGCCAAAGCCCGGTTTCAGGGCGCACCCCGGCCCAACGCCAAATCGTCAATGATCTGGTATAGCTTCCGCGACAATGATTGCCGAATCTCCCCGCTTCCCGCTTCGCCTGCTCGCCCGGTTGGTCCCGGTGCTGGTGGTCGCCCTGCTTTGCCTTTGCGCCAGCCCGGCGGCGGCCGACTTCCGCCTCTGTAACAACACCGCGAGCCGGGTCGGCATTGCGCTCGGCTACAAGGATGCCGAGGGCTGGACCACCGAGGGCTGGTGGAACATTTCGTCGCGTTCCTGTGAGACGCTGCTGCGGGGCACGCTGGTCGCCCGCTACTACTACATCTATGCCATCGACTATGACCGCGGCGGCGAATGGTCGGGCCAGGCCTTCATGTGCTCGCGCGACAAGGAGTTCACCATCCGCGGCACCGAGGATTGCCTGGCGCGCGGCTATGACCGGACCGGCTATTTCGAGGTCGACACCGGTGAGCAGCGGGCGTGGACGGTGCAGCTGACCGACGCCAACGAACAGCCGACGCAGCAACGCGTACCTGGCCTGCCCGGTTCGGTTGGCCCGGGCGGCGTTCCGGGTTTGCCCAATAGTCCGCCCGGTGGTACGCCCCCCGCGCCTGGCCTCCCGCCAGCTGCCTCGCCCCCGTCTGGAAATAAGCCATGAGGCGTCTTCGCCGTATCAAGATTCTCGCGACCCTGGGACCGGCCTCTTCGGACCTCGCGATGATCCGCCGCCTGTTCGAGGCCGGCGCCGACCTGTTCCGCATCAACATGAGCCACACCCCGCATGACAAGATGCGGGAGCTGGTGGCGACGATCCGCAACGTCGAGAGCAGCTACGGCCGGCCGATCGGCATCCTGGTCGACCTTCAGGGTCCGAAGCTGAGGCTCGGCTCCTTTGCCGAAGGGGCGGTCCAGCTCCAGAACGGGCAGACCTTCACGCTGGATTCCGACAAGACGCCGGGCGATGCCACGCGCGTCCATCTCCCGCATCCGGAGATCCTGGCTGCGCTGCGGCCGGGCCATGCGCTGCTGCTCGACGACGGCAAGGTGCGGCTGATCGCGGAGGAGACCTCGAAGGAGCATGCGGTGACGCGTGTCGTTGTCGGCGGCAAGATGAGCGACCGCAAGGGCGTCAGCCTGCCCGACACCGACCTGCCTGTCTCCGCCATGACGCCGAAGGACCGCGCCGACCTCGAGGCGGCCCTCGTCACCGGCGTCGACTGGATCGCGCTATCGTTCGTGCAGCGCGCCGACGACGTCATCGAGGCCAAGAAGATGATCCGCGGCCGCGCCGCCGTGATGGCCAAGATCGAGAAGCCGCAGGCGATCGACCGCCTCGCCGACATCATCGAGGCCTCCGACGCGCTGATGGTGGCGCGCGGCGACCTCGGCGTCGAGCTGCCGCTCGAGCGCGTGCCGAGTCTGCAGAAGCAGATGACGCGGATGGCGCGCCGCGCCGGCAAGCCGGTGGTGATCGCGACCCAGATGCTGGAATCGATGATCCAGTCGCCGGTGCCGACCCGCGCCGAGGTCTCCGACGTCGCCACCGCCGTCTACGAAGGCGCCGACGCCATCATGCTGTCGGCGGAATCGGCCGCCGGCAAATTCCCGGTCGAGGCGGTCTCGACCATGAACCGCATCGGCGAGGAGGTCGAGCGCGACCCCACCTACCGCTCGGTGATCATGGCCCAGCGCCCTGCCCCGGAATCCACTGCGGGCGATGCCATCGCAGACGCCGCCCGGCAGATTGCCGAGACGCTCGATCTGCCCGCCTTGATCTGCTGGACCTCATCGGGCTCGACCGCCGTGCGCGTGGCGCGCGAGCGGCCGAAGCCGCCGATCGTGGCGATCACGCCGAACATCAGCGCCGGCCGCCGGCTCGCCGTCGCCTGGGGCGTTCATTGCGTGGTGGCGGAGGACGCGCGCGACCAGGACGACATGGTGAGCCGCGCCGGCCAGATCGCGTTCCGGGACGGCTTCGTCCGCGCCGGCCAGCGCGTGATCATCGTCGCCGGCGTGCCGCTCGGCATCCCCGGCACCACCAACATGGTGCGCATCGCCTCGGTCGGCCCCCAGGGCGAGGCGAACATGTAGGCCGCCAGCGCGCGGCAAAACAAAAAGTCGAAAAACAACCCCATGCACAGTAGCCGGCCGGCTTGGCGGAGTTGCCGGGGTTTCTCGAAAAGGCCCGCTCGAACAACGGCCTGAGCGCGATCAGGTCTCCACTTCGACCGCGTGTCCGATTTTACGCCCCAACCAGCGCCTTCGTCGTCGGCAGCAGCGTCTGCTGCACCACGAGGCCACGGGCGCGGGCGTCCAGGACGCCGACGGCGCGCAGCGCCAGCAGCGTCACGGTCTGCACCGCGTCGCGCATCTTGACGGGATCATCGAGATTGTCGGGCGCGAGCGGCCCGACCAGGGCCTCGTGCAGCGCGCCGAGCAGCGCAGTGGCGGCAAGCGCGGTGTCCTGCGCCGGCAGATGGCCTGCGCGCACGGCAGCGTCGATCCGCGAGGCGATCTCGCCAGCGATCTCGCGTCGGCTGGAAAGCCTGGAGGCACTGACAT
This sequence comes from Bradyrhizobium genomosp. I (2014), assembly GCF_000261685.1. Lineage (GTDB taxonomy): Bacteria > Pseudomonadota > Alphaproteobacteria > Rhizobiales > Xanthobacteraceae > Bradyrhizobium. The sequence continues at coordinate 9,681 of NZ_AJQE01000136.1, read as the reverse complement.
CGACGTCGACAGGCTCGGCCCGGATGCCCCAGGCCAGCCTGCGCTGCGACAGGGTATGGACCGCCACGGTGGTCACGGCCGCCGCCAGCGCCGAGGACGGGCCCGGCGCGGCATCAGCCGCCCGGCGGATCGCCGCAAGCTCGTCGCGGGAGACCTCGGCAATGAGCTCGGAGATCAGCTCGGCCTTGGAGGGGAAGTAGCGGTAGACGGTGCCAGCCGCGACGTTGGCCCGGACCGCGACAGGCGCGATCTGCACCGCCGCCATCCCGCCTTCCGCCGCCGCTTCCCGCGCCGCCGCCAAAATCGCGCTGCGCCGCGCCGCAAGGCGCTTAACCACTTGATGCGTCCGCCGATAAACCATGGCGCGCTTCCTGTCCCACACGCCGGCCGCACGCCCCGCGGCCGAACGCGTCGTCTCTTCAATAGATGCAAATCGCCCCGCAAGGACTGAACAACTATTCAGAGTGAATGACAAGATGCAAATGAGCCATATGGACGTCACGCAACTCCGAGCTGCGTGGGAGCAGATAGTAAACGCATCCTTGCACCGGCTGATGCGGAAAACCGGTGCAGTTTACCCCAACTTAAAGGCGATCATGCTCAGGTTCTGATGCGCTGTTGTGCGTGGTGGTTCAACTCCGAGAGTGCAATGTCGATTTCCGTCACCAGCAGCGTTCCGGTCCGCGGCGTTGCGCGCTGGCTCATGCCGCTCTGTATCGGTGCCATCGTCTACGTGTTCTTTCTGGGCATCGGCGACATCATGCTGCGCGACTCCGATACGCTGTGGCAGATCAAGATCGGGCAGTGGATCCTCGAACACCGGGCACTGCCCTACAACGATATTTACTCGTTTACGCGAGCCGGCGAGGCCTGGATCTCGAGTTCATGGCTGTCGCAGGTCCTGTTCGCGCTCGTCTACGAGCCATCGAACTGGTCGGGCCCCGTTATCCTGACATCGCTCGCGATCGGTGCGACTGCGGCGATCTTCGTGCACCTGCTCGCGCCCTATCTGGAGCCGGCGCGCGCCTTTCTGCTCCTGACCCCGCTGCTCGCGATGTCGGTCGGCCACGTTCTCGCCCGCCCGCACATGCTGGCCCTGCCTGTCATGCTGGCCTTCGTCGGCGGGCTGCTGGCGGCGGCCGATCGGCGCGCCGCGCCCTCCTGGCTGTTGCTGCCCTTGATGGCTGTGTGGGCCAATCTTCACGGCGGCTTCGTCATGGGACTGGTCCTGATTGGACCCATTGGCTTCGATGCGATCGCAGCCGCCGATCGCAGCGACCGGTTTGCACTGGCGGTGCGCTGGGCCCTGTTCGGACTCGCTGCGCTCGCCGCGAGCTGTTGCACGCCCTATGGCTGGGACACGCTCCTCGGAGCCACGAAGATCCTCAGCCTCGGCAAGCTGCTCTCGCTGATCTGGGAGTGGATGCCGGCCGACTTCAGCTCGTTCAGCCTGTTTGAAGCCGCCCTGCTCGGCTTGATCGCCTTCGGCTACTATGGCGGGCTGACGCTGCGGTGGACCCGCATCCTCCTGCTGCTCGGCCTGGTCTGGGCGGCACTCACCCACGTCAGAAACATCGAGGTCTTTGCCCTCCTGACCCCGCTCGTGCTTGCCAAGCCGTTCGCCGAGCAGTTGGGATCGACGAGAGCTGTGCCACAACAGCCGCGGCTCTCCCTTGCAATGACCGCAATGGCGGCGCTCGTGATCGTTTTTGCCGGCTGGAGCATCACACGCACCTATGCGACGCCGTACCGGTATGCCTTCATCGGCAATCAGAGTCCTGCGGCTGCAGTCGACCTGCTCGAAAGACGGCACGCGCAACGGATCTTCAGCACCGCTCCGATCGGCGGCTATCTGATCACACGCAACATCAAAAGCTTCATCGATGGCCGCGCCGAGCTGTATGGAGAGCAGTTCGTGCTCGACTACTTCGATGCCGTCGAGGGCAAGAACGTGGACACCCTGCTGCGCCTGCTCGAGACCTACCGGATCGACGCGACGTTGCTGAACACCACCATTCCCGCCGCCAGAATCATGGACCATTTGCCGGGGTGGAAGCGGCTCTATGCGGATGACATCGCCGTGGTGCACGTCCGCGACGACGCGCCGGCGCAGCTGCCTTCCGGTGAGCCAGGACAAGGCCGTTAGCTCTCGCAGTCCTTCGCATGCGAGCGGAAAGCTCGCTTTCGGCCATCCTTCGCGGCATCCGGCTGCGGCGGGCTCTCAGGTCGCTTTTGCGGCGGGTATCCGAGGTTCATCACAAGGCGCCTGCCAAAGCGGGCACGTTGAACCATGCACCTTGACCGCTCGTCCGGCTGCTGGCGCTCCTACGAAAAAGAGCCCCGCCAGGGGCGGGGCTCTCGAAAATTCTAGAGGTCGTCCCGGCCTTACTTGAGGCTGGTCGAGATCGACGTGAACTTGGTGTTCAGCGCGCTGCCGAGGTTGTTGACGACGGTGATGATCGCCAGCGCGATGCCGGCAGCGATCAGGCCGTATTCAATGGCGGTGGCGCCGGATTCATCCTTCACGAAACGCGCAACGAGGTTCTTCATAGAGTGCTCCAAATGGGTACACGAGGCTTACAACTGATCTGGTCCTTTCGGCTTCCCAGCGCCGCCCGACCATGGAACCGAACGTAGAGGCAAAGAATTGCGCCGCAGTTAATTCGACTGCGTAAACATCGAGCGGTTTGCTTGTATTCGCTGATGGTAAATCGAAATCCAAAACAGTCCGTTAAATTGTCAGGACATGAAGCCGGCCTGCCGCGGCCGGTTTACCGGAAGTTATGACCGTCGTGGTCCAATGCCGCCCGCTCGGACCGACGCGCGATGAGATGAATCGTTCATCGCGTGTCAGGTTATCGTTCGCGCATGATCCTTCCGGAAGATCGCAGCACATTTTGCGCAGGCACGACCTTCCGGGTCCGGATCATGCACGGACCGACAAGAACAACAGGACGACGAGGCGGCATGTCCCTTTCCTTTGCCAGCAGCATCGCCGTGCAAAGCCGCGCGCGGGCTCTGGTGCCACTGTGCGTCGGTGCCGGCGCCTATCTGTTCTTCCTCTATCTCGGCGACACGCTGCTTCAGGATTCAGACTCGTTCTGGCAGATCAAGATCGGGCAATGGATCCTCGATCACCGCGCCATGCCCACCACCGACTTCTATTCCTTCACGCGAGCGGGCGCGCCGTGGATTTCGACGTCGTGGCTGTCGCAGATGGCGTTCGCCTTCTCCCATGCGCAATGGGGCTGGGCAGGTCCCGTCATCCTCACCGCGGTCGCCGTCGCGCTCGCCGTCGCAATCTTCGTCCATCTGCTCGAGACGCAGATCGAGGCACCGCGCGCCGTGCTGTTCGCGATGCTGGCGCTGCTGCTGTCGGTCCATCACGTGCTGGCGCGTCCGCATATTCTGGCGCTGCCCGCCATGGTGGCGTGGGTCGGCCTGCTGATGGCGTCCGCCGACCGCAGGAGCGCACCCTCCTGGCATTTGCTGCCGCTGATGGCGCTCTGGGCGAACCTGCATGGCGGCTTCGTGCTGGGCCTCGCGCTGATCGGTCCGATCTCGCTCGAGGCGGTCGAGCACGCCGAGAAAGGACGGCGGCTTGCCCTGTTTATGCGCTGGGTGCTGTTCGGAATCGGCGCGCTGATCGCGAGCTGCTGCACGCCGTACGGCTGGCGGACGCTGCTGGGCGCGGCCAACATCCTCAGCCTCGGCGAGCTGCTGTCGCTGATCTTCGAATGGATGCCGGCGAACTTCGCCACGTTCACCTCGTTCGAAGGCGCCCTGCTCGGCCTGATCGCATTCGGCTATTATCGCGGCCTGGTGCTGTCGGCGCCCCGGATCTTCCTGATCCTGTTCCTGACCTGGAGCGCGCTGACCCACGTCAGAAGCATCGAGGCATTCGCGTTCCTGGTGCCGCTGGTGTTGGCCAAGCCGCTCGGCGAGATGTTCCCGCGCGCGGCGCCCGACGCCGCCGGTGCCGACCGCCGGCCGGCCCGCTATGTCACCGTAGCAGGCGCGCTGATGATCGTGGCGGCGGGCTGGACCTCGACGTCGCTCTACATGGGGCACCACCGCTTCACCTTCACGATGACGCAGACGCCGGTCGCGGCAGTCGACGTGCTCGAGCAACGTAAGGCGCAGCGCATCTTCAACGCCTACCAGTTCGGCGGCTACCTGATCTCGCGCGATATCCCTGTTTTCGTCGACGGCCGCGCCGAGCTCTATGGCGAGAAATTCGTCATGGACTTCTTCAAGGCGACCGAAGGCAAGCAGCCCGAGCGGCTGCCGCGCCTGCTCGACGAATACAGGATCGACGCAACGCTGTTGGTCGCCGATGCACCGGGCCCGCAGATCCTCGATCAGCTCAAGGGATGGAAGCGAATCTATTCGGATGACATCGCAGTGATCCATGTGCGAACCGGCGCGCAGGCCGGCGGGGCGCCGGAAGCGGAAACCCCGAAGGATGCTTTCAAATGAGCATGTCCCTTCAACCGCCGATGCCGGCTCCAGCGCGTCGCTGGATCCAAATCCCCCTCATGTTCCTCCCCGCCTTGTCGATCGCAGTGCTGTTCGGCTGGGGCATCCTGATCTCCACCCTCGTCCATCCCGGTTGGATCGGACTGAACCACATCGCCCCCGGCACTGATTGGATGGTGTTCTACGCCGCCGTCAGATCGATGCTTGCCGGCAACCTTGCGCTGGTCCTCGATGGCGAGGCATTCACCGCGCACCTCAACCAGTCGTTCGCATCATGGCTCACGGTGCCCCTGGAGTTCCGCCCATGGTTCTATCCGCCCAGCTTTCTCGTTCTGCTGCTGCCGCTAGCGCCGCTCGGCTTTGCCGGCTCCTATGTCGCGTTCCAGGCTGTGACCGCAGGCCTCTTGGCCTGGGCGCTTCGCAACCGCGCCGAGCAGCCGCAACTGACGCCCTACATCATCGCGGCCGTGCTGGTCTCGCCATCCGCGTCTCTCAATCTGGCCGATGGACAATGCGCCTTTCTCGTCGCCGCACTGCTGGTGGCGGGCGTGAGGCTGCTCCGACCGCGGCCGCTCCTTGGTGGCGCGATCCTCGGACTCCTGAGCTTCAAACCGCAATTCTGTCTGCTCGTTCCGTTCGCGCTGCTGGGTTTGCGCCAATATCGCAGCCTGTGCGCGGCTGCATGCTCGGCATTCGCATTGGCGCTCGCAAGCGCCATGATTTTTGGCATCGAGTTGTGGATTCGATGGATACCGCAGGCGTTCAACAATCTGGTCAGCCCCGATGAGAAATGGCTGGCCTATGGCCGCATCTGGGGTCACAGCGTGTGGGCCTGCGCGGTACTGCTGGGCATGCCCGAGCGGCTGGCCTCGATCCTGCAATTGGGCGCGATCCTCTCGAGCGCGGCGGCGACCTTCGTGGCGTTTCGCTCCTCCCTCAATACCGACAGCAAGTTGATCGTGCTGCTTGCGGCAACCGTGCTGGCGGCCCCGCATTCCGGCCCCTATGATGCGACGCTGCTGGCGGTCGCCATGGTGCTGTGGCTTGCCGCATCGATCGATACTCCGCGCCTTCTCGACTGGCTGATCGGGCTCGGCATCTGGATGGTCCCGCTGCTCAGCCCGGCGGTTTATGTCCCTGCGGGACGTCTGTCACCGCTCCTCACCATCGCTCTCATCGGCCTCGTCTTCGGAAGGGTGCATGGCCGGGCGAGGTCGCGCGAGTCGGAAATTCCGCCGCTTTCTTCAATTCGATCGACAGCTTGCGACTAGGCCCGCGGCTGGGGCTCGAGGCAGGCGTCCGGATCCGGGCGGCGGCCGGTCCTTCCAAATGCGACGCAGACACGGCACACCGCGCTCAAACTCAGCGATCCCATGACATGGATCCTTCCAACAGGCCGACCTTGACAATCCCGGCTCGTCTCTGCCCCGAGCGGCCGGTTGCGATCGCCGTTTTTGCAATACTGGCGGCCATGTCGCTTCTTCCGGTGCTGCTGACGCCCATTCCCGCGATGGTCGATTATCCCAATCACCTTGCCCGCATGTCTATTCTGAGCGGGAACGGCACCCCCCATGCCAATCCGCATTACGAGGTGGCCTGGGCCTTCTATCCAAACCTTGCAATGGATCTGCTGGTCCCGCAGATGGCGCGGCTGATGAGCGTCGAGAACGCCACACGGCTGTTTCTGCTGCTGAGCCAATGGCTGATCGTCGGAGGCGCGCTTTTTCTCGAGCGGGTCCGGAAAGGACATGTCCATTTCGCCGGCTTTGCGGCGCTGGCCTTCCTTTACTGTCTGCCGTTCAGCTGGGGCTTCGTGAACTTCGAGTTCGGAATGGGCCTCGCGCTCTGGGGCGTCGCCGTCTATCTGATTCTGGCAGAAAGCCCATGGCCGCTGCGTTTCGCCGCCAATTTGATCTTCGTCGCGGCGCTGTATGTGGCGCATTTCTTTTCGCTCGGCATCTACGGCGCGACTCTTGGCCTTTTCGAACTGTCGCGCATCCACCAACGGCAGAGTGCCTATCCCGTCGCAGCCGCGCGGTTTGGCGCGTTGGCCGTCCCACCGCTGGTGCTCTTTGCAGTCATGCACATGAACGCGGGCTCGATCGGAAGCGAAGGCACGAGCTGGTTCCTCGGATACAAGCCGATCTGGCCGCTCCGCATCATGAACGGCTACAATCCGACGGTCGCCGCGATCACCGGGCTGGCGCTGATGATCTCGTTGCTCTTCGCCGCAAGGCGCGGCGTCCTGAAGCTCGAGTCGGCCGGAAGCTGGCTCGCGATCGGCTTTGTGCTCCTGTACGTGGTCATTCCCTCCAGGCTGTTCGGAACTTCGTTTGCCGACCTCCGCGTGATCCCCGCCGCGGCGCTGATCCTGCCGGCCTTCTGTTCGCTGTCGCTCCCGAGCCGGGCGTGGAGGATGACCGCGCTCGCCGGGATCAGTGGCATCACACTGATCAACCTCGCCGTCGTGTTCGCGGTGTGGCTGCCTTACCGTGCCGACTACGCGGCGATCATCGCCTCGTTCCACAAGATCGAACGCGGCTCGCGCGTTCTGGTGGGCAACGCGGGCGACGCTGGCGACCCGCCCTTCGCCGACCTCACCTCGTATCCGATGTATTACGCGCCGACGCTGGCCGTGCATTACGCCAACGCGTTCGTGCCCAACCTGTTCACGGAAACGGGCAAGCAACCGGTGCGGGCACGCGAGACCGTGCGCGGTCTTGCCACCCCCGACGGAGGAGTGTTGCCAGCGAGCCTACTCACCGCGATTGCGACGAGCCAGCCGCTGGCGGAGGTGCCGCCGTTCGTACGGACCTGGGCCCGGGACTACGACTACCTGTATGTGCTTGGACCAAGGGCCGCAAACCCGCTGCCAGACCTGCTGGATGTGCTGGACGCCTCGGAGCGATTTGTTCTCTACAAGATCCGCCGCAAGTCCCGGACCGAAGCCGCGGCTGCACAGCGTGGTCGTTCGGGTATCACCGTCCCACTCCACACCTGGCCTCGGCTCCCCTTAGCCCCGTCGAGCCCCCCGCCTCACCCCAATGCCCTCGATCCCTAACGGTTGCGGCAAGGCCACCTTAACCGTCAATGATATAGGCTCCCGGCTGCACCCTCCCAGTCGGAATCTCTTCCATGGCGGCCAATTCCAGATCGATCCGCTACAGCCTCGTTATTCCCGTATTCAACGAGGAGGCCGTGTTGCCGGTCCTGCTGCGCCGGCTCGAACTGGTATTGTCCCGGCTCGACGGGCCGGCAGAAGCGATCTTCGTCGACGACGGCAGCAGCGATTCCAGCTCGATCGTGCTGCGGGCACTCGCCACGCGCGATCCGCGCTTTCGCTATGTCGGCCTGTCGCGAAATTTCGGCCATCAGGTCGCCATCACCGCCGGCATGGACGCCGCCGTAGGTGACGCGATCATCGTCATGGATGCCGATCTGCAGGATCCGCCCGAAGTGATCGAGCAATTGATCGCAAAATGGCAGGAAGGCAACGACATCGTCCACGCCCGCCGCCTGTCGCGCGAGGGCGAGAGCCCATTCAAGCGCGCGACCGCACATCTGTTCTACCGGCTTCTGGGCAGAATGTCCTCCGTCGGCATCCCCGCCGACGTCGGCGACTTCCGCCTGATCGATCGCAAGGTGCTCGACGCCCTTCGGCAGATGCCGGAGCGGGATCGCTTCGTACGCGGCATGATCGCCTGGCTCGGCTTCCGGCAGACCGAAGTCGCCTTCCACCGCCTCGAGCGTGCGGCGGGCGAAACCAAATACCCGCTGTTCAAGATGGTGCGGCTCGCGATGAACGCCGCGCTCGGCTTTTCCGATCTGCCGTTGCGGCTCGCGATCTGGTGCGGCCTGACGGTCTCCGGATTCGCTCTGCTCTACGGAGGCTGGGTGATCCTGATGTGGCTCGGCAACGACAGTCATCTCGTGACCGGCTGGTCCTCGACGATCGTCCTGGTGTCGCTGCTGTGTGGAATCAACATGCTGATGACGGGCATCGTGGGGCTCTATGTCGGCCGCATCCATGCCGAGGTGAAGCGTCGCCCGCTCTACGTGGTGCAGACACGCGCCGGCTTCGATCGCGACGAGACGGCGGCGGCACCCGCGGTCCACGCCGTCAACGAGTGATCCGGCACAAGGACCGGGCTCCTGACGACGGACCAGAACGACTCCCGCGACTTGGTCCAGCCTGTTATCGACCTTCTCAGGCTTGCCGCATCACGTCTTCTCGAGCCGCTCGGGGGCATGAGGCCAACGACGTCGTCTTCAGCACGCCTGATTTATCATTGCGGCGTATCTCGCCGCTTGTGGACGACCGCCACATCGTCGCTGTACACGCGCTGCCACCCGGGCAGCCGGTCAAGCATCGCTATCGCGGGTGTGTTCGGTGCGAGCAGCGTCGCCTTGATCTTGTATTCGTCGAGCAGCTTGAGAAACTCTCCGAGATCGACCAGCGCGAGGGCACGATTGTAGCGATCGATGAACGGTCCCCCGAACAGTTCGGCGCGACCATCAATAAAGGTGGGAATGCCGGCAAAGATCAAATAGCCGCCGAAGGAGTAATCGTTCAGCACGTGCCCGGTCTTGGCAAGGTCGGCGTGAGCAATGGCAGCCTGGGGCGTGATGGCCGCGGCCGGACGTACGTCACGCACCAGGCCCGCCCCACTCATCGCGATCAATACACCGAGCGCGGCCAGATTGAGGCCGCGCGACGAGCCGGCCGCATCGTCGCCGGCAGGTTCGCCGAACTTGCGACTCAGCGGGGCCGCCACATAGAGCGGCGCAAGCATGGCCAGCAGATCCGCATTGCGCATCTGTGCCAGCGCGAAATGGAGCAAGCCTATCACCACCAGCACCCGCACGACCGGCAGCGTGACGCCGCGCGAGAGCGCAAAGATGCCACCCAGCAGCAGCAGCTCGAAGCCGCCTATGTGACCGAAATCCTGCGGCCGCCATTCCGAGATCCAAGCAAGCGCCGGACCGAGGCCGAGTGTCGTCAGCGGCATCAGCAGCGGTTCCGGCCCATGGGGTGTCACGCAGGACGCCGCGACCGCGAGTGCCGTGAACGGCAGCCACCGAACCAGCACGTGCGGCCACTCGCTTCGCTCCTCGCGCAGCAGCGCCTCGAGCACCGCGGGGCCAATCAGCCCAAGCGCCAACACTCCGCTGCCGTGCAGATTGGCCCACACGACCAGCAGC
>NZ_AJQE01000135.1 GCF_000261685.1 Bradyrhizobium genomosp. I (2014) | reverse complement strand
GGCGGCGCCCCGCCACGATCCATGCAGCGCACCAGGGCCGCGGCCCAGGTCACCATGATCGGCAGCACGAGCACGTGTGGCCGTGCCAGCATGTGCGGCGCCAACAAGATGACGGCCGCGATCACCATGAGCAGCGTCTGGGTCGGCGAAAGCTCGCGCAGCAGGAAGAAGGCCAACAGGCCAAAGGCGAGCGCTATCGCCGCCGCGGCGACAATGACGACGCCTGGCCAGCCGGAAAGCGTGTAGGCTGCGGCATAGATCACCTCCGAGAGCCATTCGAACGTGATCCAGGGCGCGCCGTGCTTGGAAAAGGAGAAAGGATCATTCACCGGCAGGGTGCCATGCGCCATGATCCAGCGCCCGAGCTCGATATGAGAATAGCTGTCGGGATCACCGAGCAGCCGCGGTCCAACGATGAGCAGCAGGGCATAGACGCCGAGGCCCACTGCCCAAGGGAGCGCTGCACGTGCCGAAAACGGTTGAACCGCGCTGTGGACGACCTGGTCGGACATGACGGGCCAAAGTAGAACGCAACCGTTAAGTTCTTCTTTAATGTTTCTCGCATTCGCGCCAAGGCGGGGTCAGGAGCGCCGTGTCAAGCGTCGCGCGTTTCGCTCGCGCCGGGGATGTCCTGAACCAGCCACCAAAAAAAACGCGGCGTTTCCGCCGCGTCTTTCAATCTCGTCTGCCTGCCAGCAACTACGCCTGCGGCTGCGGCTCCAGGCCGGGATCCGCATCGGGCCGCGGGCGCGGCGACTTGCCGGCCGGGGGCACGGCGGAGGCGCGCGGCGTGGTCGGCTCGAGCACGGATTCGCGGTTCGGCTTCTTGCCCTTCAAGAGATCGACGATCTCGTCGCCGGTCAGCGTTTCGAACTCGAGCAGGCCCTTGGCAAGCGCTTCGAGGTCGGCGCGCTTCTCGGTGAGGATGCGGGTCGCTTCCTGATAGCCCTCCTCGACCAGGCGCTTGATCTCGGAATCGATCTTCTGGACGGTCGCTTCGGACGCGTTCTGCGTGCGCGATACCGACATGCCGAGGAAGACCTCGTCCTGGTTCTCGCCATAGGAGACGGTGCCGAGCTCTTCCGAGAGGCCCCAGCGCGTCACCATCATGCGGGCCAGGCGCGTGGCCTGCTCGATGTCTGAGGCGGCGCCCGAGGTCACCTTCTCGCGACCGAAGATCAGCTCTTCGGCGACGCGGCCGCCCATCATGATGGCGAGGCGCGAGGTCATCTGCTCCAGGGACATCGACAGCTTGTCGCGCTCCGGCAGTTGCATGACCATGCCGAGCGCACGGCCGCGCGGGATGATGGTCGCCTTGTGGATCGGATCGGTCGCCGGCACGTTGAGGCCGACGATGGCATGGCCGCCCTCGTGATAGGCCGTCAGCAGCTTCTCTTCCTCGGTCATGACGAGCGACTTGCGCTCGGCGCCCATCATCACCTTGTCCTTGGCCTCCTCGAACTCGGCCTGCGTCACCATCCGCTTGTTGCGGCGGGCGGCGGTGAGCGCAGCCTCGTTGACGAGGTTCATCAGGTCGGCGCCGGAGAAGCCCGGCGTGCCGCGCGCGATGGTCTTGAGGTTGATATCCGGCGCCAGGGGCACCTTGCGGACGTGAACCTTGAGGATCTGCTCGCGACCGACGACGTCGGGATTGGGCACCACGACCTGGCGGTCGAAGCGGCCCGGGCGCAGCAGCGCGGGATCGAGCACGTCGGGCCGGTTGGTCGCGGCAATCAGGATCACGCCCTCGTTGGCCTCGAAGCCGTCCATCTCGACCAGCAGCTGGTTCAGCGTCTGCTCGCGCTCGTCATTACCGCCGCCGAGGCCGGCGCCACGGTGACGACCGACGGCGTCGATTTCGTCGATGAAGATGATGCAGGGCGCGTTCTTCTTGGCCTGCTCGAACATGTCGCGCACGCGAGAGGCGCCGACGCCGACGAACATCTCGACGAAGTCAGAACCGGAAATGGTGAAGAACGGCACGTTGGCTTCGCCCGCGACCGCACGCGCGATCAGGGTCTTGCCGGTGCCGGGAGGGCCGACCAGCAGCACGCCGCGCGGAATGCGGCCGCCGAGGCGCTGGAACTTGCCGGGATCGCGCAGGAACTCGACGATCTCCTGCAGGTCCTGCTTGGCTTCGTCGACGCCGGCGACGTCCTCGAAGGTGACGCGGCCATGCGCCTCGGTCAGCATCTTGGCGCGCGACTTGCCGAAGCCCATCGCCTTGCCGGCGCCGCCCTGCATCTGCCGCGACAGGAAGATCCAGACGCCGATCAGCGCGATGAAGGGCAGCCAGGAGACCAGCAGCGAGACGAACCAGGGCACGTTGTCGCCCGGCGGCTTCGCGGTGATCTGCACCTTGCTGTCGTAGAGACGCTTCACCAGCGTCGGATCGTTCGGCGCGTAGGTCTGGAAGCTCGAGCCGTTGGTGAAGGTGCCGTGGATGTCAGGTCCCTGGATCACGACGTCGCGCACATTGCCGCGGTCAACTTCGCTCAGGAGCTGGGAGAAGGCGATGTCCTGCGAGGAGGCCCGCTGACCCGGATTCTGAAACAGCGTGAACAACGCCAACAGCAGCAAAACAATGATGACCCAGAGGGCGAAATTGCGCAGATTGGCGTTCATCGATCTTCCTTCGTGGTCGCGCGGATCGCGACCCTGATCCTTGGGCAGTGGCTTTGGTCAATGCGAGGAAATCCCAAGGAATCCTCATCGTTAGACGGATACAATTTAGGTGCCGCCCCGGTCGCTGCCAAGGGAACGAGATGGGACTATTTATCCCATCTTAGAGCGATTCCCGCGGAAATAATGGCGTCCGATCGGGGGTTTTTCCGGCCTGGTTAAGGTGGCCTGACGGTGCGGAGGCGAACCGGCCGGTGCCATGATCCGCCCTCCTTCGTGCTCATCTCCTGGCGCGCCGCCGGGCCGGTGCCGGCGCGATGTGGATACGCCCGCCGGCAAGGCTGATCAAGGCTCCCGCGAGGGTCTGCTTCAGGACCGGCCGGCCCGTCGCGCCGGCGCGGAGACTCGCGGCCACGGCCTGGTCCAATGCGAACATCAGGGCTTCGACCTTGCCGAGTTCCGCCGGCCCTTCGTGTCCGAGCGCGTTGATGGCCCGCAGCAGGAGCCGCAGCCGGACCTCCTCCGGCAGGGCGGCAAAGGCCGAGGCCTCGAAGCTTCGGACGCCCGCCTGCGGCGCAAGGCCGCGATCCCGCAAACGGAGGAAGCGCTCGGCGCCGTCGGCCAGCACCTCGACCGCCGCGTTGGCCCGCGCCAGCCTTGCCGCGAGCCGCGCCAGGTTGCGGGCATCGCCGCCCTCGGCCGCGAGAAGCGGCAGCAGCGCCCGCAGCCGCGGCCGGGTGAAGGCGGTGTCCCGGTTGGTGGGGTCCTCGGCAAAGCCGAGCTTCGCCCGCCTCAAGGTCGCGATCAGCTGCGACTTCGGAACATCGAGCAGCGGACGCGCCAGCACGATGCCGTCGCGCTCGCTGAGAGGAGCCATGGCCGACAGCCCGGCAAGTCCGCTGCCTCGGAACAGGCGCATCAACAGGGTCTCGGCCTGGTCGTCGCGGGTGTGGGCA
>NZ_AJQE01000134.1 GCF_000261685.1 Bradyrhizobium genomosp. I (2014) | reverse complement strand
GGCACGCGCGGCCGCTGCCAGCAGCCGGTAACGGGCCTCGCGCGCCGCCGCAGGCACCCCTGTCTTCGGTTTTGCGCCGCGCCAGCGCAGGGTCCGGTGCGGCAATCCGAGCTCGGCGGCGAGCCGCTTGACCTGGCGTGCCTCGCTGGCTGCCTCGGGGCGCAGGCCGTGATCGACGGTGACGACGGTGAGTTGCGGGCCGCGCACAAGGCTGCGCTGCCAGCGTGCCGCAAGCCACATCAGCGCGACCGAGTCGGGCCCGCCGGAGACCGCGAGCACCAGCGCCGGCGCAGCCTTCAGGCCGGCGAAGAGCCGCCTCGCCACGCGCGCCGAGATGGGAGAATTGTCGTCGTCTGACATGACGCGGCCCTGACACTCGCCAGTGGATGGGTGCGATGTTTAGCGCAGCACCATCCGCGTTGTCAGGACCCAAGACGTCAGCACTTGGCCCGCTTCTGCTCGCGGTCGACCGCCGCTTTGACGCCGGCGGAGGCGCGCGGATATTTGCGGCCGACCTCGCCGAAGGCGGCGCAGGCGGCCTCCTTCTCCTTCAGCGCGGCGAGCGACTGGCCGAGCCGCAGCAGCGCATCCGGCGCCTTGGCCGATTTCTCGTATTTGGTGGTGACGGCGAGGAAGGCTTCCGCGGAGTCGCGATATTGCCGGCGCTGGAAGTAGCTCTCGCCGAGCCAGTATTGCGCGTCCCCCACGAGCGGGTCGCTCGGAAATTTCTGCGCAAAGTTCTTCATGGTCTGCTCGGCGAGCGCATAGTCCTTGCGCTGCATGTAGCCGATGCCGAGGTCGAACTCGTCGCGCGGCGTTGCCGAGGGCGGCAGGGTGGTCAGGCCAGCGCCGCCGGCCGGCGCGGGATTGCCGGATTGGGCCGGCGGGTAGCCGGGCTGCGCGGCCTCCGGCTGATAGCGAGGGCCGGTGTTGGCGAGATCGAGCGGCTCGCCGGCACCGCGGCCGCCCGGTGCTCCCGACGGCATCGGCTGCTGGCCGCCGCCGAGCGCGCGGGGCGCGCCAGGCGCGTTTGGATTCTGGTTCGGATCGAACGCATCGCCGCGGCGGCGCGAGCCGGGGGCGCCGGGCGCCGGCTGCTCCTGAACGATCGGCGCAGGAGCAGCGATCTGCGGCTGCTCGTAGTTCGGCTGCACGGCCTGCTGCTGCTGGCGATAGCCCGGCGTGATCTGAGTTGGCGCGATCTGGGCGGGCGGCATCGCCGCGACGTTGGGCGCCTGCCCGGGTGCGCCTTGCGCGCCGCCTTCGAGCGCCCGCAGCCGCTCCTCGAGCTGGCGGTTGCGATATTGCAGCTCTTCGTTCTGGCCGGTGAGCTGGCGGAGCTGGTTCTCGAGCCGCTCGATCCGCATCTCCGGGTCGGCATCATCCGACTGCGCGAAGACCGGTTGCGCAAGTGCGGGCGAGCACAAAGAGAGCAGCGCGGCGGTCGCCACGGTGCCGGTAAAGACCTTCAATCTGGATGACATCTTGCCCTGACGACAAAAGCGAAATGGCCTGCGACGGAACATTCGACGCGCCACACATTGAAGTGGAGTACGCCAAAAATGTGACTGGTACCAAGGGGTTTCTGTCACAGAATGCTGAAACGAAACCGGCGCCCGAGAGGGCGCCGGCATAGTCCATTTCCGAAACTGAACGGCGCCTGACTGAACGTCAGGAACTCGCGTTCAACACAGTGACTGCGCGGCGGTTCTGCGACCAGCAGGAGATGTCGTTACAGACGGCAACCGGCCGTTCCTTGCCGTAGGAGATCGTGCGCATACGATTCGGATCGATGCCGCGCGAAGCGAGGAACGAGCGCACCGACTGGGCACGGCGGGCGCCAAGCGCGATGTTGTATTCGCGGGTGCCGCGCTCGTCGGCATGACCTTCGATGGTGAAGCTGTAGCGCGGATAGGTCTGGAGCCATTGCGCCTGCTTCTCCAGGGTCACGATCGCCTGCGGGGTCAGATCGGTCTGGTCACTTTCGAAGAACACGCGGTCGCCGACGTTGACCACGAAGTCCTGCTGGCTGCCCGGCGTCGCCGCATTGGCCATCGCATCCGTCGCAGCATTCTTGTTGGCGCAGGCGCCCATCGACAGCGCGACGGCAAGCACCGCGACCAGCTTCAATCCCTGGAGGATACGCATAGGATGTTTCATTCCGGAGCCTCCACGCTCACGTTAGTCCACTGCTGTCCGGTCTACAGGGGGTTGGTTAAGCGAACGTTCCGTCAACCTTGACGGAACCTTGCCTCAGCCGCTCAAATGCCCCCAATCAGCGAAAAGCAACCGCCATGGTTAATGATTTGTAAATGTGGCGCAAGGGTGAAGGCAAGCCGAGTCGGCGGCAAAAGCGCCGGCTTCTGCCGGAATTTTAGGCCCGATCGAGCAGATGGAACGCCCTAGTAGACGGAACCGAGTGCTGGAGCCGCCACATCCAGGTTCCGCGGCGTGGTCAGCAACGCCGGCCGCGTGGCAGCCTGGCGCGGAGTGCTGCGTTCAAACAGCATGCGCCGCTCAAACGCGCTGGAGCGCATGATCGGAAAGCGTGCCAGAACCTTGTCCCGCTGCCGCCGGACGTCAGTGGCCATCAGCACCGCCTTCTTGGTGGGCCACCCCGGAAACCCCCGCGGCTCCGGTGAAATGGTCTCGTGCAGGAAGATGCGGCGGTAAAACGCCTGATGATCGGTCCGGATCATGGCAAGCCCGGTGTCGGCATTGAAATGATCGCATGCGACAAAGGCCAGGCGGACGGTCAGGTAGGGCAGTTCGGGAAAGCGCTGGTGCTTGTCGGGATCCGCAACAAACCGACACGGATCGACAAAGACCTCGCCGCGATCGAGGCGGGGATGCAGGATGTCGCCGAACACTTCGGTAGTATAGGACATCCGCCATTCCGAGGTCAGAAGGTGGATGCGGACGGAGCTGCAAAGCTCTCCATCGACATAGATCCCGAAATTCCAGGTATTGGGCGTTTCGTCGAAGCGATCACTGACGCGCAGCGAGGCTGACGGCTCGATCAGACCGGCCTGCAGATAGGCGCGGTAGCGCATCAAATACAGGTTGTCCTTTTCCTCGGGAGTCTCGATGAGTCGGTAATCGATGCGGTCAAACAACGCGGCGCCTCGTGGAAGGAGCGCCGGATTCGGTTCGGCTCCGGACTTCATCTGCTACCTCTGGACTCCAAGCAACTTCCGCGAGTAGCAGCAGATTAATGGTTCCTTAACGAAATTGCAAAGCCTTAGAACTGTTAGGGTTAACCTTCGCGGCCCGCAAGATTACGGATCTCGCGAGAGCCGATTGCGGTGAAATTGCGAGGAAGGAGCTGCCAGGAAAAGGATCAGGCCGATCGCGACGACACGACGGTGAGCTGGTCGTCAGGCATACGACGGCCATGCGAGGCGTTGAGCAATTGGCGGATTCGCACCGCCGGAACGGGCCGGCTGAACAGGTAACCCTGCCCTTCGGTCACGGTGCCGTCGGCGCTGATCCGCTCGAGCTGCTCGTTGGTTTCGATACCTTCGACCACGACGGCCATGCCGAGGTCGGCGGACAGCCGCGCGACGCCGCGCAGCAGCGTCAGCGGCCGGTCGGCATCGATGCCTTCGAGGAAAGAGCGGTCGATCTTCACTTTCTGCATCGGGAAATTGTGCAGGTAGCTGAGGCTGGAATAGCCGGTACCGAAATCGTCGAGCGAGATGCGTACGCCGAGCGCGCGCAATTGCGACAGGATGTCGTGGGTGAGCTGGGTATTGCGCAGCAGCGAGGACTCAGTGATCTCGATCTCCAGTCGATGCGCCGGCAGGCCCGACACTTCGAGCGCGTAGCGGATTTCGCTCAGGACATCGCGCTGGTGGAATTGTTGCGGCGAGAAGTTGACGGCGACGCTGACACCATCCGGCCACTTCATGCATTCCATGCAGGCGCGACGCAGGATCCAGCGGCCCAGATCGACGATCAGGCCCATGTCCTCGGCGACCGGGATGATATCGATCGGCGAAACCGTGCCGCGCACGGGATGATTCCAGCGCAGCAGCGCCTCGCAGGTGGTGATCTTGCCGGACTTCAGATTGACCAGCGGCTGAAAGAACAGCTCGAATTCCTCGTTGGCGAGCGCCTTGCGCAGGTCGAGCTCGAGGATGCGGCGCGCTTCCACGGTCGCCGCCATCTCGTCGCGGAAGAAACAGAAGGTGCCGCGGCCATCGGCCTTGGCGCGGTACAGCGCCATGTCGGCGTTCTTGAGCAGCGTATCGGCGCTGGTGCCGTCCGGCGAGGTCAGTGCGATGCCGACGCTGGCGCCGATCTCGACCAGATGATTGTCGATGCGATAGCGCTCGCTCAACCGCTCGACGATGCGGCGGGCGAGCGCTGCGGCGTCTTCGGGCGCATTGAGGTTCTGCTGGAACACGACGAACTCGTCGCCGCCGAACCGGGCGACGAAATCCTCCGGGCGCAGCATCTCGCGCAGGCGGTTGGCGACCGCGCACAGAAGCTGATCGCCGCAGGGATGGCCCAGCGTATCGTTGACCTGCTTGAACTGGTCGAGGTCGATGAACAGCAGCGCGGAGAGTTGCTTCGCGTCGTGGGAGACAGCCAGCAGGTGCTCAATTTCGTCGCGGAAATTGACCCTGTTCGGCAGCGCCGTGAGGTCGTCGTATCTCGCAAGATGGCTGATCTTGGCTTCGGCGTTGCGACGCTCCGTAATATCCTCGAGCAGCACCACCGCCCCTCCGTCCGCCATCGGCTGAACGGTCCAGGACAGCGACCGGTTTCGCTCCATGTTCGTATCGGCGGTGATGATCTCCTTCTCCCGCGAACTCTCGATGCCAGCGATGATCTGCTCGCCGCTCGCAGCCGAGACGGATCCTGCCTGGACACACGCCGCGATGATGTCGCGCGCGCTGGCGCCGCTCCGCGGCAGATTGTCGGGCAGGCTCATCATCGCGGCGAAACGGTGATTCATCACCGCAAGCTGCCCATCGAGGTGGAACATGCAAAGCCCGTGCGGCATGTTGTTCAGGGCGGTATCGAACTGGCCCGCGAGTGCCGCTTCGCGTTCACGCGCCACCACCGCTCCCATGAATATCCGGTGCAGGTTGACCGAGAGCTGCATGATCGCCAGCAGGAAGGCAGCGCTCACAACCGCCATCGCGACGTAGTAGGGCGTGCCGCGCCACGCCAATGCCAGGACCGCCGGGGCGAAAATGAGCAGGGCCTGAAGATGGAAGATTGATGGTCGTCCGTACGCCCTCCCCGCCCCTCCTGCGGCAATGCCTGTGGTGACCGACAGAGCAATCATGTGCGCGACCGCGTCATCGGTGGCGAGCAGGACCGTGCCGCACCAGGTGCCGATCGCAGCGGCCTGAATCTTCGCACCGATCTGGTACCGCGTCTGCCAGCGTTTGGCCGCCTCGGCGGTCACGCTCGACTTGCGCGCCTGATAGCGACGCAAATCGATCGCACGCACCGTCCCGGCCAAGACGAGAAGCGCCACGCACGCCCAAATGAGGGGTTCGCCCGTCTTCAGGGCAGTCAGTGCAGCTCCGATCGACACGAAGATGAGACCGGCAAGCAGCGGTCCCGGCGCTTCAAAGAGCGAATCGATCTGCGCTGCCGGGTTGACCGGCGGCGGCTGTCCCTGCTCTGCGCTGTGGCTTGCGAACTGCATCTTGGTTTGTACGCGCGTCCTGTTTGGCGCGTAGTTTTACCCAGCCGAGATGAAGCCTTTCTGAGGGAACATCGTTAAAGTCGGGTTGTTTTTCGGCAATAGCGAACCGATTTTCGCTGAAATATCAAGCAACTAGGCAAGTCTTGCCGGGCACAAGGTGAAGGAAGTCCTGCCTTGCGCAGCAAACGCGAAAAAATCGGCGCGCTTTTTCGAAAACATCGCACGTCTGAACGCACGATGTTTCAGCTGCGATCTTGTCAGCCCGACGTCGAGGACAATAGCGGCGACCATGCCGGGTCGGAGGCGAAGCCCGGCGTCGGCACCTTCAGCTCGTTGCGGCCGGAGATGTCGACGGAATACAGCGACGGTCCCCCATTGCCACCGGGATCGCGGAAGAACATCAGGACGCGGCCGTTCGGCGAGAAGGTCGGACCCTCATTGTGGAAGCCGGAGGTGAGCAGCCGCTCGCCGCTGCCGTCCGGCTTCATGACGCCGATCGAGAACTGGCCGCCGCCCTGCCTCGTGAAGGCGATGTAATCGCCCTTCGGCGACCACACCGGCGTCGAATAGCTGGCGTTGGTGTCGTCCTTGGAGAAGGAGATGCGCTGCGCCTGGCCGCCGCCAGCCGCCATCACGTAGATCTGCGACCTGCCGCCACGATCGGACTCGAAGCAGATGCGGGTGCCGTCCGGCGAGTAAGATGGAGACGTGTCGATCGCCGGCGTGTCGGTGAGGCGCGTGGTCGAGCGCGAGCGCAGATCCATCACGAACAGGTTGGAATTGCCGCCCTGCTGCAGGCTCATGATGACGCGCTGGCCGTCCGGCGAGAAGCGCGGCGCAAAGGTCATGCCGGGGAAGTTGCCGACGATCTCGCGCTGGCCGGTCTCGATGTTGAAGAGATAGACCTTCGGATCGCCCTGGCCGAACTCCATGTAGGTGATCTCCTGCGAGTTCGGCGAGAAGCGCGGCGTCAGAACGAGGTCGGAGCCACGCGTCAGATAGCGCACATTGGCACCATCCTGATCCATCATCGCGAGCCGCTTGACGCGGCGCTCCTTCGGCCCGCTTTCATCCACGAACACCACGCGGCTGTCGAAATAGCCTTTCTCGCCGGTCATGCGCTCGTAGATCTGGTCGGAGATGATGTGGGCGATGCGGCGCCAATATTCCGGCGAGGTGAAATATTGCTGTCCCGTGAGCTGCTGGCCGGTGACCACGTCCCACAGGCGGAATTCGGCCTTGAGCCTGCCATCCGGCTGCCGCGTCATCCGGCCGGTGACGAGAGCCTGCGCGTTGATGGTCTTCCAGTTCTGGAATTGCGGCGCGACGTCGATGTTGCTGATGCGCTCGATGAAGGCGGCCTGGTCGATCGGCGCGAACAGGCCCGAGCGCTTCAGGTTGTTGGTGATGACTTGTGTGACGCCGCTGCCGACATCGCCGTCGGAGGGCGAGCCCGGCACGAAATTGGAGATCGCGATCGGGATCGGCTGGAATTCGGTTGGATTGATTTGGAGCCGCCCTTGCTGGGCCTGGGCGAAGGCGCGTCCACCCCCAAGCGCGGCGAGCCCCGCGCCTGTCAGGGTCATGAAGCGGCGGCGATTCATCGATCGGATGTCATTCATCGCAAATTTCTTTGGTTCGGATATCACAACATATCCTTCAGGCCGAAGCGCATCGGAATGGTTTTCCAGGTGTCATACTGTTGCTTTGGCAGGAACGAATAGACCTGACATTGCACGATGGCTCGCTTGCCACTCTCCGCCACAGCCTGAGCAATCGACCGCGACGGTCCTCTTGCCGCAACGACAACCGGCTCGGATGCCAGCGTTCCATCGATCTTCATGTAGATATCGATGTCGACTTCGTATTGATCAGCGTCCTGCCCGTTATAGGTTGGCGTAAAACAGCGCCTGACCGCCGACATGAACGCGCCTTGCCAGGTCGCGACGTTGTTGGCAGCCGTTCCGCTCGTCGATCCCAGCGAGGCCGACGCGTTCAGGGCCGAGCCGGCGAGCTCGTGCCGGGTCGCTGCGCGCTTGTCGAGGTCGCGCTGGATCTGCGCGGGGTCGAAGGTGCGCTCCTTCGGCTTGGGCTGATGCTGAGGCTGCACAGCCGCGACCTTCTGCTCCACGGGCTTGGGCGGCGGCTTCTTGGTCTCCAGCTTCTTCTGGAGCTCGGCGATAGGATCTTCCTTGGCCGGATCAGGCTTCTTTTCCTGCGGCTTCGGCTCTTCCTTTGGCTTGGCCTCGGCAACCGGCTTCGGCGGCTCGGGCTTCTTCTCGACCGGCTTCTCAACGGGCTTCGGCGGCGGCTCCGGCTGCGAATTGGTCTTGATCAGCTCTTTCTTCTCGGTGACCTTGCCGACGGCGTCTTCCTCGGGCTTCGCTTCCGCGATCTTCTCGACCTTGGGCTTCGGCTCCTTCTTGTCGCCGGTCTTCTGCCCCGACATCATTTGCGCGAGCTGATCGGTGGAGATGATGTCGACCGGAAGCGACTCCTCCGGCGCGATGAAGGCCTTGCTGCTAAAGGTGACAAGCCCCCATCCAAGCACGAGGACATGGAGGGCAATCGACGCAACGAGTGTCTTGTCGACCTTCACCTTCACGGCTTACCCCTGATCCGCTTCCGTGACGAGGGCGAGCTTCTTGAATCCGGCACCCGACAGCAGGCCCATGACCTTGGCCACCGTGCCGTAATCCGCCTTCTTGTCGGCACGCAAATAGATGCGTTCCTCGAGCCCGCCCCGCGCATCCGTGATCGCCTTCAGCTTGGGTATCAGTTCGTTGATCGCGATCTCGGCGTCGTTGATGAACACCTTGCCCTTGATGTCGACCGACATCTGGATCGGCTTCTGGTCGTTGTTTTCGAGGCTCTTGGCCTGGGTCTGAGGAAGATCGAGCGGCACGCCGACCGTCAGCATCGGCGCCGACACCATGAAGATGATGAGCAGCACCAGCATCACGTCGACCATCGGCGTGACGTTGATTTCGGCCACCACGGGCTTGCGCCGGCCGCGGCGCCCGCCGCCTCCGGATGAGCTCGCAACGTTCATCGCCATGATCGAGTGCCCAACTTGCCCTTCACAGTAGAGCCAATTCCGTTCCGATGAAATCGGAACGGGGCTCTAGATTCTTGTCCTGACGCGTTTTCTTTACGCGAACCGGTATCCACTTCGCTCGAAAACGCTCCATACATGCCGTCCATCAGCCCCGCTCGTCGATCTGACGCGACAGAATGGCTGAAAATTCATCGGCGAAGCCCTCCAGCCGCTGGGCCTGACGGTTCACCTCGGACGTGAACTTATTGTAGAAAATAGTGGCAGGAATGGCGGCGATAAGGCCGACCGCAGTCGCAAACAGCGCCTCCGCGATACCGGGGGCAACCACCGCCAGAGAGGTATTTTTCGACGCCGCGATCGACTGGAAGCTCGACATGATGCCCCAGACCGTGCCGAACAGGCCGACGAAGGGGCCGGCAGAGCCGACGGTCGCCAGCACCAGCAGGCGCCGTTCCAGACGCTCGACCTCGCGCGCGATCGAGACGTTCATCACCTTGTCGATGCGCATCTGCAGGCCCGCGACCGAGCGCGCATGGCTTTCGAAAGAACGCTTCCATTCGCGCATCGCCGCCACGAAGCAGGCCGCCATCGAATGCGTCGGCTTGGCTGAAAGCGTGCGATAGAGTTCCTCGATCGACTCGCCGGACCAGAACGCCTGCTCGAACCGGTCCATCGAGCGCCGCGTGCGCGCGTAAAGAAAGATCTTGTCGATCGCGATCGCCCAGACCCAGACCGAGCAGGACAGAAGTCCCAGCATCACCGCCTTCACGATCCAGTGAGCCTGCCAGAACAGCGCAATCAGCGACACGTCGGCGGAGGCAGCAACCGGAAGGGCTGACTGAGCCACGTCGGCCGGATTCATAAGCAGTATCCTCTCAAGGCGATCGTTACCCACTGTCCTTCGGCCAGCAAATCGCTGCCGGTGTTCCCCAGCAGCCGCGCTAGAACCGGCGCGGCCGGCAAGCTCGCTCAAAGCCTTGTCTTTCTGGGGTGCAGGGCTGCTCCAAAGCCGGCCGCCTGCATTCCCCGCCAAGATGTCAAAACTATGGGCCTCGACACGGCTTTCGGGCGCGACTTGTTTGTTCTTACCAGAGCCCGGCGTTGGTTAATGCGGGGTTACCGGCGACGAATTTGGCTTCCGGAAAGGCAGGCGGGACATTCATTTGGTCCGCTCCCCTTGGGCGGCGGCATCTAGCCGGGGAAGTCGAGCCCACGCCCGCGTTCCCGGAACCGGTTTCGAGTTCCGCGTGATCAACGCTCGGCGCGGGCCCCGAGACCGCCTCCTCATGCAGCGAAACCTTCCAAACCGCTGGACGAGCAAACCCTCAGGCCGCGCTCGTCGCTGCACGGCTGCGCCCGTTCCCAATTGCCCGCTGTATTGCCTCGACGAACGTGGCGAGCCGCGGTCCGTAGTTCGCCGATGCCACGTCGCGCGCAGCGACGAAAAGACAATCAAGGGGTCGCTTGCCGACGAGTTCCCGCATCTGGCCGAAGACCTGATCGCTGCCGGCCCCGCCAAGCGTACAGAAGAACGCCACGGCAGGGAGGCTCGACCTGTTTGCGAGCAAGTAGGCACGGACGGGCGAAGATAGCGACCAGGCCCAGACCGGTGTTCCGATCACAACGACATCGTAGAGAGATGGATCTCTGACGGTGGCGGCGATGCGCGATGGGATCCGCCGTCGCGCTTCCATGACCGAGCGCAGATAGCCGAATATCCCATTGCGGCTACCAGCCTCGGTGATTTCTTCGCTGTCGCAGGACAACGCATCCGACAGGGATTGAGCGACTTTGCGCGTCGCGCCGGTCCGGGAATAATAGACTACGAGAATTCTTGCGTTGGCCATCGTCATGCTCCTCGCCTCTGCCTGACGAACTACATCGCGCCCGCGATGCGCTTGGCTTGATTCACGTCAAAAGGCGCGGAGATGCGTCGATGATGCGTGCCGGGCTTGAAACATCTTGCCGTGCGACCTGACGTGCGAGAGCCGCGCGCCCCGAAAACGTGGCGGCGGCAGGTCGGCGACGGCGGGATGCGCATCGAAGAATTCCGTGAGAGGAGCGAGCCCGGCGCCTCGCACCGACCTGCGAGCGGCAGAGGTAAGCACGGCAAAAGCCAAACCGCCCGCCTGCGGGTCGCGCAGGCGGGCGGCTCGGAGCCATCAGGACTTTGGGGGCATGCGCCTGAAGGCTTTGAGAGGCTTCAGCCCTGCTGCTGGTCGGTCGGCGGCGGGGTCGGACGCGTCTTGTGCTGCGCCATGAACTGGTCGAACTCTTCCTTGTCCTTGGCGTGACGCAGACGGGTCAGGAAATCCTTGAACTCGCGCTGCTCTTCCTCGAGGCGCTGGAGCGTCTCGGCGCGATATTCGTCGAAGGCGCGGTTGCCGGAGGACGGCGGGCCGAAGCCAAAGCCGAAGCCACGGCGCTCCATGCGGTCGCGCATGCGATCCATCCTGTACTGCATCCGCTCCATCTTGTTCTGCCAGCGATCCTGGTGGCTCCAGCACGACATTCTTCTGCTCCCGAGTGTGAAAAAGAGAAGGGCAAGTCCGATCGGCCACCAGATGATGAAGCCGAGAATGGTCACGGCGATCCAGCCGGGATGCCAGGGCGTATCGAGCATGCGGGGGCGCTCGTACTGTTGGTATTGGTCCGAAGGGCCGCGCCATCGATTGACATCAGCGGTGTAGGCCATTTCCCATCTCCATCACGGCACCTGCGCCGTTGTGAATGTAAATAACATTTACATAGCTAGACCATCCCGCGATTTTGTCAAGCCGGCCGCCCGACAGGCCCGCGGAATTATTTGCGCAACTTTATTTCGGCTTGCCCCAGGGTCCGCCCGGCGGCACGCCCGAACCGGAGGGAGCCTCCGGCGGCACCGGCGGCGGCTCGGCACTCTTGCCGGCCGGACGGCGGTCGATGGGGAAGCCGAGCCCGCGCAGATAGATCAGCACCTCGGCCTCTAGCAGCTCGTCCGGCGACATCGGCAATTTGCGACGGGCGGCATCGCCGCGGGAGAACAGCGAGGCGACGCCGTGCGACATCGACCAGATGTGCAGCGCCATCATCATCGCCGGCGGACGGGGTGTGCCGGGCGGCGTCAGCGCGGCGAGGCGCTCGGCCGCGGCACGGATGACGCCGAATGCGCGCTCTCCTGCTGCCATCAAGGCAGGATTGGCATCGACCGGCAGGCCCGATTCGAACATCGCGTTGTAGAAGGCCGGCTCCTCGCGGGCGAAGGCGAGATAGGCCCTGCCGACGCGCTCGAACGCGGTGACCGTATCGGGGCGCCCGTCGTCCCAGGCCGCGGCCAGGCGCGCCTCGAACTGCTCGAAACCGCGCTGGGCGATCGAGGACAAGAGCTCGTCGCGGTCGCGGAAATGCCGATAGGGCGCCGCCGCGCTGACACCGGCCATGCGCGCGGCATCGGCGAAGGTGAAGCCGGCCGCCCCCTTCTCGGCGATCAGCCCGAGAGCGGCCTGCAACAAGGCTTCCTTCAGATTGCCGTGGTGATAGCCGCGCTCGGCGCGGCGCTGCTCCTTGCGCCAGCTCATGTGAACGACCTTTACATGAGCCGGGCGTGAAGGTCACTAGCGGGAATCGCGCGTGATTAACCCCGCATTCTCCGCAGTCATTCCGGGGCGGCTCAAAAAGCCGGACCCGGAATCTCGAGATTCTCAGGTGCGCAATTGCGCACCATAGTTCGATGCTCCGCATCGCCCGGAATGGCGGTCCATTGGAGGCTACATCTGCGGAATGGGCAGAATGGGCATCACTTCGATCGCCTCGCCCGGAAAGATCGCAAAATGCGGATGGTTCTCGAACAGTTTGGCAGCTTCCTCCTGCGAGGCGGCATGCACCACCGTGAAGCCGGTCAGCGCATTGCTGACCTCGGTGATGCCATTCGCGTCGATCCTGCGGGTCTTGCCGAGCGGGCCGCCGATCTCGACGATGACGGACTTGTGTTTCTCGACCCAGCCGTGCCAGGCAGCCATGCCCTCCTGCTCCCTGGCCTTCCGTTCGGCCTCCGGCAGGGCGCGCCAGGCCGCCATCTTCGTACCGGACGTGCTGCCGAGATAGACGGCGAGAAATTTGTGTTCGGCGCTCATGGATATCTCCTCTGCTTGATTGATCGGAAAATCGGATAGCGGCTGTCTCGTCTACCTCTTCAGGTCTCCGAACCCGGCCACCACTTCCTGCACTTCGGGCGAGTAGTCGGTGATCTCCTGCACCTGCCGGATCTCGATGATTTCGTTCGGCGAGGCCGGGCACTTCTTCGCCCAGGCGATCGCCTCCGCGCGCGAGGCGACCTCGATCATCCAATAGCCGCCCAGCACTTCCTTGGCCTCGGCAAAAGGGCCGTCGGTGACGATGGGTTCGCCGGTCGCGAACGAGACGCGCGCACCCATGGAGGGCGGATGCAGGCCGTCGAGCGTGATCAGTACGCCGGCATCCTTCAGCGCCTCGTTGTAACGCATCATCGCCGCGACACGTTCGGGATCGAGTTGAACGTCCGGTGGTGCGGCCTCGTATCCGAGCGGAATCATCAGCATCATGAATCGCATGGGACTTCCTCGTCACTCGCTGTCATTCCGGGGCGCGATAAAGTCGCGAACCCGAATCCATTCATCCATTATTCCCTCGCCGCGTACGCGCGGGTGCGCTCTTCCTGCTCGCGCAGCTCGGGGGTGAAGGCTTCGCCGAAATCCTCGGCCGAAAAAACCTGGCGGATCTCGATCTCCGAGCCTGGCTCGAACGGCGCACGCTTCATCCAGGCAATGGCCTCGTCCAGCGAGGCAGCCTTGATCAGCCAGAAGCCCGAGATTAGGTCGGGCGAAAGAGTGAATGGACCGCGGGTGACGCCCGCCTCGGACGCCGAATATCTGACCCGCGCGCCCTTCACCGTCGGATGCAGGCCCTCGCCGGCTTCGATGACGCCGGCCTTGGCCATTTCCTCGTTGAACTTGCCCATCGCCGTCAGCATCTCTGTGGTCGGCATCTTGCCGGCCTCGGTGTCCTGGTTTGCCTTGACGATCACCATGAAACGCATCGACCTGCTCCGTGACGTGATATGTCTTGCGGACTGAAATAACCGGCCCGCGTTCCCCTCTAAGACGAACGACCTTCTGTCGAGCCGACAGCGGGGCGGAAACTTTCTTAGAGGCCGTGCCAGAGCGACTGCGGCAGGCGCATTCGGGGCCGAATCGGCTCGACAGGCATGGCGCGGGGCCTTTCATGCCGGAACCGAAGCGAAGTAAAAGGGGCCGGCGTTCGCGCGCCCCTCCCGGACACAGGACAGATCAGCCGATGCCGCAAACCCCGCAAAAAGTCGCCCTCGTCACCGGAGCCGCGCGCGGCATCGGGCTTGCGACCGCGAAAAAATTCCTGGCCGAGGGCTGGCGTGTGGCGCTGCTCGACATCGAGGGCGAGTTGCTCGGGCGAACGGTCGCCGAAATCGGCCTAGGCGAGGCGACGCTGGCGCTGACCTGCGACGTTTCGGACGCGTCCGCAGTCACCGCCGCAATGACGACGATCGAGCGGCGGTTCGGCCGGCTGGATGCGCTGGTCAACAATGCCGGCATCGCGGTGTTCGCGCCGCTGATGGAGACGTCCGAGGCTGACTGGCGTCGCGTGCTCGAGGTCAACCTCACCGGACCGTTTCTCTGCACCAAGGCGGCAGTGCCCTTGATGCGCGACGGCAATGGCGGCGCCATCGTCAACATCACCTCGATCTCGGCGGTGCGCGCCTCGACGCTGCGCTCGGCGTACGGCACCAGCAAGGCGGGCCTTGCGCACCTCACCAAGCAGCTCGCGGTCGAGCTCGCCTCCCTCAACATCCGTGTCAACGCGGTCGCGCCGGGACCGGTCGACACCGCGATGGCGAAGCAGGTGCACACCAGGGAGATCCGCGCAGACTATCATGACGCCATTCCGCTCAACCGCTACGGCCTGGAAGAGGAACTCGCGGAAGCGATTTATTTCCTGTGCTCGGCAAGCGCGAGCTACATCACCGGTCAAATTTTGGCCGTTGATGGCGGCTTCGATGCGGCCGGTATCGGTCTGCCGACGCTGCGCGGGCAAAGGCGCAACGGGTAGAACCTGTACGGTGGGTTAGAGCTGCGGGCCGCGTGAGCGCGGGCCGCCGGGTGTAACCCACCTCTTGTCACGCGGCGCCAAGGATGGTGGGCTACGCCAGCCCACCTGACAAAATCGAGCTCGTGGAGACTTCATGCGACGCATCTCATTGCTCAAAGCCTTGATGCTTGCATCCGCGCTGCTCGCCGTCAGGCCCGCGGCGGCCGAAATCCGCATCATCCAGTCTCCAGGCGGACAGGTCGGGCCGTTCCTCGATCTGTTCGAGAAAGTGCGCGAGAGCGGCGAGCGCGTCGTGATCGATGGTCCCTGCCTGTCCGCCTGCACGCTGGTGCTGAGCATCGTCCCGGGCGAGCGCATCTGCGTCACCAAGCGCGCCGTGCTCGGCTTCCACGCCGCGCGTTCGGTGGACCGGCGCGGGCGCTTCTATGCCGAGCCGGAGGCATCGGTCGCGGTGCTTGCCGCCTATCCCGGCCCGGTGCGCGACTGGATCAGCCGCCGGGGCGGCCTTACCTCGCGGTTGCTGCTGCTGAAGGGACGTGATCTCGCCGCGATCTATCCGCGATGTCGCTGATGAAGCTGGCAGCTGCCACGAGTGCGACGTGAATGATCTGAATGAACCGCATCACATTGAAGACGATTTTGCTTGGCTGGTCCGAGGCCAAACACCATGTTCCCTGCGCTCGCATGCAGCGCGCGCGCCGGGGGGATCTGCGCCGTCAGGCGCTGTCTGCCTTCAAAAGAGAGTCTGTATCACCGGTACCAGCTTTGCGCTGGCGCAGATGAGCATTCCCCAAAGAGCAAAATTGATCTGCAGCGCCGCCGCCATCGGTCGCTCCCCTTCCAAGTGACGTCCATCCCAATTTGTAACTTTTATGAATCACCAATAGCGATTCCGGCGTGCAGATCACAGCCCAATATTGCGCCAATTGTTGTGCGATGCAGTTGGTTTCATGAAGCGGCCTCACTGCGCCCGCAAAGTGATGCGAAAGCATGACCTCATATTCGGCCATGGTTGATATTCGGCCATGGTTGGTTTTGCCTTGAGTTCCGTTGAACCGTCGCGATGCGCGTGTCTCACGCGGATTCTGCGCATCGCACACGCAGCAGAGGCCCGGCATGATTCGACACGGCTTCATCTTGCTCACTTTTTGTACAGCGCTGATCGGGTGCGCAGGCGCTTCAGCGCAGGAACGTCGCCCCATCGCGTGGGACGGTCTCGGCAAGGATCCGAACCGTCCTTATGTCGCGAAGCGACACGTCACGAATCGCGCCCCCGCGGCAAGTGACCCAATCAGGAGCGGGAACGGGTGCTCGGCACTTTGCGCCCATATTCCGAGGCATGGTGGGCGGTCCACGACGAAATACAGGCGGAGAACGACAAGCAGCTCGGCAGCAAGCTAATGATCTGCCCTCGCTGCATGGAGCCGTCGCCGCCACGCGAGGACTTCACCGGATCGATCCGGTGAGAGGACAAACGGCGGATCGGCGTGTGACGCAATGAGTCCATGCGTGCCCCCTCTCCCGCAGCATCGGAGAGAGGGGGCCGCAGCTCAGTGGACCGTGCGCGCGGTCGCGCCCGTCATATTCCCTCCGCCGGGCAGTTCACCATCCAGGGAATGCCGAACTTGTCGACGCACATGCCAAAGCCCCTGGCCCAGAAGGTCTTGCTGAAGGGCATGGTGACCGAGCCGCCGTCGGCGAGCGCGTTGAACTTGCGCTCGCCGTCTGCGGGATCCTTGACAGTGAGCGAAATCGAAAAACCCTGCGGCTTGTGAAAGTGCTCGGCCGGCGCGTCTGAAGCCATCAGCACGCTGCCGTCGGGCAGCGACATCCGTGCGTGCATGATCATCTTCTCGCGGCCGGGCGCGGCCGGCACATCCGGCGGCGCGTCCGAGGACCGCATCATTGCTTCGATCTTGCCGCCGAGAACCTTGGCGTAGTAGGTGAACGCCGCTTCGCAATTGTCCTGATAGAACAGATAGGGATTGAGCATCGTTTCTCTCCTCTTCGTTTGCGGTGAGGCTCATTGCTTCTCGGTGAGCTTCTTCAGGCCGGCGAGACCTGCCTCGAAATCCTTGCCGATCATGCTGTCCATGTTGATGAACACCTGCATGATCTTGGACAGGAACGGCGCCGGACCGTACATCGCCCATGTGACGAGTGTGGCATCGCCTTGCGGCACAAAGGTGAACTCGGCGGTGTTGTGGCCTTCGAACGGCCGCTCGAAATCGAGCTTGATGCGGAGCTTTGACGGCCCGTTGGCCTCCAGGATCTCCATGTGGCCGGCACCGACATTGTTGTTGCCGTCCCAGGCATAGGTCGCGCCCTGTCCCACCGAGGTTCCGCCGAACATGCGCTTCATGGCGGGATCGCGACTCTCATAGGGTGACCAGCTGGTCCAGCGATGGAAATCAGCAACCAGCGGATAGATCGCATCGGCCGGAGCTTTGACGGCGAGACTGCGCTCGACGCGGAACGTGTCGGGCTTCGTCAGGGCAAAGATGAGGATGCCAGCAAGCCCGGCTGCGAGCAGGATGACGATGACGGCAATGGCTTTCAGCATGAGGGGCTCCCTGGATACGGGCTAAGGACGAAGGGGGGAGGCCGGCCCCGACAATTCGAAGGCGAATTATTCTGCCGTCATTCCGGGGCGGTCCGCAGGACCGAACCCGGAATCTCGAGATTCCGGGTTCGGTCCTGCGGACCGCCCCGGAATGACGGCGAACCATCACGGCGCCTTCGCACCCCGCCTGGCGCCGCCGTTAGCTTGCCTCGGCTGGCTGTCGCGGATCAGGCGATCGAGATGCATGCGGATGTGGGCGGCTTCGGCCGAGGTGTTGGCGAGCGCGATGGCGCGGTCGAAGGCGACGCGGGCTTCGTCGTTGCGGCCGAGCTGCATCAGGAAGGCGCCGCGCACGCCGTAGAAATGGAAATAGCTGGCGAGCTTCGGCGCCAGCGGCTCGATCAGCTCGAGCGCAGCCTGCGGCCCGCGCACCTTGGAGACGGCGACCGCGCGATTGAGGGTCACCACCGGAGACGGCTGCACCACTTCCAGAGCGCCATAGAGCAGATCGATCTGCGTCCAGTCGGTCTCCTCCGGTGTCGATGCGCGCGCATGCAGCGCGGCGATCGCGGCCTGGATCTGGTACGGCCCGCTGCGGCGATGGCGCATCGCCTTGTCGATCAGCGCCAGCCCCTCCGCGATCATGGTGCCGTTCCACAGCGAGCGATCCTGATCGTCCAGCAGGATCAGCGATCCGTCCTCGGCAAAGCGCGCGGCGCTGCGCGCGTGTTGCAACAGGATCAGCGCCGTGAGCCCCATGATCTCCGGCTCACTCGGAAACAGCCTGAGCAGCAGGCGCGCCAGCCGGATCGCCTCCTCGCAGAGCGGCTTGCGGATTTCCGCGGTGTCGCCACTTGCCGAATAGCCCTCGTTGAAGATCAGGTAGATCATCGCCGCGACACCGGCGAGGCGCTCGGAGCGCTCGATCGCGCCGGGCGCTTCGAAGGGGGCGCCCGCCTCGGCGACCTTTGCCTTGGCTCGCGTGATGCGCTGCTCCATCGCGGCTTCCGAGACCAGGAAGGCGCGTGCGATCTGCTTCACGGTGAGGCCTGAGACGATGCGCAACGCGAGCGCAATCTGCTGCGTCGCCGGCAATTGCGGATGACAGCAGATGAACATCAAACGCAAGATGTCGTCGCGATAGTGCGAGCCGTCGAGCCGCTCGGCCAGCGCGCCCTCGGCATCATCGAGATCCGAGATGGCCTGGTCATCCTCCGGCAGCGGCTGCTGCTTGCGCGCGCGGCGCACCTCGTCGATCGCGACGTTGCGGCCGACCATGATCAGCCAGGCTGCGGGATCGCGCGGCGGCCCGTTCTGCGGCCAGGACTTGAGCGCGCGCAGGCAGGCGTTCTGAAAAGCCTCCTCAGCGGTGTCGAGATCGCGGAAATAGCGCAGCAGCGCGCCCACCGCCTGGGGTCGCGCCGAGGTCAGCGCAGTCTCGATCCAGGCGGTATCGGCATCGCTCACGTCAGGTTTCCTCCGGGCCGGAACACGCCGACGGGACGCACCTCATAGGCACCGCCGGGATTGGCGGCTCCAAGCTCGCGAGCGACGTCGAGCGCGTCGTCGAGGTTCTTGCAGTCGACGATGTAGAACCCGAGCAGCTGCTCCTTGGTCTCGGCATAGGGGCCGTCGAGCACCAGAGGTGGGTCCTCCTTGCGCAGCGTCGCCGCCGCGGTCGTCGGCAGCAGCCGCGCCACCGGTCCGAGCCGGCCCTGCTTGGTGAGCTTTTCCTGCACCACGGCGAGCTTCGTCATCACGGCCTCGTCCTGCTCCTTGCTCCAGGAGCCGACGAAATCCTCGTCGTGATAGCAAAGAATGGCGTACAGCATGGGCGACACTTTCCTCGTCTGTTCTGAAGACGCGCCAATATGCCCCGCGCCGACAGGGCTGCGGAAAAAAAATTGCAGGAAAAATCCGGCAGATCGTGCCAAGGAGGGCCTTCTCAAGCGGAACCGACGAGGCACTTCGAATGACCCTGGGCACACTGGCCGTCCTGATCAACAGCACGCAGCAGAACTGGCTGCCGGAGCGCTGGAAGGCCCGGTTCGAAGCGGTCTGCGGGGACCGCCGCGTGGTCCTGCTGCCGGATGCCGGGCTCGACCCGGCGAAGGTGCACTATGCCGCGGTGTGGAAACCGGTGCCGGGCGATCTCGGTGCGTTCCCCAATCTGCGCGCGATCTTCAATCTCGGCGCCGGCGTCGACGCACTGATGGCGGACAAGAGCCTGCCCGACGTGCCGCTGGTGCGCGTCGCCGTGCCCGATCTCACCAATCGCATGACCGAATATGTCGTGCTGCACGTTCTGATGCACCATCGCCAGGAGCTTTACCTAAGGCAATCGCAGCGCGAGAAGCGCTGGGAGCCGAAATATCAATGGCCGGCGAGCGCGATCACGGTCGGCGTCATGGGATTGGGCACGCTGGGGGCCGATGCGGCCCATGTGCTGCGGCGGCTCGGCTTCCGCGTCGCCGGCTGGAGCCGCAGCCCGCGGACGATCGACGGCGTCGAATGCTTCCACGGCGCTGCGCAGATCGACGCGTTCCTGCGCACGACCGACATCCTGGTCTGCCTGCTGCCGCTGACGCCCGACACGAATGGCATTCTCAATCGCGACGTCTTCACAAAGCTCAACCGCAACAGCCCGCTCGGCGCGCCCGTGCTGATCAACGCCGGCCGCGGCGGCCTTCAGAACGAAGCCGACATCCTGGCCTGCCTCGACGACGGCACGCTCGGCGCCGCTTCGCTCGACGTCTTCGTGCAGGAGCCGCAGCCGGCGGACAGCCGCTTCTGGACCCACCCCAAGGTGGTGCTGACGCCGCACAACGCAGCCGACACCGACGCGGACGCGATCTCGGCCTATGTCGCCGAGCAGATCGCGCGGTTCGAGGCGGGCGGAGCGCTGGAGAATGTGGTGGATCGCGCAAGGGGGTATTGAGGCTTCGCTTCCAGGCTAGCCTTTGACGCCGACCATCACATCGATCGCGCCCTTCACGATCGCCTCCAGCTCCTTGCGCGGAACGCGGGCGCGCGAACGAACAGCGATGGAGTGCACGGTGGCTGACGCGATCTGCGCCAGCACGGCCGGATCGGCGCTCTCCGGCAACTCGCCCTTCTCCTTGGCGCGGCGGAAGCAACTGGCAAAAGCCTTGTCGAGCTCGGTGAGGCCGTCGAGCACCATGGCGCGGATCTCGGGATCGCTCACCGCCTCGGACGCCGCCGTCACCACCGTGAAGCAGCCGCGCGGGCCGGTCTCGCCGGAGAGATAGATGTTCAGCGCAGAGGCGAAGATGCGCTCCAGCCGCTGGCGCAGCGGCATCTCCTCGCGAAAGATCGCGGCCATGGATGCTCGCGCTTCCTCACGGTAGCGCTGGTAGCTCTTGATGTAGAGCTCCCGCTTGTCCCCGAAGGCGCCATAGAGGCTCGGACGATTCATGCCGGTGGCCTCGCTGAGATCGTCGAGCGAGGTCGCGGCAAAACCCTGCCTGCGGAACAGATCGAGCGCCTTGCCGAGCGCGACATCGGGCTCGTAGGCGCGTGGGCGGCCGCGGCGCTTGGGTTCACCGCGGCGCCCAAGCTCATCGGCAGCAATTGGCGGCTTCGATTTTTGTACCATTTCGCAAATTAATCCTTGACCGCCGACATATTATGCAAGACAGTACAAAAATCAATCTGGCCAGGTTGAGCGACACGCCAAAGTCACACTGAGGAATTGCCCAAGGAGGCTACAGATGGATCTCTATTTCTCGCCGCTCGCCTGCTCCATGGCGACCCGCGTCGCGCTGTACGAAGCCGGTGCCGAGGCGAATTATCTCGAAGTCGATCCGCCGACCAAGAAGGTTCTGAACGACGGCTCCGATTTCCGGAACGTGAATCCGATCGGTCTGGTGCCGACGCTGCGCACCGATGAGGGCGTGGTGCTGACCGAGAACGCGGCGATCCTGCAATATGTCGCCGACCGCTTCCCGCAGTCCGGTCTCGGTGCCGCAGCGGGCATCGATCGCACCCGACTGCACCAATGGCTCTGCTTCATTGGCACCGAGCTGCACAAAGGCCTGTTCGTGCCTGTGCTCGACCGCAAGGCGCCACAGGAGGCCAAGGCCTATGTGCTGGAGAAGAACCTGTCGCGGCTCGACTATCTCGACAATTACCTCAAGGGCCGCGAGTTCCTGCTCGACCATTTCAGCGTCGCCGATGCCTATCTCGTCACGGTCATCAACTGGACCATGGCGACGCCGCCGATCGAGCTTGCGAAATGGCCGAACCTGAAGGCGTACTACGAGCGCCTGCGCCAGCGGCCATCGATCGCCAGGGCGATCGCGGAGGAGTTCGAGCTGTACAAGGCCGAGCTCGCGCGGAAGAAGGCCGCGGCGTGAGTTCGTAATCAAGACGCCGTCCCGGCAATGTTGCCGGGGCGGCACAAATCTATCCGTACAGCGCCCGCGGCAACACCGTGACGATACCCGGCCAGATTGTCAGCAGCAGCACGAAGCCGATCATGATCATGAGATACGGCATGGTGACGCGCGCGATGTAGCCGAGGCCGTCCTCGGTCAGGCCCTGGATCACGAACAGGTTGAAGCCGACCGGCGGCGTGATCTGCGCCATTTCGACGGCGAGCACGAGGAACACGCCGAACCAGACCTCGTCGAAGCCGGCGCCCTTCACGATCGGCAGCACGATCGGCAGCGTCATCACGATCATCGAGAAGCCGTCGAGGAAGCAGCCGAGAACGAGATAGAAGACGATCAGCGTCACGATCAGCATGAACGGCGACAGGCCGAGGCCCTTGACGAAGGCGGCTACTGCCTGCGGGATGCCAAGGAAGGCCGCGGCATTGCCGAGGATCGAGGCGCCGAGCACGATCAGCGCGATCATCGAGCAGGTCACGACCGAGCCGATCAGGACGTCGCGCATGACCTGTTGCGACATCGCGCCTTGCGCCCAAGCGACCAGGGCCGCGCCGAGCACGCCGACGGCGGCGGCCTCCGACGGCGTCGCGAGCCCGCCATACATCGAGCCGAGCACACAGGCGATCAGGAACAGCGCGGGCGCGAGATCCCTCAGCGCGGCAAAGCGCTCGCTCCACGGCACTTGCGAGAGTTTCGCTTCCGTCTCCGGCACCATCGTGCGATCGAGGCTCGTGTGCAGCATCACCCAGGCCATGAAGGTCGCGGCCAGCAGGAATCCCGGCAGCACGCCGGCCGTGAACAGCTTCAGGATCGAGACATCGCCGAGCACGCCATAGATGATCATGATGTTTGACGGCGGGATCAGGAAGCCGAGCGTGCCGGCGCCGGCGAGCGAACCGATCGCGATGTCGCGGGAATAGCCGCGGCGCGTGAGTTCGTTGAGCGACATGCGGCCGATCACTTGCGTGGTCGCGGCCGACGAGCCCGAGATCGCCGCGAAGATGGTGCAGCCGATCACGTTCACATGTAGCAGGCGGCCGGGCAGCAGACCGGCCCAGGGGGCCAGTCCCTGGAACAGGGAGCGCGACAGGCGGGTGCGAAACAACAGCTCGCCCATCAGGATGAACAGCGGCAGCGCGAGCAGCTCCTGCGTGGTCAGGATGTTCCAGGCGTACTGGGGCAGCAGCTTGTCGAGCGGGATCGAGCGGAACATCGCGAGCAGCAGCGTCGCAGTGAGCGCGAGCGTCAAGCCGATCCAGACGCCGCAGGCCAGCAGCGCGAACAGGATCGCGAACAGGGCGACGACTTCGATGGTCATGCGATCTCGGATTCGGAAGCGAGCAAAGCGGTCATTCGACGGGCGAGGCCTTCATGCGATGATCCTCGAGCGGCAGGCCAAGCGCGGCCTGGATCGCGCGCGCCAGGAACTGGAGCGTGAGCAGCAGCATGCCGAAGGTGACGACGGCTTCCGGAAACCACAGCGGCGTGTCGCTCGAGGTGGAGACCTGGCCGCGCACGAACGCGCCCCAGGCGAATTTCGCCATGGCCGAGGTCAGGAACGCCATGAAGGCAAAGCCGGCCGCCGCCGAGAGAATTTCGAGCGCGCGCTGCACCGGCGCCGGCGCGTTGTTCAGGAGCAGCACGACGCGGATGTGCCCGCCGACACGAAGCGTCATGGCGGCGCCGAAAGTGAAGGACGCCGCCATCAGATAGGACGAGTACTCCCAGGCGATCGAAATGCTCGGCGGGAAGAACGGCAGGAAGTTCGACAGGAAGCGGGTTGCGACCTCGCACAGCATCAGCAGCGTCAGCATCAAGAGACAGAAGCCGCCGATCCAGCCGTCGAGCCGGCCGAGTCGGTCGATGCCGTCGAGCAGAATGCGCAGCGGCACCGGTGCCGCTGCATTCAGACTCTGCGGAGCTTCGGGCGAGATGCTCACCACGACGTCATCCTCAGCCACGCTTCATTTCGGCGAGATAGGCCCGCACCGGCTTGTCGGCCGCCGGCACACGCTTGAGGAAGGCATCCAGCTGCGGCGCAGTCTTGGCACGGATGTCCGTCATCATGGCTTGCGAGACCGGCACCACCTCCATGCCGCCTTCCTTCAGGCGGTTGAGGCTGTCGACATCGGCCTTGAGCGAATTGGCCCAGAAGCCCGGCTCCATCTTCGCCGCGATATCCGCAACCAGCTTCTGCTGATCGCCGGAGAGAGCCTTCCAGGAATCGAGATTGACGGTGAGCATCTGCGACGACCAGACGTGGTTGGTCGGGTAGACGTATTTCAGGAATTCCCAGAACTTGCCGTCGACGCCGGACACGGCCGACGTCGAGACGCCGGCGACCGCGCCGGAGGCGAGCGCAGGAATCGTCTCGCCCCAGGGAATCATGACAGCGGCCATGCCGATCGCATCGAGCATTTCGACCGCGCCCTTGTCGGGCACGCGGATCTTGATGTTCTTCAGGCCTGCGACGTCGGAGACCTTGACCTTGAGGTGCAGATACTGCGTCGGCCACGGCACGACGTAGAGAATCTTCTGGTTGTTGCGCGCAGCGATCTTCTCGTATTCGGGCCGCACATATTTGTGCAGCACCTTGAGCTCGTCCACCGAGCCGCAGAGGAAGGGAATGCTCTCGACGCCCATGAACGGCTCGTCGCCGACCTGCTGGATGTTGAGGACGTCGGCGAGCGGAACGAGGCCGTCGCGCACGGCGCGCAGGTGCTCGGGGCCCTTGAAGCCGAGCTGACCACCCGCCTTCACGGTGATGTTGACCGTGCCGCCGCTTTGCTTCTTCACCTCCTCGGCGAAGGCAAAGGCGTTCTGGGTGTGGAAATTGCCGTCAGGCCACACCGTCGACATGTCCCAGCTTACCGTCGCCGCCCGCGCGTGGGTGGAGATGTGGCCGGCGGCGAGCAGCGTCGCTGCACCCGCGGTGAAGTTCCGTCGCGTGATCATTGCACCCCTCCGTTTGCTACGCGCACGACGCCTGAGGCGTCACCGCGAGTACCCATAGACTGCGACCGCCTTGTCGACGGACACGAGTCCGCTTTCGACGTCGTCATTGACCGCCGCGCGCTCGCGCTTGGCGGGATCGCCGATGCCCGCGCCGCCCGGCGTCAGCACCACCAACCGGTCGTCCGGCGGCACCTGCTGAAAGCCTTTCCCTCGCAGCTTCTTTCCGGACTTGAGGCCGACATAGCCGGCCTCGCCGTCCCGGCCGCCATCGCGGCCGCGCGGCGGATGATCAATGCGGTCGAACGCGGCGAGAATGTCGAACGGCGCATCGACGCCGCTGCCGACTTCGATGATCTGGCCGAGGCCGCCACGGGTGCGCCCTGCCCCGCCGGAATCCGGACGCAGCTCCTTGCGCCAGAAGATCAGAGGCGTCTGCGTCTCTGCGATCTCGACCGGCGTGCCGCGCACACCGCTGGGATAGGCGGTCGCCGACAGCCCATCCTTGCCGAAGCGCGCGCCGGTGCCGCCATTGGAGGTCACCGCCATGGAGAACCCGTAATTGCCGCCAACGCCGCTTCGGGTCTGCCCGCGCACGTTGAGATTCCACAGGCACGAGGTGCCTTCCGCAGGCACGCGCTCGGGAATGATCTGGCGCAGGCAGCCGAACACGACGTCGGGCAGCATCTGGCCGATGATGTGGCGCGAGGCGACCGGTGCCGGCTTCGGCGCGTTGAGGATTGCGCCCGCGGCCGCCGACACCGTCAGCGGCGAGAGCGAGCCGGCATTGTTCGGGATCTGCGAGGCGACGACGCAGCCGAGGCCGAACACGGTGTAGGCCGTGGTGTAGGACAAGGGCACGTTGATGCCGAACTTCGAGGCGGCGGACGTGCCGTCGAAATCGACGTGTATGCCGTCGTCCGAGATCGTCAGCGTCGCCGCCAGCGTCACCGGCGCGTCATAGCCGTCGACCGCCATGGTGTTGCGCCAGCTGCCCTTCGGCAGCTTCGCGATCTCGGCGAGCACGGCCTCGCGCGAGCGGTCGCAGATGTAGTCGCCGAGCTCGTCGAGCGTGTCGATGCCGAACTCGTTCATCATCTCGACCAGCCGCTCGCAGCCGACGTCGTTGCAGCCGGCGAGCGAATAGGTGTCGCCCTCGGTGTCGATCGGCAGTCGCGTGTTGGTGCGGATCATCGCCATCAGCGTCTCGTTGACGACGCCCTGGTCGATCAGCTTCAGCATGGGGATGTAGAGCCCCTCCATGAACACGTCGGTGGCGTCGGGCCCGAAGCCGATGCCGCCGATGTCCATCAGATGGCTGGTGCAGGAGAACAGCGCGACGACCTTGCCGTTCTTGAAGCAGGGCGTGGTGACGACGAAGTCGTTGAGGTGGCCGGTGCCCATCCAGGGGTCGTTGGTGATGTAGGCGTCGCCTTCCTTCATCGTCTCGATCGGAAAATGGGCAATGAAATGCTTGACCGATTCCGCCATCGAGTTGACGTGGCCGGGCGTGCCGGTCACCGCCTGCGCCAGCATGCGCCCCTTGAGGTCGAACACGCCGGCCGACAGGTCGCCGCATTCGCGCACGATCGGGCTGAACGCGGTGCGAAGCAGCACCTGCGCCTGCTCCTCGACCACGGCGATCAGCCGGTGCCACATGATCTGGAGATCGATCAGGCTCGCGCCGCTTGCCTTGCTCATGATCAGGCCGCCTTTCGTTCCATGACGATGCTGCCCGCACCGTCGATATGGGCGTCAAAACTGGTGGAGACGAAGGTCGAGGTCTCGTCTTCCGCGATTACGGCGGGACCCGCAATCGTCGCGCCCGGCACCATGTCCTCGCGGCGATAGAGCGGGATCTCGATCACTTCTCCCGCGCGGCCGTCGAAGAATTTGCGGCTGCCGGACGCCTTGGCCGCAGGCACGCGCGCGACGGAAGCAACGGCGGGCGGATTGCGCGCCTCGGTGGTGGCGAGCACCGACCAGCTCAACACCTCGATGGCGGCCCCCGGGATCGGCCGCTCGAACATCGCGGCATAATCCGCCTCGAACTTCTGGCGCAGGCCGGCGAGATCGGCTGACGTCAGCGCCCGGTTCGGCAGTTCGACCGAGATCTCGTGGCCCTGGCCGACATAGCGCATGAAGGCGGCGCGGCGCTCGCGCACCGGCGCGCCGGCCGCGCCAGGCTCCACCAGCGCACGCGCCTCGGTCGCCATCTCCTGCAGGAGGTCCGAGACCGCCTCGGTGTCGAAGTCATCGAGCCGGACATGACGACTGCGCACCAACTCATAGGCGATGGGCGCAGCCAGAAAGCCGACGGCCGAACCGACGCCGGCATTCGATGGCACGATCACGCGGGAGACGCCGATCTTCTCGGCAACGCGCGCCGCATGCAGCGGCGCAGCGCCGCCGAAGGCGATCAGCGTGTGCTGGCCGACAATCTCGCCGCGCTCGACCGCATGCACACGCGCCGCGCTAGCCATGTTCTCGCAGACGACCTCGTGCACGGCATAAGCCGCGGTCTCCGCGGACAGGCCGAGCGGCGCGCCGACATCGCGCAGCAGCGCCTGTTTTGAAAGCTCCGGATCGAGCTTGATGGTGCCCGCCGCAAACGCATCGGGATCGATCATGCCGAGCGCAACGTCGGCATCCGTCACCGCGGGACGCTGGCCGCCGCGACCGTAGCAGGCGGGGCCCGGCTCCGATGAGGCGCTCTCGGGGCCGACAGTGACGCGCTTCATGGCGTCGACATGCGCGATCGAGCCGCCGCCGGCGCCGATCTCGACCATCTCGATCACGGGAATGCGTACGGGCAGACCGGAGCCCTTGAGGAAGCGCGCGGCGCGATCGACCTCGAACACGCGTGAGGTCTCGGGCTGGTACCTTTCGATCAGGCAGATCTTTGCCGTGGTGCCGCCCATGTCGAAGGAGAGAACCTTGCTCTCGCCCAGACGCGCCGCGATCTGCGCCGCGAAAATCGCCCCGCCCGCCGGACCGGATTCGACGAGGCGCACCGGAAAACGCCGCGCCGTATCGATCGAGGTGACGCCGCCGCCGGAGGTGACGAGATAAATGGCACCGCGGAACTGCTCGACCTGCAAGGCGTCGGCCATGCGAGCGAGATAGCCGTCGATCAGCGGTTGCACATAGGCATTCGCAACCGCAGTCGATGTGCGCTCATACTCGCGGATCTCGGGACACACTGCCGACGATACGGTCACGGAGATGCCGGGCATTTCATCACTGATGATCGCAGCCGCGCGGCGCTCATGCTCAGGATTGGCATAAGAATGCAAGAACGCGATCGCGACGCTCTCGACCTCGAGCTCACGCAATCTCTGCGCGAGTGCGCGCACCGCCGTCTCGTCGAGCGGGAGACGAACGGCTCCGTGGGCATCGATGCGCTCGGCCGCGGTGAAGCGCAGGCTGCGCGGCGCCAGCGGCTTCGGCTTGTCGATGCCGAGATCATATTGGTCGTAGCGGCTTTCGGTGCCGATATCGAGCACGTCGCGGAAGCCCTCGGTTGCGATCAGCGCGGTCTTGGCCCCGCGGCGCTCGATGATGGCATTGGTCGCGAGCGTCGTGCCAT
Organism: Bradyrhizobium genomosp. I (2014); assembly: GCF_000261685.1. Classification (GTDB taxonomy): domain Bacteria; phylum Pseudomonadota; class Alphaproteobacteria; order Rhizobiales; family Xanthobacteraceae; genus Bradyrhizobium. Next base: position 2,026 of record NZ_AJQE01000134.1, on the reverse strand, counting down.
GAATGAAGACGTCGATGTCGCTGATGTGCGCGCGTGCATCGGCAAGGATGAGGCGCATGCCGTCAAGCACAGCCTGCTCGGGGCGCTGCGGAGTGGTCAGCACCTTGCGGGTTTTGCGATCCTGCCCCACGTCCAGCACGATGTCGGTGAACGTGCCACCGATATCAACGGCAAGCCGCACCTCGGCTCCCTCAAGCATTCCAAAATCTCCGTGCTGGTCGTCAAGACTGGGGTCAAAAGCGCAGCAATTTCCATGCCATGGACGACCGGAAGAGTGCCGCGCCCGGCTATTCTGCTTGGCACCTATGCAATAGGCAAGGCGCGTTCGCCGCCTGCTCGATCAGAGTAGGAATGCAAGCGCTGTCTCGCAGCGCTCCTCGACCTTGAGCGTCAGGAGATCGTCGGCGCGGGTGCGGCCGAGGTTGACCGCCGCAATCGGAATATCGCGGCGCGCGGCGGCCTGGACGAAGCGGAAGCCCGAATAAACCATCAGCGAGGAGCCGACGATCAGCATGGCGTCGGCTTGCGCCAGATGATCCTGCGCGGTGGCGACGATGTCGCGCGGGACGTTCTCGCCGAAGAACACGACGTCGGGCTTGAGAATGCCGCCGCAGGCTTCGCAGGCCGGCACTCGGAAGGACGAAAAATCCTCGTGCTCCAGATCGGCGTCGCCATCAGGCGCATCCGCGGCATCGAGCGTCAGCCACGCCGCATTGGCGCGGCCAAGGTCGTGCTGAAACTCGTCGCGTGGCGTCTTGCGGCCGCAGCCCATGCAGCGGACGAGATCGAGCCGGCCGTGCAGGTCGATGACCTGCCGGTGGCCGGCCGACTGATGCAGCCGATCGACGTTCTGAGTCAGCAGCATCCCGCACCGGCCGTTCGCCTCGAGCCGGGCCAGCGCATGATGCGCATCGTTCGGCTTCGCCTGGCCGAACCGCCGCCAGCCGATCAGGCTGCGCGCCCAATAGCGCCGGCGCGTGTGCTCGTCCGACATGAAGGCCTGGAAATTGACCGGCTGGGTCCGCTTCCAGTTACCTTGGCTGTCGCGGTAGTCGGGAATGCCTGAATTGGTGCTGCAGCCGGCACCGGTCAGCACGAACAAACGTTCGTGCCGGCCGACGAAATCCTGGAGCGGAGGGTTTGACATGGCACCAGATGTAGGTCGCGAGGGCGGGCTTTTCCAGATTACCGTCGGCGGGACGGACGCCCTGCGATGGACGATGGGTGAGATTTCTCCTGGTCCGCCGTGTGGGCGGCTTGCTGCAACGTCCGCCGAAACTCATCACGCTTTTCGTGCACCGAGGCTATCGCATGCCCGACCGCAACCCCGAGGCCGACGAGCGCGGCTTCTGAAAGCTGCAAGCTCGCCTCGATGGTTTCCGGCACCGCGTCAGTTGCACCGATTGCATAGAGGTGACGGGCATGATCGGCGTCGCGCGCACGGGAAACGATCAACACATCCGGCCGCACCGCACGGCTCCGCTCGACGACTGCATCGATCGCCGTTCGCGACTGAATCGTAATGATCACGCCGGTCGTCTGCATCAGGCCGCAAGCTTCGAGAAAGCCCGGCTCTGTCGCGTCGCCAAAGAAGACCTTATGGCCGTCGCGGCGGTCGCGCGCCACGGCGATCGGATCGTGATCGACCGCGATGTAGTCCACGCCATGGGTGGTAAGCAGCGAACAGACCACTTTTCCAACACGACCGTAGCCGACCACGATGGCCTGCGTTCGGTCACCTGGCGGCTGAACCGTCAGTTCGGGATCGACGATGCGCCCGTCGGCCAGCTTGGCGGACAGTCGTCGTCCGAGCGCGCCCAGAAGCGGCGTCAATGCCATCGTCACGGCGGTGATGGCGACGGCAAAGCTCGACACGCGAGGCTCGATCAGGCCGCCGGCCGCCGCCATTCCGATGCTGACGAAGGCGAATTCGCCGACGGGACCGAGCAGGAAGCCGATCTCGATCGCCGCCGGCCACGAGAGCCTGAAGAGGCGGCCCAGAATGATGAGCACGACCGCCTTGCCG
>NZ_AJQE01000133.1 GCF_000261685.1 Bradyrhizobium genomosp. I (2014) | reverse complement strand
TAACGGCAGCCAGTAGCCAACCGGGCTCGCGCACGAGCACGCGGAAGTCGATGGCCATGCCGACGGTGAAGAAGAAGATGCCGAGCAGCAGGCCCTTGAACGGCTCGACGGTGGCCTCGATCGCCTTTCCATACTCCGTTTCCGCCAGCATCAGTCCTGCAACGAATGCCCCGAGCGCCATCGACAGGCCGGCCTGGTGCGCCGCAAGCCCGGCGCCGACGATGACGAACAAGGTTGCGGCGACGAACAACTCCGTCGAATGGGTGCCTGCAACCATCTGGAACAGCGGACGCATCAACAGCCGTCCGATCAGAATGAGAAAGGCGACCGCCACGACCGCCTTCAGGATCGCCGTGGAGATGTGCGTCACGACCGAGCCACCGCTGCCTGCGCCGAGCACCGAGACGAAGACGAGAATGGGGACCACGGCGAGGTCCTGGGCCAGCAACACCGAGAAGCTGGCGCGCCCGGCCGTGGTCGCAAGCCGCCTCTCGGCGGAGAGAAGCTCGAGCACGATAGCCGTCGAGGACAGCGCGAGGCTCGCACCGATGATAACGGCGGTATCGGAGTTTTGCCCGAATAGAACCGCCACGCCGAATATCAAGGCGGACGTTGCCGCCACCTGCAGGCCGCCAAGCCCGAACACCAGCCGTCGCATCGTGACGAGCCGCCTGAAAGACAGCTCGAGCCCGATCAGAAACAGCAGGAAGACGATGCCAAGATTGGCGATACCCTCGACGTTCTGCGCATCCGTCACTGTAAACCAGTACAGGAACGGGATTTCTCGAACGAGCGAGCCGAGCCCGAGCGGACCGAGAATGGCGCCGGCACCGAGATAGCCCAGCACCGGATTGATACCCCAGTGACGGACGATCGGCACCACCACGCCGGCGGTAGCGAGAACCACGAGCGCGTCACTGTAGGCATTAATGTTGATGGTCGTGGTCACGAGCCCGTCATGTGTCGGCGCTTGCCAATAGCGGCAGCGTCGTCCGCGGTCGATAGCACACGGCGCCGCAGCCCCCAAACCCGCGCCGTTT
>NZ_AJQE01000132.1 GCF_000261685.1 Bradyrhizobium genomosp. I (2014) | reverse complement strand
GGCGCCCGCCGATGCGGATGGTCCGAGCTGACGTTCAGCTCGCCCAATTCTCCCGGAATTCAGGGAACAGCGTCAGGCCTCCGCAGGCATAGAGGGTCTGTCCAGTGATGTAGCTCGCGTCCTCCGAGGCGAGGAAGGCGAACACGGCGGCGATCTCCTCCGGCGTGCCGACGCGGCCCAACGGAATGTGGCTGGTGACGACGCCGCGCTTTTCGCGATCGCCGGTCCATGCCGCGTTGATCGGCGTGTCGATCGCGCCTGGCCCCACCGCGTTGACGCGGATGCCCCGGCCGGCAAATTCGAGCGCCAGCGTGCGCGTCAGATTGGCCATGCCGCCCTTGCTGATCGAATAAGCGAGATAGCCGGGCTTTGGAATGATCTGGTGGACGCTGGAGCAGTTGATGATGCTGCCGCCTCCGCCGCGTGCGATGAAATGCGCGAGCGCCTTCTGCGCGCAGAGCACGGCCCCGTTGAGATTGACGTCGATGATGCGGCGATAGGTTTCGACATCGAGCGCCTCGCTCGGCGACTCCTTCTGGAAGCCAGCATTGTTGACGAGACAGTCGAGACGTTTCCAGCGAGAGAGGATCGCCTCGAACATCGCGGCAATGTCCTGCTCATTGCCGACATTGGCCTTGACGATGCAATGATCGGGCTCGCCGTGGCCGCGATCGCCCGAAGCTGCCCGCGCGAGCGCGAGCGTCTCCTCGGCCCGCTCCACGTTCTCGAAATAATTGATGGCGACGGTTGCGCCTTCCTGGGCGAGCCGGACGGCGACCGCCCGACCGATGCCTTGCGAGGCGCCGGTCACCAGGGCGTATTGGCCGACAAGGCGCGAGGGAAAGGTGGTCGAGCGATCGGGTTGCGGCATGGGTTCTCTCCAGGGTGCCTCATCATCGACGGAAAGCGCCTTTTGTTCCATCCCTTCGGCGCATCGCTGGGATCAATTCGTGCGGCGCGCGAATGGCGAGGTCAGGATCTGGTAGAGGATGATCGCGCCAAAGGTTGCAGTACCGATCCCGCCGATCGTGAACGCACCGAATTTGAGCGTGAGATCGCCGGCGCCTGCGGTGAGCGCCACCGCGACGGTGATCAGGTTCGCCGGATTTGCGAAGTCGACCTTGTTCTCGACCCAGATCCGTCCCGCCATCGCCGCGATCAACCCAAACAGCACGATCGAGAGGCCGCCGATGACGGGACCGGGGATCGACAGGATGAGCGCGCCGAACTTTGGCGAGAATCCGAGCAGGATCGACACCGTGGCCGCGAAGGCGAACAGCAAAGTCGAATAGACCTTCGTCGCCGCCATGACGCCGATGTTCTCGGCATAGGTGGTGACGCCGGTGCCGCCGCCGCAGGCGGCCACGATGGTCGCGAGGCTGTCCGCGAACAGGGCGCGGCCGAGATAGGCGTCGAGACTGCGCCCCGTCATGGCGCCGACGGCCTTGATGTGGCCGAGGTTCTCGGCGACGAGGATGACCGCGACCGGCGCGATCAGGAAGATTGCGTCGGCGTGGAAGCTGGGCGCGGTGAAGCTCGGCAGGCCGAACCACGGCGCGGCCGAGAGTTGCGCAAAGTCGACCGGCTTGCCGAAACCGAGACCGTTCGCGAACAGCAGGTAAAGGAGATATCCGCCGATTGCACCGACAATGATCGGCAGGCGGCGCCATAGACCCGGCGCGGCAACGGCCACCACACCGATGATCAGAACGGTCGCGAGCCCGATCCAGGTGTCGAACGCGTTTGCACTCACCGCCTTGACCGCCACGGGCGCGAGGTTGAGGCCGATCGCGGCGACCACAGCGCCGGTGACGGCCGGCGGCATCAAGCGCTCGACCCAGCCGACACCGGACCACATCACAATCAGGGCAATCAGGCCGTACAGCACACCGGCGCCGACGATGCCGCCGAGCGCAACCGACAGGTTCGGGTTCGGTCCCTGCCCGGCATAACCGGTCGCCGCAATGACGACGGCGATGAAAGCGAAGCTCGAGCCGAGATAGCTCGGGACGCGCCCCGCGACGATGACGAAGAAGATCAGCGTGCCAACGCCGGAGAACAGGACCGCCACATTGGGATCGAACCCCATCAGCAGCGGCGCGATGATCGTCGAGCCCGACATTGCGATGCAATGCTGGAAACCGGAGACGACGGTCTGGCCCCAGGACAGCCGCTCCTCCGGCATGATCACGCCCGAGGTTTTCAACGTCCAGCGCGGAAAATAGCCTTGCTGGCGCGAGTCGGTTACAGTCGACATGTCCCCCCCAAGTGCGGCGCGGCAATCGATCTTCGTGCTAACAGACAAAAATGTGATTGTCGCTTCTGCGGCGGCCATCACATGATGAAGCTCATGCAAGATCCAAATCCTGCAAGATCAATGCGTTCCGGGGCTCACTCTATGACACAAGTCGCGATCCAGCCAGCCGTCGTCCGCCGGGATCAGCCCTGGTACAAGATCCTCTACGTCCAGGTCCTGGTCGCGATCGCGCTCGGCGTGCTCATCGGCTATTTCTATCCCGATCTTGGCAAGGCATTGAAGCCGCTCGGCGACGGCTTCATCGCGCTGATCAAGATGATGATCGCGCCGGTGATCTTTTGCACCGTGGTGCACGGCATCTCCTCGATGGGTGACCTCAAGCGTGTCGGCCGGGTCGGGCTGAAGTCGCTGATCTATTTCGAGACGGTCTCGACCGTCGCGCTCGCGGTCGGCCTGCTCGTCGGCGAGATTCTCCAGCCCGGGCACGGCTTCAACATCGATCCCGCCACGATCGATCCGAAATCTGTGGCGACCTACGTCACCAAGGCCAAGGAAGAAGGCATCGTCGCCCATCTGATGGCGATCATCCCGGACAGCTATCTGGGCGCGATCGCGCGGGGCGACCTGCTTCAGGTGCTGTTGATCTCGATCCTGTCGGGCTTCGCTATCGCCTTCCTCGGCAAGGCCGGCGAACCCATCGCGGAGGCGATCGACAAGGCCGCGAAGATGTTCTTCGGCATCATCCGCATCATCGTCCGTGTCGCCCCGATCGGCGCGTTCGGCGCGATGGCGTTCACCGTTGGCGCCTATGGTCTCGGCTCGCTGCTCAACCTCGCCGCGCTGATCGGAACGTTCTATCTCACCAGCATCCTGTTCGTGTTGATCGTGTTAGGTGCGATCGCTCGCCTCGCCGGCTTCTCGATCCTGCGCTTCATCGCCTACATCAAGGACGAGCTGCTGATCGTGCTTGGCACCTCGTCCTCCGAGACGGTGTTGCCGCAGATGATCCAGAAGATGGAGCATCTCGGTGCCTCGCGTTCGGTGGTCGGCCTCGTCATTCCCACCGGCTACAGCTTCAACCTCGACGGCACCAACATCTACATGACACTGGCGACGCTGTTTCTGGCACAGGCAACCAACACCCATCTCACCATCTGGCAGGAGCTCGGCATTTTGGGCATCGCCATGATCACCTCGAAGGGCGCTTCAGGCGTGACCGGCGCCGGATTCATCACGCTCGCGGCAACGCTCTCGATCGTGCCCGACATCCCGATCCAGTCGATCGCGATCCTGGTCGGCATCGACAAATTCATGAGCGAATGCCGTGCGCTGACCAATCTGATCGGCAACGGCGTTGCCTGCGTCGTCATCAGCATCTCCGAAGACGAACTCGATCGCGACGCGCTGCACGAGACCATGGCGCACCCGCTGGAGATCGGCGAGGCATTGGAACCGGGCGGAGGCGCGGCCTCATAGGCCCGCACACGGCAAGACACATCCTGGTTCCAACGCGGTAGTTTCCCGGAGTAGAAAAATGATGCGGCACGGGTCACAACGATCTGGTTGGGATCACGGATTGATACTCATTTTTTCCACCCGACGCGCTGGGGGCAGGGCGTCGGGTTTTTGAAAATCACCGCCATATCGAACCACCGGGGTGGGATCAGACGATCCCGCCATCGATGCGCGTCACCTCGGCGACAACGTCGATCCGCCGCGTAATCCCGATCGCCCGCAAGAACGCTTCGTCATGGCTGACGACGAGCAGCGCGCCATCATAGGCCCGCAAGCCGGCCTCGACGGCTTCGATGGATTCGACGTCGAGATGATTGGTCGGCTCGTCGAGGATCAGCAGCGACGGCGGCGTCCGCCCGCCGAGCACACAGGCAAGACCCGCACGAAACATTTGCCCGCCACTCAGGCTTCCGGCTGCTTGCAAGGCGGCATCGGCGCGAAACATGAACCGGGCGAGCGCGGCATGGCACTCATTCGCACCCGCGCTCGGATTGAGACGCCGAAAATTGTCCAGGATGGAGAGCGCCGGATCGAGCAGACTGACCTTCTGGTCGAACAGTGCGAAATCCGACCTGACCCGCACGATGCCCGCGAGCGGACGCAGTTCGCCGGCGATGAGTTTCAGCAGCGTCGTCTTGCCGGAGCCATTGGGCCCGACCAGTGCGACCCGCTCCGGCCCGACGACCGCAAATGAAAGATCGCGCAGGACAGGCTGCTCCGGCCGATAGCCTGCACTGACGCCGTCGAGCCAAAGCACCTCCCTGCCCGCCGGCAGGCCAGTCACGGGCAACCTGACGGACAGGGGCTGAAGAATCTCGATGCGCCGGCGCGCCGCGTCCACGGCATCGATTGCGTCTGCGCGCCGCCGCTCGGCGATTTGCGCGGTCTTGCCGCCGCTGTCCTCGCTGCGATCCTTGCGTGCCCCGGCCAGGATCCGCGGCATGTCGCCCTTGGCGCGCTTCTTCCTGCCGCCGCGGTCCTTGCGCGCTTTCCTTTCCGCAGCCTCTTGTGCCTTGCCGTCGATCTCGGACAGACGCCTTTCGGCATGAGCGAGGTCATGCCTGATAGCGTCGAGTTCGACGGCCTTCTGTTGGCGAAACCTGCTCCAATTGCCGCCATATCGCGTGGCGCCGAGCGACGTCAGCTCGACGATCGCATCCATGGTTTCGAGCAGGCTTCGGTCGTGGCTGACGACGATCGCGCCGCCGCGCCAGGCGGCGAGGAGAGCAGTCACCGCCTTGCGTCCGTTCTGGTCGAGATTGTTGGTGGGTTCGTCCAGCAGCAGGAAGTCGGGCTCGGCGAAGACCAGTGCGGCGAGTCGAACGCGCGTGATCTGGCCGCCCGACAAGCAGGACAGCTCCGTATCGGGAGACGGATCGAACCCGAGGCGCGCCAGCGCGGCCTCGAGCCGCGTTTCCAGTGTCCAGTCGATCGCCGCGATGTCGTCCACCGACGCATCGCCTCGCTCCGCACGGCGAAGCAGGTCGAGCGCCCGCCGCACGCCGAACAGGTCGGCTACGGTCGCGCCGGCAAGAACCTGCACATCCTGGCGCAACAAGCCGATGGTGCCGCTGATCAGAACGCGCCCTGATTGGGGCACATGCTCCCCCAGGATCGCCGCAAGCAGCGTCGTTTTCCCGACGCCGTTGCGGCCGACGAGACCGGTCCGCTCGGCTGCGAATGTCAGATCGATGCTGGAGAGAAGAGGACGGCCGTCAGGTGCAGACAGCGACAGGTCGGACAGAATGATCGAAGCAGGCATGGAATTCCCCGTGGGCAAGGCAGATGGGCTTTGCGATCGGGGTCATATCCATGGCTGCGAGTATCCTGATTGAGGAACTCTCCAAATAGTCCCATCGAAGGGCGAGATCAAGGCGCGGCGCGAGGAGACGACAACGCGGGAGGCGCCGCCGTCCTTCGCTACCTTGCGCTGTCAACCCTTCAGGGCGGTGACCACCACCTCGATCAGCGCGCCGCCGCCGAGCTCGGCGACGCCGACGGTAGCTCGGGTGGGGAGATTGTCTCCGAAGAACTCGGTCCAGGCAGCATCCATCTCCTTCTTCCTGGAGAGATCCGTGACGAAGATCGAGGCGCTGACGACGCGAGACTTGTCGGTGCCGGCCTCCTTCAGATAGCCGGCGATCTTGCCGAGGATGTTGCGGGTCTGCTCGCCCATGGAGACGCTGGTATCGTCGGCGATGGTGCCGCCGAGGAAGACGAAGCCGTTAGCCTCCACGGCGCGGTGCATGATGGGCGTGCGGATGCTGCGGGTGATGCTCATGATATCCTCTTGTTGCTAGAGCGTGATGGGATGGAAGCGGTCGATGCCGAGATCGCTGATGCGGGTCTGGCTGCCGCCATTGACGATCAGCTCCGCCATCACGGCACCGGCGCCGGGGCCGAGCTGGAAGCCGTGCAGGGAGAAGCCGAACTGGTGGTAGAGGCCCTTGTGGCGGCTGCTCGGGCCGAACACGGGAATATCGTCCTTCATCTTGGCCTCGATGCCGGCCCAGGCGCGGACGATGGCCGCGCTGCGCATCACCGGAAACAGCTCGAACACGGTCTGCGCACTGGTGGCGAGACTCTTCCAGTCCAGCACCGTCTCGTTGCGGTCCTGATAGGGCCTGGCCAGATGGCCGCCGCCGATCAGCACCGTGCCGTTCTTGAATTGCTTGAAGGAGAGCTTGCGCCCGCGCAGGATCACGACGGGATCGATGAAGTGCGGCACGCGCGAGGTGATCATCAGCATCGGCGCCACGGTCTCGACCGGCACCGGCTCGCCGAGATCCGCCGCGATCTTGCCGGCCCAGGCGCCCGCGGCGTTGACGAGCACCGGCGCAGCATAGGTGTCCGAGCCGACATCGACGTGCCAGAGGCCGTCACGGTGCCGGATGTTGCCGGCCGCCACGCCCTCGCGCACGGTCGCGCCGAGCTGCTCCGCCTTGCGCCGGAACGCCGTCGTCGTCTGCGCCGGATTGGCCGCTCCGTCGCGGCGCGAGACCACGCCGCCGGGACAGGTCTCGGCGACCGCCGGTACCAGCCGGCGCAACTCGGCTGCGTCGATCAGCTCTTCATGTGTGAAGCCGAGCGCGTTGAGCTCGGCGACACGCGCGCGGCAGATTGCGAGCTCTTCCTCATTCTCCGCGACCAGCACCTGGCCATAGCTCTCAAAGCTGCAATCGTCGTCGAGGAGATCCGAGATCTTCTCCCAGATCCCCATCGAGCGGATCGAGAGCGGAATTTCCGGAACGTGCCGCGCGAGCTGACGCACGCCGCCGGCGTTGACGCCGGACGCGTGCCGGCCGGCATAGTCCTTCTCGATCAGCAGCGGCTTCAGGCCGGCAAGGCACAAATGCAGCGCGGTCGAACATCCGTGGATGCCGCCGCCGACGACGATCGCATCCACGTTTTTGGTCATCCGCGCACCACGGCCTTGACGTCGGCTTCGCTCTTGGGAACGGCTGCGAGTTCGGCGAGCGTGATCGGCTTCACCGGCGCGCGGAGCCGGTAGTAGCCGATCTCTTGCGGGCTCTTGCCGCGCGCCTGCGCCATCAGCTCGGTGACGGTGAGGCCGCACAGCCGGCCCTGGCACGGGCCCATGCCGGTGCGGCGGTAGGCCTTGAGCTGGTTCGGGCCGGTCGCGCCGATGGCGACGGAGTCGAGAACGTCCTTCGCGGTGACTTCCTCGCAGCGGCAGACGATGGTGTCGCCCGAGGGAATGCGGAACTGCGGCGCGGGGCGGAACAGCGTGTCAAGGAAGAGGCGGCCACGCTCGGCCTTGGCGAGGTCGGCACGGAGCGTCGCCATTGCAGGGAGCCTGGCCGCGGCCGCGGGCGCCAATGCGTCCACCGCCGCACGCGCCGCGATGCGACCACGAACCACGGCGGCGTTCGCACCGCCAATGCCAGCGCCATCGCCCGCGATCGCGATGCCCGCAACCGACGAATTGCCGCTCGCATCGAGCACCGGCGACCAGCAGAGCTGCAGGTCGTCCCAGCGATGCTCGACACCGGCGGACATTGCCAGATTGACATTGGGCACCACGCCCTGATGCAGCAAGAGGAGATCGGCGGGAATGGTCTCGCGCCTGCCGCCCGCGACATAACTCACGCTGGCGAGCTGACCGTCGCCAGCCGCAGCAAGCTCGGCGACACCAGAGACGACCTGCACCTTGGCCTTCACCTCACGCATCATCGACAGGCCCTTGGCGAAGTAGGGCGAGGTCAGAAAAGCGAAGGCATGGGGCAGCGCGGCGAGGTAATTGCCGCGCTCGGTGGTGTCGAGAATGCGGTCGATGCGGCCGCCAAGGCGCAGGATCTGCGCGGCCAGCAGCCAGAGCAGCGGCCCCTGCCCTGCGATCACCGTGCGGCCGTCGGGCACCAGCGCCGACGACTTCAGCATGGTCTGCGCCGCGCCCGCGGTCATCACGCCCGGCAATGTCCAGCCGGGAATCGGGAACGGCCGCTCCAGCGCGCCGGTGGCAAGGATCACGCGCTTGGCCTTGACGAAGGCTGAAGCACCGCCGATCGAGACGGCGATATCGAGATTGCGGTCGAGGCTCCACACCGTCGCACGAGGGATCACCTCGGCACTGCTTGCACGCAGCGACTGCACGAGATCGGCCCCGACCCAATAATCGGCGCCGAGCTGATTGCGATCGGTCACCGGCGTCGAGGAGATCGCACGAAACACCTGGCCGCCGGGGCCGATGTTCTCGTCGAGCAGCAGTGTCGTGAGACCAGCTTCGGCGGAGGTCGCCGCGGCGGCAAGGCCCGCAGGCCCGGCGCCGATCACGACGACGTCGTAGTCTTCGCGCCTGGGAGCCACAGTCATTGTCCGATCTCCCGCTTGCCCTTCTGGATTTCGATCTGCATGCCCTCGGCGACCGGTACGAGGCACCCCTGCCGGTTGCCGACGCCGTCGATGGTGATGAGGCAGTCGAAGCACACGCCCATCATGCAATAAGGCAGGCGCGGCGCGCCGCTGACCGCGGTCGACCTCCGCACATCAACGCCGGAGGCCAGCAGCGCAGCCGAGACGGTGTCGCCCTGGCGCGCCGCGACGGCAACGCCGTCGATGAAGATCTGCACTTGCGGACGCTTGTCCTGTTCGGATCGCCTGAACATGGGGATGCCCCTTGGCTCCTTCCTGATAATTTCTAATAGCCGCTGCTGTTGGCCGCGCCCGCGCCGCCAAAGCGGCTGGCCGAGAACGCGCCGACCAGCTCCGGCTCGAGCACGCCCTGCGCCACCATGCGCGCGATCTCGAAGGCATGGTTGGAGGCGAGCGTCACGCCGGAATGGCAGCAGGCGACGAAAGCGCCGGGATGCGTCTCCGACTGGTCGTAGATCGGAAAACCGTCCTGCGGCATCACGCGGATGCCGGCCCAGCTCCTGACCACGTTGAGCCGCGACAGATGCGGGAACATGCGCTGGGCGCGATCGGTCATGACCGCGCTGATCGAATGCTTCAGCGCGCGGTCATCGAGCTCGTCCTCCTTGCTGTCGCCGATCATCACGGTGCCCTCGTCGGTCTGGCGGATCGTCGTCAGCGGATGCGGCAGGAACGGCATGGTGCGCTCGGTCACCACGATCTGGCCGCGGGTCGGTCCCATCGGCGCGTAAAGACCGACCATCGGCGCCAGCGTCTGGTTGGCGTTGCCCGCAGCAAGCACGATCTTGGCGGCGCGCAGCTCGCCCTTCGGCGTCGTCAGATGGAATTCGCCGCCGCTCTTGCCGATCGCGGAGACCGGGCGCTCCGGAAGATAGTCGATGCCGAACGCCTTGAAGCCGGTGTGGAATGCCCGGAAAGTGCGCAGCGAATTGACGTGACCGTCGAGCGGACAATAGCTGCCGCCCGAGACCTCCGGCCCAATCAGCGGCAATGACTTCTTCACTTGGGATGCAGAGAGCATCTCCATCTTGTAGTCGGCCGCGCCGACCTGGTTGTGCATGCGCTTGACCAGCTCGGTGCGCTGGCCGAATTCCTCTTCGCCGAGGGTGAGATGAAAACCGCCGTTCTGCTGGAGCGAAACGTCGAGCCCGGTCTGCTGCTTCAACTCCGAAGCAAGCCGGCCCCACGCCTGCGACGCCTGCACGGTCCACACCGTATAGGCCGGCATGCCGAGGCCCTTGCTCTGGACCCAGACCAGCGCGAAGTTCGCGCGCGAAGCACGCCTGGTGATGTCGCCTTCGTCGAGCACGGCGACCTTCTTGCCGAGGCGGCCGAGGCCCCAGGCAATGGCGGAGCCGAGCAGTCCCCCGCCGACGACGGCGACGTCGTATTCTCCTGACATGAGTTCTCCTATCGTCCCGTATCGCCCTTGCCGGCGAGCACACGGTCGAGCCCGTAGAAACGATCGAGCAGAATGAGGGCAGTCATGGTGATCGCGATCACGCAGGCCGAGACCGACGTCACCAGAGGATCGATGTTGTCCTGGATGTACAGGAACATGCGCACCGGCAACGTCTCGGTGCCGGGCGCCGCAAGGAAGACGGTCATGGTGAGATCGTCGAAGGACTGGATGAAGGCGAGCGCCCAGCCGCTGATGACGCCGGGCAGGATCAACGGCAAGGTCACGCGGCGGAACAGCGTCCAGCCGCCGGCGCCGAGCGAGACCGCCGCCATCTCGACGGTGCGGTCCATGCCGGTTGCGACGGCCAGCGTCAGACGCAGCGCGAACGGAAACACGATGATGACATGCGCGATGATCAGCGCGGCAAAGCTGCCGCCGAGGCCGGCCGAGGTGAAGAAACGCAGGAAGGCGATGCCGAGCACGACATGCGGGATCATCAACGGCGACAGGAACAGAGCCGCCAGCGCATCACGGCCGCGGAAGCGATAGCGCGCGATCGCCAGCGCCGCCGGCACCGCGAACAGCAGCGCGACGAAGGACGACAGCGCGCCGAGGCCGAGGCTGACCCAGAAGGCGTGGATGAATTCAGGGTAGTTCGCGATGGTCCTGAACCAGCGCAGCGAGAAGCCGTTGGTCGGCAGCGACAGGAAGCCTTCCGGCGTGAAGGCGACGAGGCAGACCACCAGGATCGGCGCCACCATGACGATGACGAAGACGGTGTGGAAGATCAGCGCGAGCGGGCCGTTCCGTCTCATCGGAACACCTCCGCATAGCGCCGCTCGATCAGCGCGTTGCTGCCGACCACGATGAGCACCAGCGCGACCAGCAGCAGCGTCGCCACGGCGGCGCCCAGCGGCCAGTTCAAGGTGTTGAGGAATTCGTCGTACGCCAGCGTCGCCGCGACCTTGAGCCGGCGGCCGCCGATGATCGCGGGCGTCGCAAAGGCGCTGGCCGAAAGCGAGAACACGATGATGGCGCCCGACAGCACGCCCGGCATGATCTGCGGCATGATGATGCGGCGGATGATGGTGACGGGACCGGCGCCGAGCGACATCGCGGCGTTCTCGATCTGCGGATCCAGCCGCTGCAGCGCGGCCCAGACCGACAGCACCATGAACGGCATCATGACGTGCGCGAGCGCAACGACCACGCCGGTTTCGGTGAACATGAAGGGGATGGGGGAGCGGATCACCCCGAGCGACATCAGGAGCTTGTTGACCAGACCGTTGTTGCCGCCGAACAGCAGGGCCCAGCCGAGCGTGCGTGCCACCACGGAGATCAAGAGCGGCCCGAGAATGACCAGCAGGAAGAAGCTCTTCCAGCGGCCGCTCATGCGGTTGAGGATATAGGCCTCGGGCGCCCCGAGCAGCGCGGTGAGCAGCGTGGTCAGGATCGCGATGCGAAAGGTCCGCCAGAACATCTCGGCATAATAGGGATCGGTCGCGATCTCCCGCCAGTTCTTGAGGATGAAGACCGGCTCGATGCCCTTGTACTGGCCCCAATCGTGGAACGACAGCATCACGGTCATCGCCAGCGGAATCAGCAGCACACCGACGAACAGCATCAAGGCGGGCGCCGTCAGCGCCCACGGCGTACGCGCACTGCCCTCCTCGGCGGCCGCGCTCATGCGCCGGCCCTCGCGCGCACGCTCATATCCTCGGGCCGCCAGGTGAGGCGAACCGCGTCGCCTTCGGCCGGCTGCGTCTGCCCGTCGTTCTGGCGGATCACGATCGCCGGGCCGCATTCGCTCTCGCACTGGAACAGCCAGTGATTGCCCTGGAAGATGCGCGTGATGATCTTTGCGCCGAGGCCGGCATCGCCAAAGCCGATTCTTTCAGGGCGAACGCTGACGGTGACAGGACCGCCGAGCCCGGCCGGCGCCGGTGCGCGCCAGGAGCCCGCCACCAGTTGCGTCGGCGCGACGGTCCGGTCGATCGTGCCGGCAAAATCGTTGGTCTTGCCGAGAAACTGCGAGACGAAGGCGGAGGCCGGCCTTTCATACGTCTCCTGCGGCGTGCCGATCTGCTCGATCTTGCCCTGGCTCATCACCACGATGCGGTCTGACAGCGACATCGCCTCGTTCTGGTCGTGGGTGACGAGGATCGTGGTGGTGCCGATGGTGCGCTGGATCTGGCGCAGCTCGATCTGCATCTCCTCGCGGAGCTTGGCGTCGAGGTTGGACAGCGGCTCGTCGAGCAGCAGCACGCTCGGCTTGATCACCAGCGCGCGCGCCAGCGCCACGCGCTGCTGCTGGCCGCCGGACATGCGGCGGGGATGGCGGTCCTCAAAGCCGGCAAGGCCGACCATCGCGAGCGCGGCGCGGACGCGCTCGGCCCGCTCGTTGCGCGGCACATTGCGCATCTCGAGGCCAAAGGCGACGTTCTCCGCCGCGGTCATGTGCGGAAACAGCGCGTAACTCTGGAACACGATGCCGAGGCCACGCTTGGCCGGATGGATCGCGGTCAGGTCCTTGCCCTCGAGGCGAATCGCGCCGCGCGTGGGATCGAGGAAGCCCGCGATCATCTGCAGCGTCGTGGTCTTGCCACAGCCCGACGGGCCGAGGAAGGAGATGAACTCCCCCTTCCCCACCGACAGGCTGAAGTCATCGACCACAGTCTGCGCGCCGAACTGCTTGGCGACCCGATCGAGCTCGAGATAGGCCATGCGCTGTCTCCGCTACCGACGATCCGATCAGCGTTCGACCTCGCGGTTCCAGCGCTTGGTCCACTCCTCGCGCTTCTCGTTGATGACGGTCCAGTCCGGATTGTAGAGCTTGGCCGCGCGCTCGCCGATCGGGGCCATCTTGCCGAACTCCGGCGGGATCGCCATCGATTTCAGCACCGGGCCGTAGCCGTAATCCTTCAGCATCACGAGCTGGATTTTTGGATCGAGCAGCATCTTGACGAAGCTCGATGCAAGCGGCGAGGCGTTCGGCTTGGCGATCGGACACGCCGTCGTCAGCAGTGTCGCTGCACCTTCCTTGGGATAGACGAAGTCGACGGGGAAGCCGGTATTGGCGAAGCTCTGCACACGGCCGGTGCCCCACACAGCGATCACGGCCTGGCCGGACTGGAACAGCTCGGTCATCTTGCCCGGCGACGGCTCATAGGCGAGCACGTTCGGATTGATCTGTTCCTTGAAGATCTTGAAGCCGGAATCGACGTTGGTCTCACCGCCGCCGTTCATCTTCGACAGCATCACCAGCGCTTCGAGACCGTAAGTGTTGTTGATCGGCGGAATCACGAGTTGCTTGGCGTATTTCGTGTCCTTGAGGTCATTCCAGGACGTCGGCGGCGCCCAGCCCTTCTCCTTGAACACCTTGGTGTTGTACATCAGGCCGGTCGCGACGATGCCGATCGCGACCGCGCGATCGTCCTTGAAGCGGGCGGTGTCGTAGAGATCGGCCGGCAGCCCGTCGAGCTTTCCGCAGAAGCCGAGCTGGATCGCCTGGTACATCGGGCCATCATCGACGATGGCGACGTCGATCTGCTGGTTGCCCTTCTGTGCCTGCAGCTTGGCCAGCGTGTCGGTGGAGTTGCCGGCGACATACTCGACCTTGACGCCGTTCTCCTTCTCGAAGGCCGGGATCACCTCGTCGCGGATCGTCTTCTCGAACGAGTCGCCGTAGCCGGCGACGTAGAGGGTCTTTTGCTGGGCCGAAGCGGCCGACGGGACGGCAATGAGCGCCGCGATGCTGACCGCTGTCAGAAGGCGAAGAGTCTTCATGTAGTCCGATCTCCATACCGGAATGAGGTGGCGTGCCGACAAATCTCCGGCCGAAGCGCCTTCCGCATTTCCTTCCGCGCAGATCCCTCTCCGATCAGGGCCCCGGCCCCTGTTCGGCAGGTTTTGGCGCGATCTGGAGGTTTGAACCCCTCCAATCTGCCGAAAAAGCGGGCTGTCTTCAGCTCTGATGAAAAAGATCGCAACCTATACTTCCATCGTCCAATGAATAATGGCACCCTCTGCATGCCAAAATGTTATGAATTGGAAATGGAATGGCGCGGATCAATTCGCGGCAGGTGGAAGCCTTCCGGGCGATGATGCTGACCGGCAGCGTCACCGAGGCGGCGAAACTGATGGTGGTGACGCAGCCCGCGGTCAGCCGGCTGCTGCGCGACTTCCAGGCGCTGCTCAAGATGGAGCTGTTCGAGCGGCGCGGCACCGGCCTGGTGCCGACCGCGGCGGCGATGGCGCTCTATACCGAGGTCGAGCGCTCCTTCGTCGGCCTCGAACGCATCACTG
>NZ_AJQE01000131.1 GCF_000261685.1 Bradyrhizobium genomosp. I (2014) | reverse complement strand
GCCCGCCGCACCGGCTCGCTGCGCATCGCCGCGCTGCCGGCGCTTGCAAACGGCTATTTGCCCCGCCTGGCCGGACACTTCCTGCAGGAGCGACCAAATCTCAACCTCGCTTTCTTCGGCGTGATCTCGCCGATCGTGGTCGACTGGGTGCTGAACAACCAATGCGACATCGGCTTTGCCGAGGTGCCGATCGCGCATTCGGGCCTGCCGAGCCAGCGGTTGCCGGCGCCCGCGCGCGTCGCGGTATTGCCGACCGGTCATCGTCTGGCAGAGAAGGAGGTGCTGGAACCGCGCGATTTCGAGGGCGAGACCTTCATCTCGCTGTCGGCGGGATCGTCGAGCCGGCATCTCGTCGACCAGGTCTTCCACCGCCACGATGTCCGCCGCGTGCTCAGGGTCGAGACTACGTTGTCGGAGATCATGTGCGGCATGGTGTCGTCAGGACTTGGCGTCGCGATCTGCGATCCCTTCACCGCGCAGGAGTTTGCAACGCGCGGCGTCATCGTGCGTCGCTTCCTGCCGCGCATCGACTTCGAGTTCTCCGCGGTCTTTCCCGCACAGCGCAGTCCGTCGCCGGTGGCGCTGGATCTGGTCGAGACGATGCGGAAGGCGCTGGTGGAGTTCGAGGACTAAGCCGAGTGCCTTTGGGTCGAACGATCTTCCCGCGGGCTCGCTGCAACCTCTCCGCGGGAGAGCGCACTTCCTTCGCGGTAACAATCAGCCGTTGAATGCCGCCTGCGCTTCCGGCAGATCCCAGATCTTGCCGATCGCGGCAGTTCCTGCCGCAGCGATCGCCGCTTCGTCGGCGCCGAGATAGCGTCCCTCATCGACCAGCACGCGGCCATCGACCATCACCTGATCGATATTGGCGCGGTTGGCGAGCGCGATCAGCGCACGGCGTGGGTTGAACAGCGGCTGCAAATGCGGGTGGGTGAGATCGACGACGGTGAGGTCGGCGGTGGCGCCGGGCTCGATCCGGCCGAGATCGGGCCGCTTGATGACGTCGGCCGCGACCGCCGTGTTGGCCTCGATCAGCTCGGGCGAGTTCGCGACGTCGGGACGCGCCGAGGTGACCTTGGAGATCAGCGAGGCGGCATTGAGCTCCCCGAGCAGGTCCATGTTGTAGCCGTCGGTGCCGACCACGGTGCGCACGCCGTGCTCGGCGAAGCGGCTGAACGCCGCCGTGATGCCGGCACGCGCGAACACGCGCGGGCAGTTCAGCACGGTCATGCCGCGCGCGGCCATCAGCTCGAGGTCGTCGTCGCTGCTGAACATGCAATGCGCGGCCATGAGATCGGGCGCCAGCAGGCCGAGCCAGTCCAGATATTGCGCCGGCGTGCGACCACCATAGCGCTTGCCGATGGTCTCGACCTCGGCGCGGCTCTGCGCCATGTGCGTCGTGATGGGCACACCGAGCTCGCGCGCCCGCGCTGCGCAGGCCCTGAGCAGATCGGGACCACAGGTGTCGGTGGCGTGCGGGCTCATCGCAAGGCTGATGCGGCCGTCGCCGCGATCGTTCCAGCGCTGATAGAGCGCATCCCACGTCGCCATGTCGGCGGCGCCGTCATCGCCGGAATAGCGAACCGCGCCGTCCGGGCCGGCCTTTGCGTCAGACGTCGAGAACAGATAGGGCGCGCCGTAGAAACGGATCCCCATCTCTTCCGCAGCGTCGAACATTTCTGGGATCGAGTTACGGAACGGCTCCATCACCGTGGTGGCGCCACCCTTGAGCAGCTGGAGGACGCCGAGCCGTGCGACCGCCAGGCGTTCCTCCGCCGACAGGATATCGGCACCGCGCTTGGTCAGCGGCAACAGCACCGTATAGACGATGCTCTGGTTGTTCTTGCGGCCGTTGCCGTCCTCGGTGTGGCTGCGCGCCACCGCCTCCGAGAAGCAGTGATTGTGCAAATTGAGCAGGCCCGGCAGCACGAAGCGGCCGGGGCGGTCATAGACTTCATCCGCGCGCGGCTTGTCGCGCGTGATTGCCGCGATCTTCTTGCCCTCAACCAGGACCCAATGATCGCGCAGCACATCCTGCGCGCCGTCCTTCCGTGACAGCACATAGCTGCCGAAGATTGCTGTGGTGCTCATGCGGGGCGCACGTTCCAGAACACGGCGGTGCCGTCGAGAATGCCGGTGATGGCTTTGCGATAGGCGGTCGGCTGCTTGTAGAGGCCGATCGGAATATAGGGGATTTCCTCGAACGCCACTGCCTGGATTTCGCGGCAGATGCGCTGCTGC
>NZ_AJQE01000130.1 GCF_000261685.1 Bradyrhizobium genomosp. I (2014) | reverse complement strand
CCCCCCAGCCACTGGCTGCGCAAGGGCCCCATCTTCTCGCTCGCATACCAGCCGGCGACCTTGCCTTCGCCGCGGATGTTGGTGTTGCCGGCAGGATTGAGCCAGTCGATGCCCTGCCAGTTGCCGACGGCCGCGCTCCAGCCGCCCTGCCCGATCGGGTCCTTCTTCAGCTGTCGCTGCAGAACGACGGCAAAATCGAGCCCGGCATATTCGACGTTCATGCCGGCCTTGCGCAAGCTGTCGACCGCGATCTCGCCGAGCGGCTTCTGCGCCAGCGAGTTGGTGGGGACAAGCACCACGATCTTCTCGCCATTATAGCCGGCGGCCTTCAGATCGGCCTTGAGCTTGGCATAGTC
The DNA here is from genome assembly GCF_000261685.1 of Bradyrhizobium genomosp. I (2014). Lineage (GTDB taxonomy): Bacteria > Pseudomonadota > Alphaproteobacteria > Rhizobiales > Xanthobacteraceae > Bradyrhizobium. The sequence continues at coordinate 499 of NZ_AJQE01000130.1, read as the reverse complement.
GCGCGGGCCACGGAACACGTCGAGGCCGACGTCGCTCGCCATCGGCGTCCCAGGCGCGAAATAACCGATCGGCGAGACCTGAAAGGCGGGATCGACGCCGGCGACCGCGGTCATGAACGCGGACTGATCGATTGCGCCCAGGAGCGCGCGGCGGATCGCGGGATTGTCGAACGGCGGCTGCAGATGATTGAGCCGCAGCATGCAGGCGTAGCCTCTGGGGTCGAGGATGCGCGTCTCGATATCGCCGGCGGCCTTGATCACCGGCAGCAGATCGTGCGGCGTGGTCTCCTGCCAGTCCTGTTCGCCGGTCTGGAGCGCGGCGACGCCGGTGCCGGCATCGGGCGTGGTGGTCCAAACCACGCGGTCGTAGTGCACGATCTTCGGTCCGGCGGTCCAATCCGGCTTGCCGTCGGTGCGCGGCTGGTAGCGCTCGAACCTGGCATAGGCGTTGCGGGCGCCCTGCACGCGCTCGTCGGCGAGATAGCGGAACGGGCCGCTG
>NZ_AJQE01000129.1 GCF_000261685.1 Bradyrhizobium genomosp. I (2014) | reverse complement strand
TCGGTCAGCGGCTTGAACGGATCCTGGCTCGCCAACCGCTCCGGCATCATGAAGCAGGCATTGATCGCGGCCTTGCCCAGCGCCTGCGGCAGCAGCGGGAACGGACGCTTGAGACGAAAACGGATGGTGCGGTCGTCGGCGGCAGAGAGCTCATGGGTCGCTTCCATAAGTTCGCCGCCAAAGCCGTCGCGCACGGCCCAACGGCGGATGCTGGCGACGCAATCGCGCGCGAGCACGCGCTCGCCGTCGTGCCAGAACAGGCCGTCGCGAAGCGTGAGGTCCCACTGGAGCTGGTCGCCGGAAATGGCGTGGCCCGACAGCATCTGTGGCGAGACCTGGAGCGACGAGCTCATCCCGTAGAGCGTGTCGTAGACCATGAAACCGTGGTTTCGCGACACCTGCGCGGTCGAATAGATCGGATCGACGAAGGCGAGATCGATGACGGGGATGAAGCGCAGCGTGGATTGAGATTCAGCACGAGCGATGGCTGGCAGCGAGATTGCCGGCACTGCGGCGGCGGCCTTGAGGAGTGAGCGGCGGGAGATAGGCATCAAAGAAAGCTCCAGAAGTATCTTAGGTGTTCAACAAGACCGCGCCGATCGCGGCGGCGACCGCCTGCTGTGCGGGTTCAACGACGGGCACGCCGATCGCGTCCGCGATGGCCGCACGGTGCGAGGCCATGCCGGCGCAGCCCATCACGACGACATCGGCACGGCACTGCGCGACCAGCGCGCGGCCTGCCTCGATCAACCGTCCACGGATATCCGCACCCGCCGTCTCTGCTGCACTGGCATCGACCGACCAGCTTCCGGCATAGCGGCTGTCGACACCCATCACCCGCGCCATGCGCTGCTGGCGGCGGATGCTGGAGGGCGACAGCGCGATCACGCCAAAACGTTCACCCAGCATCAGCGCGCGAAAAATGCCACATTCGGCGATGCCAAGCACCGGGCGTCCGCCGGCAGCCTCGCGTACCGCATGCAGGCCGGGATCGCTGAAACAGGCGAGCACGAAGGCATCGGCATCGTCGCGCGACACACGATTCACCAGCGGCATGACGACGCTGTCGGCATCGCGCTGCGAGCTGATGCCCGGTGGCCCTTCGGCAAGACCCACCACCTCGATGACCGGCCCGCCGGCGATCCGCAGCGGCGCCACCGCGTCGTCGATCGCCGCCGTCACCGACGCCGAGGAGTTGGGGTTGATGACGAGGATGCAGCGACGTGTCATGAGACTGCTCGGCGGTCGCCGGCTTCATGCCGAAGGAAGTTTTCCGCGATCTTCTCGCCTGTGGTGATCCAGACATCCGGACACGACTTCGCGTAGGTGAGGAACTCGCGCAGCAGGCGCAGCCGCATCGGACGGCCGCTGCATTGCGGATGCAGCACCGTCGTGACCATTGCGCCCCAGTCGCGGACTTCGTCGAGCTCGTCCTTCCATAGCGAGAGCACGTGCTCCTTGGGAAAGATCGAGCGCGGACTGAAACGGGCGGACAGGCCGTGCATCCAATCGTCATAGCTCGCGGTCACCGGCAGCTCGATCGTGCCGCGCTTGCCGTCGGCAAGGCGGTGACGATAGGGCCGCACGTCATCGCGGAACGAGGAGGTGTAGACGATGCCGTGGCGCACCAGCGCGATCCGCAGCTCCTCGGTGAACTCGCCGTAGGGCGCGCGATAGCCGTTCGGCTTGACGCCGAGCCGGCGCTTCAGCGCCTCGAAGCCGCGCTCCAGCTCCTCCTCGATCCAGGGATCGCCGGGGTCTGGCAGCAGATGATGATAGCCGTGATGGCCGATCTCGTGCCCGGCCTTGAGGATCGATTCGGCCATCGCTGGATGCGCATCGACTGACCATCCCGTGACGAAGAAGGTGGCCTTGAGATCGAGCTGGTCGAGCAGCTCCAGAAGCTTCGGCGTGCCGACGCGAGCCTCATAGCCGCCATAGCTCATGGTGATGAGCCGCTGCGCGTGCACCGCATCCTTGCTGGTCCACGCGCTCTCGGCATCGACGTCGAACGACAGGAACATCGCCGACTTGTACGGCTTCGGCCAGGGATAGTCCGGCGCCGGATCTGCGGTGTTGGCCGGAACGAGCGGGATGCTCTGGAGTGCCTTACTGTCCAGCATTGATGGTCGCCTTCTCGATTGCGTTGTCGCTCAATTTCCACTTGGCCAGCAGCGTACGGTAGGTGCCGTCGGCGATCAGCGCATCGACGGCCTCCAGCATCGCCTGCTGAAAACCCTTCTCCTTGACCGGCAGTGCAATGCCGACGAACTGCTGCGCGATGGCCTCGCCGACAGGCGTATAGGCGCTTGGCTCAAGATCCATGATGTAAGGCAGCGTCTCGTTGCCTTGCACGGCGGCGTCGATGCGACCCTGCTTGAGCTGGGTACGGGCATCGCCAGAGCCATCGGTGCCAACGAAGACGACGGGGGTGCCGCCGCAGTGCTTCTCGCTCCAGGCCGCAATCTGCTCCGGGTATTTCGTGCGCCGGCTGGCGCCGACCTTCTTGCCGCAGAGCGCATTCATGTTCTTGAATTCCGCCGCTCGTGACTGCTGCACGAAAAAGCGCGGGCCGGTCTGGAGATAATCGACGAACGTCGCAATCTCGTGACGGCTCGCATAGTCGGTAAAGCCCGACAGGACTGCATCAACCCGGCCCGTCTGGATCGATGGCAGGAACTCGGCAAAGCTGGTTTCCTGCCATTCGATCTTGGTGCCGAGCTTGCGGGCAAGCGCCTCGCCGAACTCGATGTCGAATCCCGACAGCGCGTTGCTGGCGGGATCGCGGAACTCCATCGGCGGATAATTCGGCACCACCGCCATCTTGATGCTGCCGCGCTTGGCGATCTCCGCCGGGAGCTCCGCCGCCGCGGCTGAAAATGTCATGGCGCCGAACAGCGCCGTCGCAACCAGGAATCTCTTCATCAACACGCCCCCATTTCAGATCACTGCCGAAAGAAATGCCCTGGTGCGCTCCTCGCGCGGGGCGCCCAACACGTCCGAGGCGCGCCCCTGCTCGACGATTGCGCCCTGGTCCATATAGACGACGCGATCCGCGACCTCGCGGGCGAAGCCGAGCTCGTGCGTCACCACCATCATGGTCATGCCGCTCTTCGCCAATTCCTTCATGACGGCGAGCACCTCGCCGACGAGCTCGGGATCGAGCGCGCTGGTCGGCTCGTCGAACAGCATCAGCATCGGCTTCATCGCGAGCGCCCGCGCGATCGCGACGCGCTGCTGCTGACCACCGGAGAGCTGGGCGGGATACCAGTCCGCCTTCGCCGACAACCCGACGCGGCGGAGCAGCTCGAGCGCTTCGGCACGCACCTCATCCGACTTTCGCCCCTGCACCTGGGTCGGGCCTTCGGTGATGTTCTCCAGCGCCGTCTTGTGCGGAAACAGGTTGAAGCGCTGGAACACCATGCCGGTCTTCAGCCGCTGCCGTCCGATCTCGCGCTCGCTGAGCCGATGGAGCCGTCCGCCCTGCTCGCGCACGCCGAGCAGCTCGCCGTCGAGCCAGATGCCGCCGGCATCGATCATGGCGAGCTGGTTGATACAGCGGAGCAGCGTGGTCTTGCCGGAGCCGGAGGCGCCGATCAGGCACATCACCTCGCCGGGCCAGACGTCGAGCGAGACGTTCTCGAGAGCCTGGAACTCTCCAAAGTTCTTGCTGACGGATCGGATCGCGACGAGGGGCCTTGTCATCGTGCCAGCCGCAATGTGCCGCGTGCAAAGCGGCGTTCGAGCAGCATCTGCAGCGGGGTCAGGATCGAGACAACGAGCAGGTACCAGAGCCCGGCGACGATCAGGAGCTCGATCACGCGCGAATTGGCATAGTAGATGTTTTCGGCGTTGTGCAGCAGTTCCGGGTACTGGATCACGCTGGCAAGCGAGGTCGCCTTCACCATGCTGATGAACTCGTTGCCGAGCGGCGGGATCACCACGCGCATCGCCTGCGGCAGCACGATCCGGCGCAGCGCGCGCAGCCGTCCCATGCCGATCGCCTGCGCCGCCTCATATTGTCCGATGTCGACCGACAGCATACCGGCGCGCATCACTTCCGAGGTGTAGGCGCCCTGGTTGATGCCGAGCCCGAGCAGCGCGGCGAGGAATGGCGTCATGACGTCGACGGCGCGCGCGGACCACAGGCCGGGGATGCCGATGGTCGGAAACACCAGCGCGAGATTGAACCACAGCAGCAGCTGCAGGATCAGCGGGGTGCCGCGGAACAGCCAGGTGTAGCCGGCGGCCACCATCTTCAGCACCGGATTGGGCGACAGCCGCATGATCGCGACGACGATGCCGAGGACGATGCCGAGCGCCATCGCCAGCACCGCCATCACCATGGTGTTGACGATGCCTTCGAGGATGACCTTTGCGGTCAGGAAGCGGCTGACATAGGACCATTCGATCTGACCGTTCGCAAATGCGCGCGCAATCGCCGCGAGCACCAGGACGATCAGGGCCGCGCTGAGCCAGCGAAACCAGTGCGGCTCGCGCGCGATCCGCAGACCCGACAGATCGGGGAAACCCTCCGCGAGTGCCGGCGCCGGCTTCATTGCGGCGCCGCGTTCAGCATGGGCTCGGCCACCGCGTTGGCACCAAGGCCCCATTTGTCGAGAATGGCCTTGTAGGAGCCGTCGGCGATCATGGCGGCGAGCTTCTCCGTCACCACCTCGCGCAAGGCGGCATCGTCCTTGCGGAACATGATGCCCTGATAGCCCTTGGCGAAGGCCTCACCGACGATGCGGTATTTGCCGGGCTCCTGCGCCTGCGCATAAGGCAGCGTCTCGCTGCCCTGCACAGCGGCATCGATGCGGCCCTGCTTGAGCTGGTTGCGGACGTCGATCGAGTTCTCGCCGGGTACATACTGGATCGCCGGCTTGCCGGCCGGCTCGCAATTCTGCTTGCTCCACTTCTCGATCTCGACCGGGAAGCTGGTGCTGCGGGTGGTGCCGACCTTCCTGCCGCAGAGATCGGTCGCGTCCTTGGCCGCGCTGTCCGCCATCACGAAGAACTGCGGCCCGGTTGCGAGGTAGTCGACGAAATCGGCGGTCTCGCGCCGCGAGGCCCGATCGGAGATGCCGGAGATGATGAAATCGGCGCGCCTGGTCTGCAGCGAGGGGATCAGCTCTGCGAACGGCGTCTCGCTCCAGACGATCTTCAGCCCACCGAGCCGCTTGGCGAACTCCTTGGCCAGATCGATGTCGAGCCCAACCAGCTCGCCCGTCGCGGGATCGCGATATTCCATCGGCGCGTAGGTGGAGTTGACCGTAAGCTTCAGCGTGCCCGCCTGCCTGATTTCCGCCGGAAGTTCCGCCGCCTGCGCCGGCGTCACGGCAGCCAACGCTGCGAAGGCAAGCAAATGCGAGAGGCGTGTCATGTCAGCTCCTTTGCCAACGCCGCAATCGGCCGTTCGGAATCAATCCGCGTCGAGAACGGCCGGCTCGATCACGCCGGCGCGTTCGGTGATCACCCTGTATTGGTCGGGCCGCCGGTGGGCGGCGAAATTGAACATCTTGTCCTTGCCCTGGCGGCAGAGGTCGAGGTCGATATCGGCCACGATCACCTCATCGGTGAGCGTCTGCGCCTGCGCGACGATGCGGCCGTTGGGATCGACGATGCAGGAGCCGCCGATCAGCCCGGAGCCGTCCTCCTCGCCCGCCTTGGCCACCGAGATCGCCCAGGTCGCGTTCATGTAGGCGTTAGCCTGCGTCACCAGCGTCGAGTGGAAGGTGCGCAAGGCTCCGTCTTCGGTGGCGCCACCGTTGGGATCGTAGGCCGCCGAATTGTAGCCGATGCAGACGAGCTCGACGCCTTGCAGGCCGAGCACGCGCCAGGATTCCGGCCAGCGCCGATCGTTGCAGATCATCATGCCCATGATGGCGTGGGCCCAGGACGAGCCGGCGCGGAAGGCGGGAAAGCCGAGGTCGCCATATTCGAAATAGCGCTTTTCGAGCTGCTGGTATCGCGCGCCCGGGCGCGGCTCGACAGAGCCCGGAAGGTGCACCTTGCGATAGCGGCCGAGGATCTCGCCGTCGCGATCGACCAGGACAGAGCAATTGTAGCGCCGGCCCTCCGGCGTCAGCTCGGCATAGCCGACATAGAAGCCGACGCGCAGCGCACGTGCCCGATCGAACAGCTTTGCGACCGCCGGGTTCGGCATGCTGCGCTCGAAATACCGGTCGAGGGCTCCGCCTTCGAGCAGCCAGCGCGGAAAGAAGGTGGTGAAGGCAAGCTCGGGAAACACCACAAGGCTCGCGCCGCGGCCGGCCGCCTCCTCCAGCATGTCGAGCATCCGCGACAGCGTATGCTCGCGCGTATCGGCTTTTTGCGTCGGGCCCATCTGAGCGGCGGCGGCGCGAAGGACACGAACCAAGATTGCCTCCAATCTGTGCGCAGTGCTGCCTCAATGGGCGAATGAACCCATTGATGCGACGCGCAAATCCGCTGCCATTACGGGCGAGCAGGGCTGCAAAATCAATTCGCTTTGCTATGATGTTTTGGCTCTGAGTATAATCGGCAGTGATATGAACCTGCGACAGCTCGAGATCCTGCGTGCCGTCATCCGCCACCGCACCACGGTTGCGGCGGCGGACGAGCTCGCGCTGTCGCAGCCCGCAATCAGCAATGCGCTGAAGACGATGGAGGCGCAGGCCGGCTTCGCGCTGTTCGAGCGCGTCAACAACCGGCTGTTTCCGACCGCGGAAGCGATGGCGCTCTACAAGGAGAGCGAGGCGATCTTCGCGCTGCATGCAAAGCTCGAGAACCGCGTGCGCGATCTGCGCGAGAACCGCTCCGGGCATCTCGCCATCGTCGCGACCCCGCCGCTCGCCTACAGCATCATTCCGTCCGCACTGTCAGGCTTCCTGCGCCGCCGCCCGGAGACGCGCGTGTTCTTCGACGTCCGCCGCTACGAGGGCATCATCGAGGGCGTGCTGAGCCGCGTCGCCGAGCTCGGCTTCGCGCTCGGCCTGACGCATCATCCCGGCATCGCGCATGAGGTGGTGCATACCGGCGAGATGGTGTGCGTGCTGCCGCCGCAGCATCCGCTTGCCGACAGGCCCGTGATATCCGCTTCCGATCTTTCCGGCCTGCCCTTCATCGGGCTCGAGCGCGGCACGCGGCTCGGCGAAGCCGTGCGCGACAGCTTTGCCCGCGCCGGCGCGGCGTTCCGGCCGACCGTCGAGGTACGCTACTGCAACACGGCCTGCGTGCTCGCGGCCGCAGGCGTCGGCGCTGCGGTGGTCGATCCCTTCTCGCCGCGGCAGAACGGCGGCAGCGGCCTCATCGTCCGTCCGTTCAGTCCGACGACCCAGGCGGTCGCCTATATGCTGTGGTCGGAAGCCGAGCCGCTGTCGCGTCTGGCAAAGGCCTTTCTCAACGAGGTCCGTCAGGAAAGCGCTCGGCTCGAGCGCCCAGCGCCACACCAGCAACATGGGGCAGAAAGCAGTTAGGCTTCGCGACCTTTCCACCCGGGGGCACATGGCACGCATCACCATCATCGAGACGGGACAGGTTCCGCAAAAGTACCGCGAGCAGCATGGCTCGTTCCCCGACATGTTCGCGCGCATGCTCCGCGCCGAGGATCCGACGGCCACGATCGAGGTCGTCAGCATCCCGAAGGGCGACGCGCTTCCCGATCCCGGCCAGATCGAGGCCGTGCTGATCACTGGAGCTGCCGCCGGCGTCTATGATGGACTCGACTGGATCGCGCCGCTGGAGAATTTCGTGCGCACGGCCTACGCCAACAAGACACCGATGGTCGGCATCTGCTTCGGTCATCAGCTGATCGCGCAAGCACTCGGCGGCACCGTGCAGAAGTCGGCGAAGGGCTGGGGCATCGGCCGGCACGTCTATCAGGTGCTGCCGGAGAACGGCGTCATCGAGGGCGAAGCAGTCGCGATTGCGGCATCGCATCAGGATCAGGTGATTGAGGCGCCAAACGACGCGCTAACGATCCTCTACTCCGAATTCACCCCGCATGCCGGCCTGCTCTACGCCAACGGCGCGACGCTGACCGTGCAGCCGCATCCGGAGTTCGACACAGGCTTCGCGGAGGTATGCTGCGAGCTGCGCGATGGCAACGCGCCGAAGGACGTCGTTGCGACCGCACGGGCGTCGCTGGCGGAGCCGATGGACAACGCGAAGCTGGGTGGAGCGATCACGAGGTTCCTGGCGAGGCGCACGGCACAAGGGGAGAGGTAGAAGCGCACTCGCGGCTTCACTTCTCACCTCAGAACGGCTCGGTCCCCAGCCCCGGCACATCGGCCGGCCGCGGGCCCGGCGCTGCCCAGTGAAACCGGCGGTCCTTCTCCGCAATCGCGATGTCGTTGATCGAGGCCTCGCGCCGCTTCATCAGGCCGTGCTCGTCGAACTCCCACTGTTCGTTGCCGTAGGAGCGGTACCACTGGCCGCCGGCATCGTGCCATTCGTACTGGAAGCGCACCGCGATGCGGTTGCCGTCGAAGGCCCAGAGATCCTTGATCAACCGGTAGTCCTGCTCCTTCTCCCATTTGCGGGTGAGGAAGGCGACGATGGCTTCGCGGCCCTGAAAAACCTCGGAACGATTGCGCCAGCGGCTGTCCTCGGTATAGGCGAGCGACACGCGCACCGGATCGCGTGAATTCCAGGCGTCCTCGGCCATGCGGGCCTTTTGCGCGGCGGTCTCGCGGGTGAAAGGTGGAAGCGGCGGGCGCGACATGATGGCCTCATCGGTTGATCGGGGCGGCGAATTTATCGCCGCAGTTGGCGGAGTCGATAGGCCATCACAAATCAGGCGATCACTTATCGGGCGATCACGAAATCAGATCGGCTTTCATCAGCGTGCGGATCGACTTCGGGATAGGCTGGGCGCGACCGCCGCTGATGAAGGCAACACGGACCTCGGCCTTCACCAGCACGTCGTGGCCGCGCCGCACCTCCTGCGCCAGCATGATGGAGGCGCCCTTCACCGCAATCGGCCAGGTCACGACATCGAGCACGTCGTCCATTCGCGCGGGCTTGAGGAAATCGAGATGCATCGAGCGCACCACGAAGGCGAAGCCGGCGCCTTCCGTCTCGGTCTGCTCGAACAGCACCTGCTGCTCGGCGCCCATCAGCCTGAGATGATTGGTGCGTCCGCGCTCCATGTAGCGCAGATAATTGGCGTGATAGACGATGCCGGAGAACTCTGACTTGACGATATCGCAACAAAAGGCCAACGCATTGATTTCATTGGGTCGCTGGAGCGTTAAAGCGTGAACGAAAGGCAGATTTATCTGTGCTCTTCCATAGCAAGCCTCAGAGCCTTTGGGATGCGCTGCGCTTTTCCGCCTGAGATAAACGCGACCCGTACACGCGCCGAGACCAAGAGATCACCCCCGCGCCTGCACTCCTGCAGCAAGGCAATCGACGCGCCTCTCACCTCTTGCGGGACCGTGACAATGTCAAGCAGGTCGTCCAAGACTGCCGGTTTTAGAAAATCGATTGTCATCGAACGGACAACGAAGGCGAAGCCCGGCGCATCGTTCCGCGTTTCCTCGAGCAGCGCTTGCTGATTGGTGCCGAGCAGGCGCAAGTAATTCGTTCTGCCACGTTCCATGAAACGCAAAAAATTCGCGTGATAAACAATCTGGCCGGAATCGGTATCTTCGAAATAGACGCGGACCTGCATGTAATGCCGTCCGTCTCGAATTTCGCCGTCAAGAGAGAGTGTCACAGCGCGGTTTCCTCTTATTGCGCGTACAGGGACCCATTGTCTTGCACAGAGGCGGTTTTCTGAGCAATCGTCTTGAGCTTGGCTCCTGCTGCCGGAAGCTGAGGCAACCGCCTGAATGCGGCAGGCGTCGCGCTGCTGCCATCGACTTCGGATGAATATGTCGGAGATCTATCGTCAACGCGTACCCGGCTTGAGGACGACGTTCATGAATGCGCCTCCGGCTCATGAACCTAGGCGAGCCAGTCCTTCGCCGCAATCGCTGAACGAAAAATCGCCGAGGCCGGCGAGGCCGTAAATGGCCTTGCCCTTGGCGATGGCCTCGTGCTCGCTGCTGGCGAGCACGAGGGGTTCGTATGTCATCCAGCTTTTGAAGCCGACGTCGTAGCCCCGCGTGGCGGCTGGGCTCATTGCCCCGCCTCCGCGTCGGCCTTGGGTTCGCGAACCACGAGGCGGCCGTTCAATGGCAGGCAGCTCAACTGGATGTTGAAGCCCTTGCCGTCCTGTTGCCAGGCCGCGCGCCGATCTTGGTCCAGAAGGGTCTACAAGGCGACAAAAGCAGAAGACCTCACTCAACTGCCTGCGAGGAGCGGGCTTGGCCTGACGCACATTGATGGCGGAAGCATCGAGCCTGTTCTTGATGTGCGCCGCATAGAACTTCTCGATCATCTCCACTGAGGTTCGGCAGTTCTTCGCTATCTAGTAGCTGTCCGCCCCTTCCATCAGGCGCATGCAGATGTAGGTATGCCGCAGGCTGTATGCGGTCCGCCGATTGCCATCCCGATCCAGCTTCAACTCGCTCCTATCAAGCAGGGCATTGAACATCTTGATGTGATTGCCCGGAAACACGTGGTCGGTCGGCTTGGGCAACTGCGGCGGCTCGTTAGAGGGCGGCAGCTTCGCCAGCACCCGCGCTCTGCCCTGCTTCACGTATTTCGCGCGGCCTAGCAGCCGCTCATAGGGGTCGCACCGCGCTCGGCATGCTCTTGCAGTAGCCGACGCCCCGCTTGCCGCGCACCTCGATTTCCAGGATGCGCTCGCCGCTACGTTCGTCCTCAACAATGGTCACGTCGCGATGCTGGAGGTTCTTGGCCTCATCCGGCCGCAAGCCGGTGTTGGCCAAGAACAGGACGTAATCATGCAATTGCTCGGCACTCCAACGGTGGTGGATCTGGCTGGCCTTCGCGTGCGCCCGCGTGGTTTCGTAGAGCTGCTTGTATTCCTCGGGGCTGAACCACGGCCGATGCACCACCTTCCCCGAAGTCTTATAAGGAGGAGAGAAGTCCGGCAGGTGCGCGAGCCATTCATGGCGAATGGCAGTCTTCAACACCTGCCGCAACGTCACGACCTCGTCGTGGATAGTGCTGCGCGCGGGCGCCTTGCCGGTCTTAGACGTTGCGATCCGGTGTAGGCGATATTCCTGCACCTTGCCTGAAGAACGGCAACAGGTGCAGGCGAAGCCTGATCTCGTAACCCTGGACCCAGCGCTCGCTGCGCTGGCCCTCGGTGATCACCTCATACTCTTTCAGGAATTGGTCAGCGGCTTGGCGAAAGGTCTTCTCATTCACCAACAGCCCCTCCCGCGCCTTCCCACGAAGACCGATAAACGAGTCCTCCGCAAACTGCTTGGCGAGGGAGAGATCTTCCTCTCCGGTCGTGCTGCGGTGTTGGCGGCCGTCGATGGAGGCCGAACAGTGCCAATACCGGCCGTTTCGCCGGTATACCTGAATCAGACCACCTAGAAGCTCGTGCCTGGCCATCATGCACCTCCACGTGCATTTTAGCGCAGGGAACCAAAAAGTCGAATTTTGTGCTAGGCGCGTGCTAGGCCATTTACGAAAAATTAAAGGGTTAGGCTTTCGCCCAACCCGTTGTATTACATCAGAAATTTGGTTGCGGGGATAGATTTGAACCTATGACCTTCAGGTTATGAGGCCGAAGGTCTGCCGGGCTGGAACCGGTTCGTCCTATTTGTACGCCACAGCTACCCAGCAACCATACCTGCGCACTTGGTTTCTTTCTTGCCGGAGCAGCCTACGATCTTATTGCCCAGACCGATCATGGTTCGGGGCGGAGGCATGCGCGGCAAAGACGAAAAGATTGGGATCGAGGCATTTGGGTCGGCAGGTTCCAGCAAAATACCGCGGGCGAATCGCCGTCGCAAGAACCGTGGCATGCCGCCGCCCGCGACGTTCGATATCGATACGCTGCCGGGCAGCTCTAATTTGACGGCATTTGAGGCGGCCGCGGTCATCCGGCGTACGCCCGGCGCGTTGGAGCAGTGGCGGCGCAATCCGAGCCACCCGCTGAAATGGCGCTACGTCGATGGCCGCCCCCTCTATCGTGTCGATGCGGTACGCGACTATCTGGCCAAGTGCGATAAGACCACTAAGATGCCTCAGCCGCATAATGCTCACGGAGACGGCCGAGGAGCTCGGCCTTGATCGGGTCAAGCGGATTCGTCCGCTGCAGGCGCACGATTTTGCCGACCCGTTTCGCGCCGACCAACTCCGCAATGTAGTCGTGAGCCGCTTCGAACGCCATTTTGCGGATGATCCACTGTTCGTCGTGATTGTAGACCTGATCGATTCCGCTTGGCCTTTGCCCGACACACAGCCGCTGGATTTCGTTGTCGTAGCCGCAGCGAGACATGACGGTTCGTAAGCTGCGCCTTAGGTCATGCATGGTAAACTTGGCAACACCCGCTTCCTTGACCAGGCGGTTGACCATCTTGGTGAACCCGGACATCTGGCCGCCGGTCTTTGGTGACGGGAAGACATAGTCGGACGTTGCGCGCTGGAAGTGTTTGGCGGCCGCGAGCACCTCGTTTGCGAGGTGGGTGCGCGGCACGTCGTGGTGCAGGCCCATCTTGGTCCACGCCGCATCGAAGGTGATACGGTCATCCATGATGTGCTTTCGCCACTCGATCATGGTAGGCTCGCTGCGGCGCGGGCCACCGAGCAGGCACATGCGAGCCAGGAGACCAAAAGCCCCGAGCTTGCCGGATGCATCCCAGACTTTGATGATTTCCTCATCGGTCAGCGCGCGGCCCTTCGTTCGGCGTCCGACCCTTTGCGCGCGGGTTTCCTTGGGCGCGCGATAGCCGGCGAGCACGTTGTGCTCGACATAGCCCTCACCGACGCACCATTCGAGCAAAGTATGCACGTGCTTGCGCAAGTCCTTGGCTGCACCACGCTTGCCGGTCTTGGCAATCTTATCGACCGCAGCCATGATCTGCCGTCGCGTCAGGTCCCCCACGCCGCTCTCGGCGTGATCCTTGAGCCCGCGCCGCAGCGCCGACATTGCTGGCTTCCAGTTGACGACTTGACGTTCGGTCATAGACGTCTGGTAAGGACCATCTTCAACAATGAGGGTCGCGAGCGTGGTGCGCTGCTTCTCGGCTGCCTGTTGCCGCCTCGCCTCGCGCTTCGCGTCGTTCGGGTCCAAGCCCTTGACGACTTCGCCTGCGGCGATGGTGGCGGCCTTGCGGGCGGCCTTCTCATTATATTTGGGCCACGCGCCGAGGGTCTTGCGCTGGGTCCCCCTCACCCCCGGCTTGGTGAAGAGGTAGACCCAGGTCCGGCCGCCGGTGGCGCGCATGCGCAAGGCGAGGCCGGGCAGCTTGTCGTCGTGGAGATAATGCTGCGCCTTACCCGGCGGCAGCGTTGCGTTGCGGATCACCGCATCGGTGAGTGTCAGCTGGTTGGCCGGCTCCGTCATGATTCCTTCCCTCTCTCTGTGCCCCAGTGTGCCCCGCAAGAAGGGCGGTGAGCCTCGAACAGAACCGGGTCTCAGACCTCCCCCGTTTGTGTGCCCCAAGGGAATATCCGCGGCGGGCACAACGGGGGCATACAAAATGTAGTAAGGTCAGGTATGGGCTCTTATAGCCGCAGTAGGCCATAACTCTCATTAATTTAAGGAGTTTTTACACCTCAACTATGGCCGGATTTGGTTAGCTCGGGTCTACGGATTGTGGTTCACACGGGAGAGGTCCAAGGTTCGATCCCTTGTGCGCCCACCATTCAGCCTCCTGGACCTGACCAGTTGCCTGGCGGCGTCCGGCGCCGTCCGAACCAAAAATATTGAAAACAACCCCATGCACAGTAGCCGACATCTGTCGAATCAATGGGTTACGAATTTCCCGAATCGACTTGCTGCGTCGGGCAAAACAGGGGCATGATCGCATCATTCGGGAAGCGGCCCTTCGCCGCCTGGCGAGCACCGCACCTGAGGATTCACCTCGTATCGTCGGCTTAAGGGCGCGTGGCTCAGCGGGAGAGCGTTCGCTTCACACGCGAGAGATCCAAGGTTCGATCCCATGTGCGCCCACTATTCAGCCTAGATTTCGAGACGCCGAAAGCCCCCTACCGAGGCGTGCGAATGTGTCAGACACCAGTTCGACATAGTCTCGAACGCGCCCTTGTAGTTAAGGGCATCGTGGTGAAAGCCGCATGGCAATCGTGCGGCGGACAGAGGCCGACGGCGTACTCAATCTCCTTCTGCTTGAGGCTTGCCCGAAAAGAAATTGGCCAATTCCTCGGGTGGTACCTGCGGACAAGCACCGTTGAGCCCGCGAAGGACGTCACCTGGGATCGGATCGAAGGGATTAGGAAGCCAAACAACAAAGTACAGGCGTCCTGGGCGATATTTTTTCGGATCGTACGCGGTTGTGGAGCTTAGGGGGCCGTTCAAGTGCCCAATAAACCAAGCTTTTCCAGGTAGAGATGTAAGTCCGATTTGCGGTACCGCTGCTGCATAATTGAAGCTGATGCCGCCCCCGCGGGACGCTGTCTCAAATTTTTCACGCCGATCGCCAAATTGGCCCTCGTTGATGTTAGTGAACTCTCCGCCCCACGCGCGGAGAACAGCGTGCATAGCTGCGATCTTGACGTAGGGAGATGAGCTATTTCGAGATACTTGCGCGAACTGCGCCAAGATCGTGTCCCCGGGCGTGGTGTAGCT
>NZ_AJQE01000128.1 GCF_000261685.1 Bradyrhizobium genomosp. I (2014) | reverse complement strand
GCTTCGCTTCGCTCGCAATGACGAAAGGAGCACCCGCGGGCCACTCATCTCGCCGCCTCCTTCGCACCGTTCACCCGGCCGCGCGCGACGTCCAAAAACACCTCCTCCAGCGTGGTGCGGTTGTAGCGGGCCATGATCGCGTCCGGCGCGTCGTCGTCCTCGATGCGGCCGCGCTTCATGATGATGACGCGGTCGCAGAGCCGCTCGACCTCGAGCATGTTGTGCGAGGCCAGGAGGATGGTGGCGTTGTTGTCCCGGCGGTAGCGTTCCAGATGCGCGCGCACCCAGTCGGCAGTATCCGGGTCGAGCGAGGCGGTCGGCTCGTCCAGGAGCAGCAGCTCGGGCTGGTTGATCAGCGCCTTCGCCAGCGCGACGCGCGTCTTCTGACCGGCCGAGAGCTTGCCGTTGGCGCGATCGATGAAATCGCCGAGGTCGAGATCCGCGGCCAGCTTCGCGATGCGGTCAGAGAGATTCTTCACTGCATAGAGCTTGCCGAACACGGTGAGGTTCTGCCGCACCGTGAGCCGCATCGGCATGTCGACATAGGGGCTCTCGAAATTCATCCGGCCCAGCACGGCCGCGCTCTCCTCGGGCATGCGATGCCCCAGCACCTGCACGCGGCCGGAGGTCGGCAGCACCAGGCCCATGATCATTGCGATGGTCGTAGTCTTGCCGGCGCCGTTGCCGCCGAGAAGGCCGGTGATGCTGCCGCACGGGAGCGAAAAGGAGATGCCGTCGACGGCGCGGGTCTGCTTGTAGACCTTGACGAGGTGATCGACCGCGATTGCCGCGGACGAGCTGCGATCCGCGACAGTCGGCCGACTTGAAGCCTTGTCATTCTCGGTCATGCTGGCCGTTCTTCTGCTATTGCAGCGAAGAGCGCAAGTCTTGTAATTCCTGGCTGGTTCCGCGAGCCCAGCGTTTGTGACCGAGAAGGCGCCGCCACATTGGCCGATATGACCGAAATTGCCGATTCCGACTTCCGCCACGCGCAGCGGCATATCCGGCTGGACACGATCCTGCGGCTGCGCTGGCTCGCGGTGCTGGGTCAGCTCGCCGCGATCTTCATCGTGGCACAGGGACTGGAGTTCGACGTCGAGATCGTCCCCTGTGTCAGCATCATCGCCCTGTCGGCGGCGCTCAATCTGGCGCTTCAGACCG
>NZ_AJQE01000127.1 GCF_000261685.1 Bradyrhizobium genomosp. I (2014) | reverse complement strand
CGGCGGGAGCCGATGCAGGCGGCCGGGCTGCTCGCGCTGAACATCGTGGAGCTGGCTGGCCTGTTGTTCTTCACCGGCGGCCTGCAGAACCCGTTCTCATTCCTGTTCCTCGCGCCCGTGCTGATCTCGGCCACCGCGCTGCCGGCCCGTTTCACCTTCGGCCTCGGCCTGCTCGCGGTTGCCTGCGCTTCGCTCCTGTTCTTCTTCCATTTTCCGCTGCCGTGGGATTCCGACGATCCGCTGGTGCTGCCGCCGATCTATCTCGTCGGCGTCTGGCTCTCGATCGCGCTCGCGATCGGCGTCACCAGCCTCTACTCGTTCCAGGTCAGCGAGGAGGCGCGCAAGCTCGCGGACGCGCTGGCCGCGACCGAGCTGGTGCTGACGCGCGAGCAGCATCTGACCCAGCTCGACGGACTCGCCGCAGCGGCCGCGCACGAGCTCGGCACGCCGCTCGCGACGATCTTCCTGATCTCGCGCGAACTGGAAAAGACGGTGAAGGACCCGAGCTTTGCCGCCGACCTGAAGACCTTGCGCGAGCAGACCCAGCGCTGCCGCGACATCCTGAGCAAGATCACCCAGCTCTCCTCCACCGGCGCGCCGTTCGACCGTATGAAGCTGTCGGAGCTGATCGAGGAGGTGGTGGCGCCGCATCGCGACTTCGGCGTCGAGATCACGGTGC
>NZ_AJQE01000126.1 GCF_000261685.1 Bradyrhizobium genomosp. I (2014) | reverse complement strand
GCGGCGGAGCCGGTCGGCTCGCGCAATCCGGCGATCCTGTACGGCATCGGCAACATCATCGAGAACGCGGTCGATTTCGCCCGCACCACCGTCGAGGTGAACGCGTGGTGGAACAAGGACAATATCGAGCTTATGATCTCCGACGACGGACCGGGCATTCCGCCCGACATCCTCAACCGGATCGGCGAGCCCTATCTGTCGCGGCGCCGCACCCAGGACGATGGCGGCGGACGACGCGGCCTCGGCCTCGGCGTGTTCATCGCGTGCACCTTGCTGGAGCGCACCGGCGCCAAGGTCTCGTTTACCAATCGGACCTTTCCGGAACACGGCGCGGTGGTGCAGATCACATGGCCCAGGCAGCGTTTTGAGGCTATCGAGACGCCCGAAGAAACAATAGGATAGCCGCGACCTTGCGTCGCACGACAGGGCCGATCGACCATCGGCGGCCTTGGCACCGCGCGGTTGCGACGCCATATGTCGATGCTCTGGAGAGAGAGGACAAAACCTTGAACGCCATTGCCGAACTGAACGAACAGAGCGACCGCTCGCTGCTCATCGTGGAGGACGACAAGCCGTTTCTGGAGCGGCTGTCGCGTGCCATGGAGACACGGGGCTTTGCCGTGACATCGTGCGACACCGTCTCGGACGGACTTGCGCAGATCGGCAAGTCGGCGCCGGCATTCGCGGTGGTGGATTTGCGGCTCGGCGACGGCAACGGCCTCGACGTGGTCTCGGCGCTGAAGAAGAAGCGCCCCGACGCACGCGCGATCGTGCTGACCGGCTATGGCAACATCGCCACCGCCGTCACCGCGGTGAAGATGGGCGCGATCGATTATCTCTCCAAGCCCGCGGATGCCGACGACGTCGTCGCGGCGCTGCTCTCGACCAGCGCGGAGAAATCCGAGCTGCCGACCAATCCGATGTCGGCCGACCGCGTCCGCTGGGAGCACATCCAGCGCATCTACGAGATGTGCAACCGCAACGTCTCGGAAACGGCGCGCCGGCTCAACATGCACCGCCGCACGCTGCAGCGAATTCTGGCCAAGCGCGCGCCGCGGTAACATTGCGGTAGGGTGGATTAGCCGGAGGCGTAATCCACCATTTTCGTGCGCCGATAGGAGTGGTGGGTTACGCCGTGCAAATGCGCTTTGCGCATCCGCTCGGCTAACCCACCCTACGACACCGCACATCTACTCCCAGAAGTCCGCATGCCCCTGCGGATCGACCAGGCGGTTGATCCGCAAGGCCGCCGCCATCGCGAAACGCACCGTCATCTGCTTGCGCGTGGCGGCAGCAAGCTTGTGCTCGGGCGCCTCGCAATGCAGGTGCGCGCCATAGGCGTCGGCGATGATCAGGCCGGTGTCATCAGGGAAGATCTCGCACGGCAGATCCCGCGTGAAGGCAAAGAACAGCCGGTCGCAATGGGCGCGGTATTCGTGCCATTTCTGGTCGGCGCGCAGATCCTCGACCGACGATTTGATCTCGACGATCCAGATTTCGCCGCGCTCGTTCAGCGCCACGAGATCGGCGCGCCGGCCCGACGGCAGCGGCAATTCGCTGATGCAGGAGAAGCCGAGCGAGCGCAACAGCCGCGCCGTGCCGCGCGCGACCGCGAGCGCCGTTTCGGACTGTCGGCGGTCGGGCGGCGGAACGAGGGCGATGTTGCGGGCGGTGCTGTCCATGGCGGGGAGGATAGCCGATTCCGGTCGTGTGCACACGGCCCGTTGAGGTCAGTCGCGGCCGCATTTTTCCACTGCCGTCCCCGCGGAGTACGTAGTGACTCACCAGGCGGGGACGAAAGCGAGATGCGGGAACCTCCCCTGCCTCAGGCACTTATCACGCAGCCGCCGCACCTCGGCGGACCCCGAGGCGGCGCGCGCATGATCGACGATCTCTGGTACAAGAACGGCGTAATCTACTGCCTGTCCGTCGGTTCCTATATGGACGCCAACGGCGACGGCGTCGGCGATTTCAAGGGCCTGCTGCGCCGGCTCGACTATCTGCACGGGCTCGGCATCACCACGATCTGGCTGATGCCGTTCCAGACCTCGCCCGGCCGCGACAACGGCTATGACATCGCCGACTATTATAGCGTCGATCCCCGCTACGGCACGCTCGGCGATTTCGTCGAGTTCGCCCATGGCTGCAAGCAGCGCGGCATCCGCGTCATCATCGATCTCGTCGTCAACCACACCTCGGACCAGCACCATTGGTTCAAGGAAGCGCGGCGCGACAAGAACTCGCCTTATCGCGACTGGTACGTATGGTCCGACAAGAAGCCGGCGGGCGCCAACAAGGGCATTGTCTTTCCCGGCGTGCAGAAATCGACCTGGACGCGCGACAAGGAAGCCGGCGCCTGGTACTTCCACCGCTTCTACGATTTCCAGCCCGATCTCAACACCTCGAACCCGCATGTGCAGGCCGAGATCCTCAAGATCATGGGCTTCTGGATCCAGCTCGGCGTCTCCGGCTTCCGCATGGATGCTGTGCCGTTCGTGATCGCGACCAAGGGCGCAAAGGTGAAGAAGCCGGTCGAGCAGTACGACATGCTGCGCGCGTTTCGCGAATTCCTGCAATGGCGTCAGGGCGACGCCATCATTCTCGCAGAAGCCAACGTGCTGCCGAAGACCGACATGGAATATTTCGGCCGCGACGCCGACCGCATGCACATGATGTTCAACTTCCACGTCAACCAGCATCTGTTCTACGCGCTGGCCTCCGCCGATTCGCGCCCGCTGGCGAAGGCGCTGAAGGCGACCAAGCCGCGCCCCGCGACGGCGCAATGGGGCCTGTTCCTGCGCAATCACGACGAACTTGATCTTGGGCGTCTGACCGAGGCGCAGCGCGACACCGTGTTCAAATGCTTCGGACCCGACAAGGACATGCAGCTCTACGACCGCGGCATCCGCCGCCGCCTTGCGCCGATGCTGGGCGGCGACCGCAGGCGGCTCGAGCTCGCCTACAGCCTGATGTGCACGCTGCCGGGGACGCCCGTGATTCGCTACGGCGACGAGATCGCGATGGGTGACGATCTCTCGTTGCCCGAACGCAATTGCGCGCGCACGCCGATGCAATGGTCGACCGAGCCGCATGGCGGCTTCACCAAGAGCGACAAGCCGGCCTGCCCTGTGATCGACAAGGGGCCTTACGGCTTTGAGCACGTCAACGTCGCCAAGCAGCGCCGCGATCCGAATTCCATGCTGAACTGGACCGAGCGCATCGTCCGCATGCGCAAGGAAGTGCCGGAAGTGGGCTGGGGTGACTTCACGGTTATCCCGACGCGCGATCCCGCGGTGTTCATCATGCGCTACGATTGGCGCAACAATTCGGCGCTGTTCGTGCACAATCTCGACGAGAAGCCGCGTGAGATCGCGTTCTCGGCCGGACTAGCCGGCGATACCGGCGCGCACCTGATCAACCTGCTCGCCGAGGACCACAGCCACGCCGACAGGCGCGGCCAGCATCGCATCGTGCTGGAGCCGTATGGCTATCGCTGGTATCGCGTCGGGGGACTGGACTATCTGTTGAAGCGGAGTGACATCGACGAGACCACGGTGCGGGGGAAGAAGCACCCGCGCTGACGTGGCCGCCAGTGCATCCACACTCCCCGCTGTCGTCCCGGACAAGCGCGGCCAAGACGAGCAGATCCGGCAACGACAGCTACGTGTGAGGCGGCGCCATCACCACCCCCTCATTGCCGCGCAGGTCCAGCACGCCTTCGATCCCCTCACCTTCGCGATCCAGAAACGTCGACAGCAATATCCTGCTGCCGAAACGGACCGCGCTCGTAGTCACCGCGATCGGATCAGGACCGAGATTGAGCGCCACGATGACCGCCCTGCCTCCGGCCTCGCGGCGGTAGATCAGGAGATCGCCCTGCGCGGAGACCGGATGATAGTCGCCCGTGACCAACGGGGGACAGTTCTTCCGCAAGGCGATCAGGCCCTTGTAGAGATTGAGGATCGAGCGCGCATCGGCTTCGAGATTGGCGACGTTCTCGCGGATATGGTCCTCAGGCAGCGGCAGCCACGGCCTCACCTCGGAGAAGCCGGCGAAATTGGAGGAATCCCATTGCATCGGCGTGCGGCAGCCGTCGCGGCCGACACCGATGCCGGGCACGTTCTTCTCGAACGGGTCGCGCACGTCCTCCGGCGCGATCGCGAGCTGATGCATGCCGATCTCGTCGCCGTAGTAGAGCGTTGGCGTGCCGCGCAGCGTCAACAGCAGCATGGCCGCGACGCGGGCCTGCTCCGGCCCGACCCGGCTCGCCACGCGCGGGCGATCATGATTGCCGAGCACCCAGTTCGGCCAGGCACCGCGCGGCAGCGCCTTGTCGTAATCCTCGATGATCTTCTCGATCGAGCGCGCGCTCCAGAAGGTCGAGAGCAGCGCGAAATTGAACGGCATCTGCGCGCCGGCGAGATCGTTGCCGTAATAGGCCATGAGGCGGTGCAGCGGCAGATAGATCTCGCCGATCAGGACGCGCGCACCGTGGGAATCGGTGATGCGCCGCATCTCGGCGATCACGTCATGCACCTCCGGCTGGTCGGTCGAGTATTGCGTCAGGATCCGTTCGTTCGGCGGCCGGCCCTCGACATAATGCGGGTTGGGCGGGTTGTCGCGGAATTCGGCGTCCTTGATCAGGTGCCAGATCACGTCGACGCGAAAACCGTCGACGCCCTTGTCCAGCCAGAACCGCATCACGTCGTAGATCGCGGCGCGGACTTCGGGATTGCGCCAGTTCAGGTCCGGCTGCTGGGCGAGGAAGGCGTGATAGTAATACTGGCCCGTGGTCTCGTCGAACTGCCAGGCGCTGCCGCCGAACTCGGACAGCCAATTGTTGGGCGCGCCGCCGTCAGGCGCGGGATCGCGCCAGATGTACCAATCGCGCCTGGGATTGTCGCGCGAGGCGCGGCTCTCCACGAACCAGGGATGCTGGTCCGAGGTGTGGTTCGGCACGAGGTCGAGGATCAGCTTCAGGCCTTTGTCATGGGCGGCCGCGAGCAGCGCATCGAAATCCGCCATCGTGCCGAACAAGGGCTCGATGCCGGTATAGTCGGAGATGTCGTAGCCGAAATCCGCCATCGGCGAGGGAAAGATCGGCGACAGCCAGATCGCATCGACGCCGAGCGACTTCACGTAAGGCAGCCGCCTGAGGATGCCGGCGAGATCGCCGACGCCGTCGCCATCTGCATCCTGAAACGAGCGCGGATAGATCTGATAGAAGATGCCGTCGCGCCACCAGTTCTCGTTGCCCTGAGCCATGCCGAAAGACCACCCGAAATCTGCGCCGCGCGCGGGAGAACGCGGCAGCAACGCCCCGGTTCGAATTGGCAGGCGAATTGGGACGGCCGTGTGACGAGGGCAGCGGCTGTTCCCGAACCTCTCGCCCGAATCCTTTGCGAATCTTTTGCTTGGCGGGCCGACAAAAATCGGCATTGTGGCGCCATGACCGAGCAAACTGACTCCCAGGACTCCTCGCAACCCAAGGCGGGCGCGATCATCGTTCCCGTGACGCTATTCGAGCAGAACTGCACCATCATCTGGGACGAGCCTTCCAGGAAGGCCGTGGTGATCGATCCCGGCGGGGACGTGCCGAAGATCCTGGATGCGATCAGGCAGACCGGCGTCACCGTGGAGAAGATCTGGCTGACCCACGGCCATATCGATCATGTCGGCGGCGCGGCCGAGCTGCGCGATGCGCTGAAGGTGCCGATCGAGGGCCCGCATGTCGCGGACAAGTTCCTGCTCGACAACGTCGTCGCAAGCGGCGCGCGCTTCGGCATGACCGGCGTCCGCGATTTCGCGCCGGACCGCTGGCTCGACGAAGGCGACACAGTGTCGATCGGCGGCTTGCACTTCGACATCCTGCACTGCCCCGGCCATTCGCCCGGCAGCGTGGTGTTCTTCAACAAGGCGTTACGTTTTGCCCATGTCGGCGACGTCCTGTTCGCGGGCTCGGTCGGCCGCACCGATCTGCCCGGCGGCAGTCAAGCCACGCTGATCAACTCGATCCTGACCAAGCTGCTGCCGCTCGGCGACGATGTCGGCTTCATCTGCGGCCACGGCGCAGGCTCGAGCATCGGCCAGGAGCGGATGACGAATCCGTTCATCACCGGCGAGATGTAGCCTTCTGGTTGAGCATGATCTGATCGGAAAACCGCTTCACACTTTTCCGGATCATGCACTATTCGGCGGCGCTCGCCAGCGCCGCCGTCTCACTGAGGTGACGTTCGCCCCACTCCCGGATCGCGGCGACGACAGGCACGAAGCTCTTGCCCTTGCGGGTCAGGCGGTACTCGACCTTCGGCGGGACCTCGCCGTAATCCCTGCGGTCGATCAGGCCGCTTTGCGTCAGCGCCTTCAATTCGCGGCTGAGCACGCGCGGGGTGATCTCCGCGCTTCCACTTGTGCCGCGCAACAGTCCGCTCCTGATCTCGCCATAGCGGCGCGGGCCGTCCTTCAGGTCCCAGACGATGCGGAGCTTGTACTTGCCGCTGATCATCTTCTGAAAGGCCGCCACCGGACAGGTGCGCGCCGGGATTGCCCTTGCCATGTCGTCTCCTCCAAGCGCAGCGAGCTTGCGGGAGCATAGGAGCAGCGTCGAGAAAGTCCATACTATCAAATTTGTCCATACTTGCAGGATCGCTCGCGAAGCGCAGATGATGACGCATATGACGAACAGGGAGCGTCACATGAAGCACTTCATGATCAGCTACGAGTTCAGGAACGGCGCGACGGAAGACTGGCACCGCGAGATCGGCCGTTTCATCAAGGCGATCGACGGCGATCCGGAACTGAAAGGGCGGATCGGCTATCGTTGCCTGAAGCATCGCGACGACGGCAGCTATCTCCACCTCGCCAGCGTCACCGACGATGCCGCGCAAAAAGCGCTGCAATCGCGCGACTTCTTCAAGCACTATCAGGAGGCGACGCGGAAGGTTGCGGGCGGCGAAGTGACGGTGACGCCGATCGAATGGATCGATCAGACGGGGTAGCGCTTGTGGGCTGACGCGATTGCGCCCGCGACAAACTCGGCCGTCGTCCCGGACAAGCGCCAGCGCAGATCCGGGACGACGGCGAGGCTACTTCATCAATCCCGCGGCCGTGAGCGCGCGCGTGATGATCTGGCCGAGATCGAAGCCGCGAGCCTGCTCGCGCTTCAATTCGACCGGCTCTTCGGCGACTGCCGCGCGGATCGAGCGGGCGAGATGCGGCGCGGGCGACAGCACCGGCTTCGTTGCAGGCTTCGCTGCCGGCCTGGCTTCCGCCTTTGCGGCGTCCGGAATCCAGCCGGTAAGGCCGAAGAACTTTGCAATGTGGTAGGACGAGGAAATGCCGGCCTCGATCAGGAACGCGCCTTCCATGCCGTAACGCTGGTCGTTGTCGGCAAGACCGAGCGGCGTGCCATGCGCCATGTCGGTGATGGCATAGGACTCGACCAGCGTCTCGCCGTCCTTGTCCCACCAGGCCTGGCGCGGATAGCCATCGACATTGGTCTCCGCCATCGGCATCTCTGGCAGACTATGCAGGTCGAGCCATTGCTTGACGATCTCGTTGGCATTGCCGGGATTGACGGTGCGGTCGGCGCTGCCGTGCCACACCGAGACCTTCGGCCAGGGCCCGCGATGATCGGAGGCGCTGCGCACGAGATCGCCGAGCTCGCGCGCGGGACGCGCCGGGGAATGAAACATGCCGTCGAGCGCCTCGCGCAAATTCGAGGCGATGCCATAGGGCAGTCCGGCAATGACCGCGCCGGCCGCGAAGACTTCCGGATAGGTCGCAAGCATCACCGACGTCATGCCGCCGCCGGCCGACAGGCCGGTGATGAAGACGCGCCTTGAATCAATGCGGTGCGTCTCGATCATGTGCGCGATCATCTCGCGGATCGAATGCGCTTCGCCGCCGCCACGCACCGTGTCCTCCGGATTGAACCAGTTGAAGCAGGTGTTGCCGTTGTTGAGGCGTTGCTGCTCGGGCATCAAAAGAGCAAAGCCGTAGTGCCTTGCCAGCGTCGACCAGCCTGCGCCGAAATCGTAGGCGGCTGCCGTCTGCCCGCAGCCATGCAGCACGACGACGAGCGCGCGGGGCTTCTGCAATTGGCCCGGCACGAACGCGAACATGCGCAAGGCCCCGGGATTGTCGCCAAAGCCGATGATCTCTTCCAAGGGGCTGGCTTCATCCGCACTGCGGCCGAGCTCGGCAAAGCGCAGTCCGTCCAGCCTTGGCAGGCGTCTCAGCAGATCGATATTTTTGGCTAACGACACGGCAAGTTCCTGGTGGGCGACGTTCAACGTCCAGCCCAACCAGATAGTTGCTGCGTTGCAAAATAAAAAGACCGTGCGCTGTCAATCCCGGCGAAATCACCGGAAATCCCGCAGGATTCCACACGTATTAACCGCAGTGCCTCAACTTCGTGCCGATGCGCGGCGCATCCACGCCAGAAATGCGGCGCAAATCATCATTGATGTCACAAACAGCGCGAGCGACGCGAGGAATCCTGCGCGCGCTGATTGCAGGGCCTCGACGGCGAAGAATACCGCGCCGATTGCGGCCACTCCGGCCGCATTTCCGATCTGCGCCGTCGTGCCGTAGATGCCGGAGGCCGAGCCTGCGGCGACAGGCTTCACCGTCGAGAGCACCGCGCCCGAGAGCGGCGCCATCACCAATCCCTGGCCGTAGCCGAAGATGATCATTGTGAACGCAAGCAGGAGCGGCGAGGGCGCATCGACACCGCCCGCAACAAGCGCGAGCGCGGCGAGGCCCGCAATCTGAATCGCGCAGCCTTCGATCAACACCTCGGTGCCGCGATGACGCGCCCGCGCTGCACTGTGGCGCGAGGCCAGCACGAAGGCGAGCGCGAGCGGAATGAAGGCCATGCCGGCCGCGAGCGGCGGGATCTTCAGGCCCCGCTGCATGAACAGCGTCATCACCAGATAGAACGAGAGATTGGCGAAGAAGAAAAAGAAGGCGGCACCGACGCCGCGCAGGAAGGCGGCGTCCGCCAGCAGCGTGAGATCGATCAGCGGCATGCCGCCGGCGCTTGCGACCGCCTGCTCCAGCTTCAGGAACGCGGCGAGGATCACGCCGCCGCTTCCCATCACCACCCAGATCCACGGTGCCCAGCCGACATCGTGACCGAACAGCAGCGGGCCGATCAGGCACAACAGCCCCGCGAACAGCACCACGCCGCCCTTGATGTCGAGCTTCGTGCCGACCCGGCGCGATGCCGATGGCATGATGCGCCAGGCAGCGACGGCGATGGCGAGGCCGCAGGGCACATTGACGAAGAACACCGCGCGCCAGCCGGTGCCGGCGAGATCTAGCGTGACCAGCAGACCGCCAAGCAGGAAGCCCGCGGCGCCCGCGAGCCCGAGCACGATGCCATAGATGGCGAAGGCGCGGCTGCGCTGGCCATCGGTGAACAGCAGATGCAGCGTCGCCAGCACCTGCGGCACCATCAGCGCCGCGGTCGTGCCCTGCGCCAGCCGCGCGATGATCAGTTCCACCCCGGACTGCGCGAGGCCACACCAGAGCGACGTCAGGGTGAAGCCGAGCACGCCGGCCAGGAAGACATTCTTCGTGCCGTGGATGTCGCCGAGCCGGCCACCGGTCACGACCAGCGTGGCATAGGCGATCAGGTAGATCGCAATGATCGATTCGATCTGGGCCGGCGAGGCCTTCAGGTCGACCGCGATGGTGGGAATGGCGACGTTGACCACGAAGGCGTCGACGCCGAACATGAACTGGGCGGCCACGACGATGGCCAGCACCCACCAACGTCGCGACGAATCGATTTGTTTTGTGACGATCTGATGCATTGGCGCACGACTCTGGACTCGCGGCCCGATGATTTCAGATCGCGTACGGTGTCGCGATTACCTCACAGGTAGGGTTCGCGTGCGCTTCTTCTCTTCCCGCCGGCGGAAGGACAAGCCCGGCCATGACGGTATGGAGCGCCTGCACGCAAGTATGAGAGGAGGAAGAAGTCACACGCATGCCTGCATTCCACCACGCGGGACATCGCGCGATTGCGTTCGCTTGCCCCAGCACGTAGCCTCAGCATCTCAACAAGCAGAAAATGAAGCCGGAGAGAACGCCATGGCGCGCCTGAAGTTCGGAGCCTTCCTTGCCCCGCATCACCCGATCGGGGAGCATCCGATGCTGCAGTTCCGGCGCGATCTCGACCTGGTCGAGCAGCTGGATGCGCTCGGCTATGACGAGTTCTGGTGCGGCGAGCATCATTCCTCCGGCTGGGAGATGATCGCCTCGCCCGAGATGTTCCTGGCCGCAGCCGGCGAGCGCACCAAGCGGATCAAGCTCGGCACCGGCGTCGTCTCGCTGCCCTATCACCATCCCTTCAACGTCGCCCAGCGCATGGTGCAGCTCGACCACATGACCGGAGGCCGCGCCATCTTCGGCTCCGGACCGGGCGCGCTCGCCTCGGATGCGCACACGCTCGGGATCGATCCGATGACGCAGCGCGACCGCCAGGACGAGGCGATCGGCATCATCCGCCGCCTCTTCAACGGCGAGCGCGTCACCGCCAAGAGCGACTGGTTCACGATGAACGACGCCGCGCTCCAGATCCTGCCCTTGCAGGAGGAGATGCCGTTCGTGGTCGCCTCGCAGATCTCGCCCTCCGGCATGACGCTCGCCGGCAAATACGGCATCGGCATCATCTCGCTGGGCTCGATGACGACGCAGGGTCTGATGTCGCTGCAGCAGCAATGGCAGTTTGCCAAAGATGCCGCCAGGAAGCATGGCACCAAGGTGAACCGTGCCGACTGGCGCGTGCTGCTGACCTTCCACATCGCCGAAACCCGCGAGCAGGCGCGCCGCGAAGCAGGCGCCGGGCTGATGCGCTGGCACAACGAATACAATGTCGGAACGCTGCAGCGGCCGGGGCTCACCGCGTTCTCCTCGCCCGACGAGGCGGTCGACAAGACGGCCTTCGTCGAGGGCGCCGCGTCCACCATCGGCACGCCCGACGATCTCGTCAAAACCATCAAGAACGTGATGCAGGTCTCCGGCGGCGTCGGTGCCATCATCGGCTTCGTGCACGACTGGGCCAATCCGGAAGCGACGCGGCGCAGCTGGGACATGGTGGCGCGCTACGTCGTGCCCGAGATCAACGGCTACATCGACGGTCTGCGCAAATCGCAAAAATTCGTGATCGAGAACCGCGCGATCTTCGAGCGCGCGGGACAGGCCGTGATGGCCAAGATCATGGAGAACGAGAAGGCCGCCGAGGCGCTGAAAGTCACCGGCCCCGGCCGCGTCGCCATCCCCGCCGTCAACGCGCCGGATCTGCAGAAGGAGGCGGCGAAGCGGTAGGGACTCGTTGCGGCGAACACCCGCAATGAAGATCTCGAGCAAGTGTTACCGGCCTGTGCTAAGCTGATCGCGTCAGCCTGGCGCAGGCCGCAACAATGCCGCGGGCGCACGGATTCTGTTCGGTCAGCCAACCGGAGCAATCGTGATGTCGATGCAGAATGTGGCCGCCCCTGCGCTTCAGTTCACCCCGCCGAGACGCAATGAGCTGAGCCACATCCCCGGCGACGAAGGCTGGCCGATCATCGGCAAGACCTTTCAGGTGCTCGCCGATCCGAAGGGCCATATCGAGGCGAACGCCGCCAGATACGGCCTGGTCTACCGCACGCACTTTTTCGGCGAGACCAATGTCGTGCTGCTCGGGCCCGAGGCGAACGAGCTCGTGCTGTTCGACCAGCAAAAGCTGTTCTCGTCGACGCATGGCTGGAACAAGGTTCTTGGCCTGCTGTTCCCGCGCGGGCTGATGCTGCTCGATTTCGACGAGCACCGGCTGCATCGCAAGGCGCTGTCGGTCGCGTTCAAGTCCGGGCCGATGAAGTCCTACCTCAGCGATCTCGACCGCGGTATTTCCGCGCGCGTCGCGCAGTGGAAGGCGAAGCCCGGCGAGATGCAGCTCTATCCGGCGATGAAGCAGCTCACGCTCGATCTCGCCGCGGCCTCGTTCCTCGGCGCGGATATCGGGCCGGAGGTCGACGAGATCAACCGCGCCTTCGTCGACATGGTCGCCGCCGCCGTCGCTCCGATCCGCCGTCCCCTGCCCGGCACGCAGATGGCGCGTGGCGTTGCGGGGCGCAAGCGCATCGTCGCCTATTTCCGCGAGCAGATTCCGCTCCGCCGCGGCAATCACGGCGGCGACGATCTGTTCTCGCAGCTCTGCCGCGCCACCCATGAAGACGGCGCGTTGCTCTCGGAGCAGGACATCATCGACCACATGAGTTTCCTGATGATGGCGGCGCACGACACGCTGACCTCGTCGCTGACCTCCTTCATCGGCGAGCTCGCCGCCAATCCGCACTGGCAGGACAGGCTGCGCGCTGAGGTGCTCGCGCTCGGACTTGCCCCGGATGCGCCGAGCAGCTTCGACGATCTCGAAAAGATGCCGCTGTCGGAGATGGCGTTCAAGGAGGCGCTGCGGATCAAGCCGCCGGTGCCCTCGATGCCACGCCGCGCGATGCGCGATTTCAGCTTCAAGGGCTTTACGATCCCCGCCGGCACCGCGATCGGCGTCAATCCGCTCTACACGCACCACATGAAGGAGATCTGGCCGGAGCCGGATCGCTTCGATCCGCTGCGCTTCACCGAGGAGGCGCAGCGTGGCCGCCACCGCTTCGCCTTCGTGCCGTTCGGCGGCGGCGCGCATATGTGCCTCGGCCTGCACTTTGCCTATATGCAGGCCAAATGCTTCGCGCGGCACTTCCTGCAGAACATCGAGGTCTCGCTCGCGCCCGGCTACAAGCCGGACTGGCAGATGTGGCCGATCCCGAAGCCGCGCGACGGGTTACGGGTGACGGTGAAGGCGGCGTAGCGCCGCTCTCTGGGCTAGCGAAGCGTAACCCACCACTTCTGTCACCGCGGACACCCAAGAGGTGGATTACGCCTTCGGCTAATCCACCCTACGGCCCTGCTCCTACGCCCCCTGGTCGAACGCCTTGCGCAGGGCCACATAGCCCTGCTGCTGCTGGCTCCAGTTGCGGCCTCCGGTCATGGCGCCGTCGACGACGAGGTCATGGCCGTTGACGAAGCTGGATTCGTCGCTGGCCAGGAACACCGCGGCATGGGCGATGTCATCGGGAAGGCCGGCACGCGGGATCGGCTGCGCGGTCTTGTAGACTTCGCGCATCACCGCCGGCGTCTGCTCCGCAGCATCGGTCGAGAGCCCCAGCGCCTTGCCGAAGATGCCTGTCGCGATCGCGCCGGGCGAGATCGAGTTGACGCGGACGTTGGATTCGCCGAGCTCCATCGCCACGCATTTGGTCAAATGGATCACCGCCGCCTTGGCCGCGCTATAGACCATCGACGACGAGAAGCCGGCGAGGCGGCCGGCGATGCTGCCATTGTTGATAATGCTGCCGGAGCCCTGCTTCTTCATGTGAGGCGCGGCATGCTTCATGCCGAGCATGACGCTGCGCACCAGCGTGGCCATCGCCGCGTCGAACCGCTCGACCTCGAGGCCCTCGATGCCCCCGGTCTGCGCCGGCCCGCCGGCATTGTTGAACAGGCAATCGATCCGGCCGAATTTCTCGACCGCAAGCGCGATCAGCGCCTGCATCTGCGCTTCGACCGTGACGTCGGTCTGGCGGAAGATGCAGTTGGCCCCGAGCTGCTTCGCCAGAGCCTCGCCTTCCGGTATGCGCCGACCCGCGATCACAATTTTGGCACCTTCGGCAACGAAGACTTCCGCAGTGCGCAATCCGATCCCGCTCGTCGCCCCAGTAATCACTGCAACCTTGCCGTCCAGCCTGCCCATGGAATGTTCCTGTCTTTGAGCGATTTGATGCCAAGTGGCGAATGTCGGCCGTCGCCGTCGCCGGAGCGGCCACTATCCCTGCCCGCTTCCGACAAGGCAAGCTATGCTTATGCGGGCGGCATGCGTAACATCCTCACGGGCCGCTCGATTTTCGAACGCATATCGCAACTGGGCTGCGCATGGGGAAGCTGATCGACGAGTTCCGCAAGGGCTGGCAGGGCGCGGCGCCGCCCTCGCTCGGTCTGAGCATCTCGTTTGCGGTGATCTGCCTGTTGGGCGCGACCCTGGTCCGCTGGGGTCTCGCACAGGTTCGCCCCGACATCTACTTCACGCCGTACTTCCCAGCCGTGTTCTTTGCCGCGGCCCTGGGAGGATTCCGGATCGGTGTGGTGACGGCGCTGGTCGGCGGCGTGCTCGGTGTCGTCCTGAATTTCGGCGATGCTTTTGCCGATCGCGCGCGGTTTGCCCTGCTGGCGCTCTATTGGGCCGTCTGCGCGATAACCATCTGGGGTGTCGAGCACTATCGCACCATGCTGGCGGAGCAGCGCCGGATCTCGAGGCGCCTGATCGAGGAAGAAGAATATCGCAAGCTGCTGGTCGACGAGCTCCAGCACCGGCTGAAGAACAAGCTGTCGACGGTGCATGCCGTGCTGCACCAGGTGCTGCACGACCAGCCGCAGGTCTGGGCCCGGGTCGATCCCCGGCTGCGCTCGCTTGCCGCAACCGACGATTTGATCTCGCGGATCGACAAGGCCGGCTGCGATATCCGCGACCTCCTGATCTCGGAGCTTGGCCCCTATGGCCATGTCCGCTTCACCCTCAATGGGGAGCGATTGCTCCTGCCGCCGAAGCTCGCGGTCACGCTGTCATTGATGTTTCACGAGCTCGCTACCAATGCGGGCAAGTATGGCGCATTCTCCTCGCCGCGCGGCCTGCTGCAGGTGTCATGGACCATCAGCGACGACCGCCTGGCCATCACCTGGGACGAAACCGAGGGGCCGAGCGTCGACAAGGTGTCCGAGCCCGGCTTCGGCACCAAGCTGCTGAAATCGGCTCTGTCTGCCTTCGACGGCAGGACCGAGATCTCGTATCTGAAAACCGGGCTGCATTGCATCATGCAGTGCCGAATCCCGCGTAGCGAATAAAGCTCGATGAATCAGCCCGGGTTGCGAATCACCTCTCCCCAACAGGGAGAGATGTCGACCACGGCTCGCACAATTTCAACCAGGGCAGATGCGCAGCCGGACTCGATATGAGCGAAAGCGATAGCGCACCCTTCGCCCGCAGTTTCACTGCGTGCATTGACCCTCTGTTAATGACGATCGGGGGCGCGCGTCGCATCGTCGCAAGACACCCCCGTATTTCTCCGGAGGCCTTAACCAAACTTAAGAGGGAACCGCGCAAGATCGCGCTCATTGCAAAGGCGCGCTGAAACAACAAGATTCATGACTTCTATGAACGACAACAGATATTCCGGCGCGAACGAGGCCGAACTCGGATTTCTCAAGGAAATCGTTAGAATGCTGCCGGCAGGCCTCACCGTGCAGGACGCACATGGCGAGCTTCTGCTGGTTAACGACGCCGCCGCCGCCCAGCTCGGCATGGACGGCAGCCGTCCCTCACCCGATCTGGCGCCGCGCCGCGCCGCCTGCCTGCAGGCGCTGAGCGCCGGCCAGGCGATCGTGACCGAGGAAGCGCTTCACGTCGGCGCCGCGCGCCAGGTGCTGCTCACGACCCATCGTCCCGTTCGTCTCGCCGGACGCGAGCTCCTGATCTCGGCGTCCTCCGACATCACCGAACAGAAGAATTTCGAGGACCAGCTGTTCCGTTCGGCCTATTTCGACGAGCTGACCGGATTGCCCTCGCGGCGCGTGATCGAACATCGCGCCAACAATCTGCTCACGAAAGTCCGCGGCGGCGAGCGTTTCGCGCTGGCCTTCCTCGACGTCGACAATTTCAAGCACATCAACGACTATTACGGCCACTCCGTGGGAGACGCGTTGCTGGTCGAGCTGTCGAGGCGGCTCGGGCGCGACCTGCGCGATTCCGACATGCTGTCGCGCATCTCCGGCGACGAATTCCTGCTGCTGCTCTCCCCGATCCAGAGCCAGGAGGAAGTCGCCGAGTTCATGCAATCGACGCTGGAGCGGCTGACCGCCCCGTTCTTCATCGACCATTCGGAAGTCTTCGCCTCGACCTCGGTCGGCATCAGCCTCTATCCCGATCACGGGAGCAGCTTCGAGACGCTGCGGCAGAACGCCGACATCGCGATGTACCGGATCAAGAACAACGGCAAGGGGCTGGCCGCCTTCTTCGACGCCAGCATGGAGCGCGAGGCGCAGGCACGGATGAAGGTCGAGCAGTCGCTGCGGCTCGCCATCCTGGAAAAGCGCTTCTGCTGCGCCTTCCAGTCCAAGGTCGACATCCGCACACAGGCCGTGAAGGGCATCGAGGCCCTGGTCCGCCTGCGCGACGACCAAGGCGTGATCCAGGCACCCGGCTCGTTCATCAATCTTGCCGGCGAACTCGGGCTGATCGACGAGCTGACCCATCTCGTGCTCGCCGAGATCGTCAAGTCGATCGACCTGATCAACGACACGTTCGGCGCGGAAGCAACCATCAGCATCAACGTCGCCGCCAAGCAGGCCGGCAATCCCGAGTTCATGCGCAGCTTTGCTCGGGCGCTGGACGACACCGGCTTTCCCCAGCGCTTCATGATCGAGGTGACGGAGGACGCCTTCGTCGCCAAGAATCATTTCCAGGCCGAGATCCTGCCGATATTCCGCAAGCTCGGGGTCGGCATCTCCATCGACGATTTCGGCACCGGCTATTCCTCGCTCTCGGCGCTGGCCGACATCACCGCGGACGAGATCAAGATCGACCGCTCCTTCATCACCGACATCCATAAGCGCCCGCGCAGCCAGGGCATCCTGCGCGCGATCGAATCCCTGAGCGAAGCGCTCGGCATGACGGTGATCGCCGAGGGCCTCGAATCCTACGAGGAGCTCGCCTATCTCCAGGCGACGACCAAGATCCGCTACGCGCAGGGCTACTACTTCTCCCGGCCGATCTTCCTGGAGGAGCTGAAGCTCGCAACACCCGTCTCCAGCGAGGCGCGGGTCAGCGTGGCGAGCCGCCCCCACCAGCAGAACCGCCAGGGCTATTCGCGGGCGAGCGGGTATCGAAGGTAAGGGCAAGGCGGCGCAACAAATGCGGTCGTCGTCCCGGGGCGCGCAAAGCGCGAACCCGGGATCATAACCACAGGGCGCAGTTGCAGCGCGACGCTCCCACTCCGAGTCTTCGCCAAATTGCTCCCTGTGGGTATGGCTCCCGGATCGGCGCTCCGCCCTGGACAACGCTTCGCGTTGCCAAGAGCTGCGCTTGTCCGGGACGACGACCGAGAATGGCCGCCCTCTAAATGGTCAATTCCCCCTTTGAAATTACTGGTCTTTTGCTAATAAGCAGCCAGACTTCCCGCGAGGTACGTCATGCCCGCCTCCTCGATCAGCGATCCCGCCTATCTCCGTGCACGCGCGATGGAGACGCTGTTCGAGCGGCTGGAAAATCTCTGCGAAGGTGCAATTGCGATCGATCGCAGCGGACGCGTCGTCTACGTCAACGAGAAATATCTCGCCGCACTCGGTCTCAAGCGTACCACCGAGGCGATCGGCCGGTCGATCGAGGAGGTCATCCCGAACAGCCTGATGCGGAAGGTGGCGGAGACCGGCGAGCCGATCCTGCTCGACATTATGGAGCTCGGCGGCGAGCAGCTCGTCGTCACCCGCATGCCGATCGAGGACGAGAACGGGACGGTGATCGGCGCGATCGGATTCGTGCTCTATGATCATCTCGAAAGCCTGAAGCCTCTGCTCGCCCGCGTCGCCCAGCTCGAGAGCGACCTGCGGCTGGCGCGGCGGCAATTGTCCAACGCCCGCGCGGCGCGTTTCACCTTCGCCGATTTCGTCGGCACGACGCCGGGAATCGCTCGGGCCAAGGAGCTCGCAAGCCGTGCCGCGCGGCAGAGCGTCACGGTGCTGCTCACCGGCGAGACCGGAACGGGAAAGGAGATGCTGGCGCAGGCGATTCACAACGCCTCCTCGCGTGCGGAGAGGCCGTTCGTCAGCGTCAACGTGGCCGCGATCCCGGACACGCTGATCGAATCGGAATTCTTCGGCACGGCGCCGGGCGCCTATACCGGCGCCGACCGCAGGGGGCGCGAGGGCAAATTCCGCATTGCCGATGGCGGCACGCTGTTCCTCGACGAGATCGGCGAGATGCCGCTGCAATTGCAGGCCAAGCTGCTGCGCGTGCTCCAGGAGCGCGAGATCGAGCCGCTCGGCTCGGACAAGATCACCACGGTCGACGTCCGCGTCATCGCCGCGACCAATGTCGATCTGCGCAAACGCGTCAGCGACGGCGCATTTCGCGCCGATCTCTACTACCGTCTCAACGTGCTCTCGGTCGACCTGCCGCCGCTGCGCCACTGCCTCGACGATCTCCCTGACATCTGCGCCCGGCTGCTCGGCGACATCAGCGCGTCGGGCGACTACGTCAAGGCGAAGATCACGCCGAGCGCGCTCGCCGCGCTCGGCCGCTACGACTGGCCGGGCAATGTCCGCGAGCTCCGCAACATCCTCGAGCGCGCGCTGATCCTCAGCGATTCCGGGCGGCTGACCGGCGAGGATGTCGCGCGCATCCTCCCCGTCGGCACCGAGGTCAGGCTCGCACCGCCCGCGCGCCCGGCCGGAGCGGTGGTGCCTTATGCCGAAGCCGAGGCCGTGTTCGAGAAGCACACGCTCGAGCAGGCGCTCGCCGCCAGCAACGGCCAGATCACCGAAGCCGCCAGGATGCTGCGGATCTCGCGCGCGACCTTCTACAAGAAGCTCGCCAAGTTCGGCCTCGCCACGGGACCGGCTGCCGTCTGAGTTTCGAGACTCCCCGTGTCCGGAATCTCGGATTCCGGACACGGTGCCTGGTTACTCTTTGGCATCGGACATGCGGAAATTGCCGTAGCTTAGGCCGCTTTCCGCGAAACGACGGCATCTGGCGCGGACCTTGCTCTTTGCTGCCTTCCCTCGTGGGGAGCAAGCTGTTCCAGGACTGCTCCCCGCGATAAGATCAACGCAAAACAACAACGGCATACGGTCGAAGGGATCGGGAGGAACGCCGTGAGCCAGCACCCAGCTCTGCCGTATTTGCGCAATTCCGAGAAGGGCAAGGTCGTTTCGGCGACTGAGGCCGTCATGCTGATCCGCGACGGCGACACGGTGGCGACCGGCGGCTTCGTCGGCATCGGCTTTGCCGAGGAGATCGCCATCGCACTGGAGGAGCTCTATCTGTCCCACGAGGGGGACGCGCCCTATACACAAGGGAAGCCGCGCAACCTAACGCTGGTCTATGCGGCCGGGCAGGGCGACGGCAAGCAGCGCGGCCTCAATCATTTCGGGCATGAAGGCCTGGTGCGGCGCGTGATCGGCGGGCATTGGGGCCTTGCGCCGAAACTGCAGCAGCTCGCGATCGCAAACCAGATCGAGGCTTATAACCTCCCACAGGGCGTGATCACGCATCTGTTCCGCGACATCGCCGCGCACCGGCCCGGCCACATCACTCGCGTCGGCATGGGCACCTTCGTCGACCCGCGGCACGGCGGCGGCAAGCTCAACGCACGCACCACCGAAGACATGGTGGAGCTGATCACGCTGCGCGGCGAAGAGTGCCTGCTCTACAAGACGTTTCCGATTCACGTCGGCATCATCCGCGCCACCACGGGCGATCCCGACGGCAATCTCACCATGGAGAAGGAGGCGCTGACGCTGGAGGCGCTCGCCATCGCCATGGCGGCGCACAATTCCGGCGGCATCGTCATCGCCCAGGTCGAACGCGTGGCCGAGGCCGGCAGCCTCAATCCGCGCCAGGTCAAGATTCCCGGCATCCTCGTCGACTGCGTCGTCGTGGCAAGGCCGGAGAACCACTGGCAGACGTTCGGCACCGTATACAATCCGGCCTTCAGCAGCGAGATCCGCGTCCGCGCCGCCTCGCTGCCGGTGATGCCGATCAGCGAGCGCAAGATCATCGCCCGGCGCGCCGCCCTGGAACTGAAGGCCAACAGCGTCGTCAATCTCGGCATCGGCATGCCGGAGGGGATCGCCTCGGTCGCCAACGAGGAGCGGATCATCGATCTCATCACGATGACCGCGGAGCCGGGCGTGATCGGCGGCATCCCGGCGAGCGGCATCGATTTCGGCGCGGCGATCAACACGCAGGCGGTGATCGACCAGCCGTACCAGTTCGACTTCTACGACGGCGGCGGTCTCGATGCCGCCTTCCTCGGGCTTGCCCAGGTCGACCGCGTCGGCAACCTCAATGTCAGCAAGTTCGGGCCGAAGCTTGCCGGTGCCGGCGGCTTCATCAACATCAGCCAGAATGCCAAGGAAGTCGTCTTCGTCGGCACCTTCGGCGCAGGCAGGCAGCGCATCGCGGTGACCGACGGCAGGCTCGTCATTCTCGACGAGGCGACATCACGTAAATTCGTCGACCATGTCGAGCACGTCACCTTCAGCGGCCCGTTTGCCGCCGCGCGCAAGCAACGCACGCTCTATGTCACCGAACGCTGCGTGTTCGAGCTCAGGCCGGACGGGCTCGAACTCACCGAAGTCGCGCCCGGCATCGACATCGAGCGCGACATCCTCCGCCTGATGGATTTCAAGCCGCTGATCCCGCGCGATCCCGCAACCATGGACCAGCGCATCTTCCGCGACGGCCTCATGGATCTGCGCGAGCGCCTGCTCACCATCCCGCTCGACCAGCGCTTCACGCTGGACGAGCGGCAGAACCTGTTCTTCGTCAATCTGGAACGCTATCCGCTGCGCAGCAAGGCCGAGATCGACACCATCGCATCCATCGTCGAGGCTCGCCTGGCGCCGCTCGGACGCCGGGTCTACGCCATCGTCAATTATGACAATTTTTCCATCCTGCCGGAGCTGATGGACGATTATTCCGCCATGGTCCGCAGCCTCGTCGACCGCTTCTATTCCGGCGTATCGCGCTACACCACGTCGGGCTTCCTGCGTATCAAGCTAGGCGAAGCCCTGGAGAAACGCGGCGTGGCGCCGCACATCTTCGAGAGCGCGGAGGAAGCGCAGTCGGACTGGCGCCAGGTCGAGGCCGGCGCAGCGAGGCAGGCCCAAAAATGATGCATGCCCGCAAAGGCCAGACCGCGCCACCGGAAGGTTCAATTGCAATGTTCGCAAGCTTGTGCAAATCGCTGTTGCCGAGAAACTTCAAATCAGGAGGGACCATCGTGCGTCGATCACTCATCATAACAACAACCATTCTCGCGCTCGGCGCGGGCACCTCCGCGCAAGCCGACGATCTCAAGATCGCGCTGATCTACGGCAAGACCGGTCCGCTCGAGGCCTACGCCAAGCAGACCGAGACCGGCCTGAAGCTGGGTCTTGAATACGCCACCAAGGGCACCATGACGCTCGACGGCCGCAAGATCGTCGTCATCACCAAGGATGACCAGGGCAAGCCGGATCTGGCCAAGGCGGCGCTCGCCGAGGCCTATCAGGACGACAAGGCCGACATCGCGATCGGCACGACCTCGTCGGCTGCGGCGCTCGCGATTCTGCCGGTTGCCGAAGAGAACAAGAAGATCCTGATCGTCGAGCCCGCGGTCGCGGACCAGATTACCGGCGAGAAGTGGAATCGCTACATCTTCCGCACGGCGCGCAACTCCTCGCAGGACGCCATCTCCAACGCGGTCGCGATCGGCAAGCAGGGCGTCACCGTCGCGACGCTGGCGCAGGATTATGCGTTCGGCCGTGACGGCGTCGCCGCCTTCAAGGAGGCGCTCGCCAAGACCGGCGCGACGCTGGCCGCCGAAGAATATGCCCCGACCAACACCACGGACTTCACCGCGGTCGGCCAGCGCCTGTTCGACGCGCTGAAGGACAAGCCGGGCCGCAAGGTGATCTGGGTGATCTGGGCCGGCGCCGGCAATCCGCTGGCCAAGCTCCAGGACATGGACCCGAAGCGCTATGGCATCGAGCTCTCCACCGGCGGCAACATCCTGCCGGCGCTCGCCGCCTATAAGGGTCTGCCCGGCATGGAAGGCGCGACCTACTACTTCTATGAGATCCCGAAGAACCCGGTGAACGACTGGCTGGTCGCCGAGCACCAGAAGCGCTTCAACGCGCCGCCGGACTTCTTCACCGCGGGCGGCTTCGCCGCCGCGATGTCCGTCGTCGCCGCCGTCACCAAGGCGAAGTCGACCGACACCGAGAAGCTGATCACGGCGATGGAAGGCCTGGAGTTCGACACGCCGAAGGGCAAGATGGTGTTCCGCAAGGAAGACCATCAGGCGCTGCAGAGCATGTATCACTTCAAGGTCAAGGTCGACCCGAACGTCGCCTGGGCCGTGCTCGAGCCGGTGCGCGAGCTGAAGATCGAGGACATGAACGTTCCGATCCGCAACAAGCGCTGAGGTTTTCTTGCTTCACCTCTCCCGCTTGCGGGAGAGGCCGGGAGAGGGCTCTCACCTCTTGGGGGTTCTCGCCCGCGGAGACACCCTCTCCCCAGCCCTCCCCGCAAGCGGGGGAGGGGGCGTAGCGCGGTCGCGGATATATCGCCGTTCCATCATTCGCCGGACTCCAATGTCTCTCACCCTCGAAACCCGCGACCTCACCATTCGCTTCGGCGGCCATGTCGCGGTCAATAACGTCTCCTGCACGTTCCGCCCGGGCGAGCTCACCGCCATCGTCGGGCCGAACGGCGCCGGCAAGACCACCTATTTCAATCTGATCTCGGGCCAGCTGCGCGCTTCACACGGCAGCATCCTGTTCGACGGCTCCGACATCACCCAGCGCTCGGCGCCGATGCGCACCCGCGCGGGCCTCGGCCGCGCCTTTCAGCTCACCAATCTGTTCCCGAACCTGTCGGTGGAAGAGAACGTTCGTCTCGCGGTGCAGGCGGCCAGCGGCACCCATTACGACATGCTGCGGCCCTGGATGGTCCGCCGCGACCTGATCGCCCGTGCCGACGCCATCCTCGACCAGGTCGCGCTCGGCAGCCGCCGCGGCGTCGCCGCGACCGCGCTGTCCCATGGCGACCAGCGCAAGCTCGAAGTGGCGCTGATGATCGCGCTGGAGCCGAAAGTGTTCATGTTCGACGAGCCGACCGCCGGCATGAGCATCGACGAGGTGCCCGTCGTCCTCAACCTCATCGCACAGCTTAAGCAGGACAGGAGCAAGATCATCCTGCTCGTCGAGCACAAGATGGACGTGGTGCGCTCGCTCGCCGACCGCATCATCGT
The DNA here is from genome assembly GCF_000261685.1 of Bradyrhizobium genomosp. I (2014). GTDB lineage: Bacteria > Pseudomonadota > Alphaproteobacteria > Rhizobiales > Xanthobacteraceae > Bradyrhizobium. Next base: position 72,051 of record NZ_AJQE01000126.1, on the reverse strand, counting down.
GCTGCATAACGGCCAGCTCGTCGCCGACGGCCCGCCCGCGGAAGTGATCGCCTCGCCGATCGTGCAGGAGGCCTATCTCGGCGTCGCGCCCAAGAACGCTGCAGAGAGTGCAGCATGACCGATCTCCTGAAGCTCTCCGGCGTGCACACCCATATCGGCCGCTACCATATCCTCCAGGGCATCGACCTCGCCGTCCCGCAAGGGCAGGTCACGATGCTGCTCGGCCGCAACGGCGCCGGCAAGACCACGACGCTGCGCACCATCATGGGCCTGTGGCAGGCCTCGAAGGGCGAGATCACCCTCGCCGGGATGCGCATCGAGAGTCTTGCGACGCCCGACATCGCCCGGCTCGGCGTCGGCTACGTGCCGGAGAGCATGGCGGTGTTCTCCGACCTCACGGTGAAGGAGAACCTCGTGCTCGCGGCCCGCGACGGGCCGCTCGACGACACCCAGCTCGACTGGATCTTCGGCTTCTTTCCGGCGCTGCGCCGGTTCTGGCTGTCGCGCGCGGGAAGCCTCTCGGGCGGGCAGAAGCAGATGTTGTCGATCGCGCGCGCGATCATCGAACGGCGCAAGCTGCTGCTGATCGACGAGCCGACCAAGGGGCTGGCGCCGGCGATCGTGATGGCGCTGATCGAATGCCTGAAGGAAGTCAAGCGCAAGGGCGCGACGATCCTCCTGGTCGAGCAGAATTTCTTTGCCGCCCGCGAGCTCGGCGACAACGTGCTGGTGATGGACAACGGCACCATCGTCCATCGCGGCGAGATGGCGGCGCTCGCCGCCGACGTGCCGCTGCAGGAGCGGCTGCTCGGCCTGAGTCTGGAGGCACATCAGTGACTGACCTTGCCGCAACCGATCCGCTGCCGAAGCCGAAGCGCGACATCGCGCCGATCCTGCTCCCGCTCGCGCTCGCGCTGCTCACGATTCCTCTGATCGGCTCGACCAGCTCCTGGCTGACGCTGACGGTCGCGAGCCTCGCCATGGGCATGATGATCTTCATCATGGCTTCGGGCCTGACGCTGGTGTTCGGACTGATGGACGTGCTCAATTTCGGCCATGGCGCCTTCATCGCCGTCGGCGCCTATGTCGCGACCCTGGTGCTGGCGCCGTTTGCGGCGTCCATCCAGGCGGATTCGCTGTGGATGAACCTGGCGGTGCTGGCGCCGGCCGCTCTGCTCTCGATGGCGGTCTCCGGCGCCCTCGGCCTGGTGGTCGAACGCGTGCTGATCCTGCCGGTCTATGGCCAGCATCTCAAGCAGATCCTGATGACGACCGGCGGCCTGATCGTCGCCGAGCAGACGCTCTATGCGCTGTGGGGGCCGCAGATCATCCCGATGCCGCTGCCCACCTCGCTGCGCGGCTCGTTCATCCTCGGCGACGTCGCGATCGCCAGATACCGCGTGCTGGCGATGCTGATCGGCCTTGCCGTGTTCATCGCGATCCAGCTCGTGCTCAACCGCACCAAGGTTGGCCTCCTGATCCGCGCCGGCGTCGAGAATCGCGAGATGGTGGAGGCGCTCGGCTACCGCATCCGCCGCCTGTTCCTCGGCGTGTTCATGACCGGATCGGCGCTGGCCGGCCTCGGCGGCGTGATGTGGGCGCTCTATCGCGAGCAAGTTCACGCCTCCATGAGCGACGACCTCACCGTGCTCATCTTCATCGTCGTCATCATCGGCGGCCTGGGCTCGATCGGTGGCTGCTTCATCGGCGCCATCCTGGTGGCCATGGTCGCCAATTACGGCGGCTTCCTGGTGCCGAAGCTCGCCCTCGTTTCCAACATCCTGCTGATGGTCGCCATTCTGATGTGGCGGCCGCGCGGCCTCTATGTGGTGACCAGCCGATGATGATCCTGTCAGGCGATCCACCGCGCAGCCGCGTCCTCACGCTCGTTCTCGTCGTCATCATCCTGGCGCTGGCGGCGACGCCGTTCCTGTTTCCGGGTGCCAAGGCGCTGAACGTCGCGGCCAAGATCTGCGTCTTCGCCGCGCTGGTCGCCTCCTACGACCTCCTGCTCGGCTATACCGGCTCGGTGTCGTTCGCCCACACCATGTTCTACGGCATCGGCAGCTACGCCATCGCGATCGCTCTGTACGGGCTGGGTCCGAACTGGGCCGCGGTCGCAACCGGAATCGTTGTCGGCCTGCCGCTCGCAGCCCTGCTCGCGCTCGCGATCGGCCTCTTTTCGCTGCGCGTTGCGGCGATCTTCTTCGCCATGATCACGCTCGCGGTCGCCTCCGCCTTCCAGGTGCTGGCCTCGCAGCTGTCCTGGCTGACCGGCGGCGAGGACGGACGCAGTTTTCAGCTGCCGGAGTTGCTGCGCCCCGGCACCGTGCTGGTCTCCAGGAACCTGTTCGGCTTCGAGATCAACGGCCGCATCCTGACCTACTATCTGGTGTTCGCGGTCTCGGCCATGATGATCCTCGCTCTGCTCCGCGTCGTGAACTCGCCGTTCGGGCGCGTGCTCCAGGCGATCCGCGAGAACCGCTTTCGCGCCGAGGCGCTCGGCTTCCGCACCGTCTTCCATTTGACCTACGCCAACTGCCTCGCCGCGCTCGTCGCCGCCAGCGCCGGAATTCTGAACGCGCTGTGGCTGCGCTATGCCGGTCCCGATACCTCGCTCAGCTTCTCGATCATGCTGGACATCCTGCTGATGGTCGTCATCGGCGGCATGGGCACGATCTACGGCGCGATCATCGGCGCCACCATCTTCATCCTCGCCCAGAACTATCTGCAGTCGCTGATGGGCGTCGCCTCCAGGGCGGCGGGCGAAGCCGGCCTGCCCCTGCTGCCGGGGCTGTTGCATCCCGACCGCTGGCTGCTGTGGCTCGGGCTGCTGTTCATCGCCAGCGTCTACTTCTTCCCGACCGGCGTGGTCGGACGGCTGCGCAAGGTCGGCGGCGACAAGAGCGCCGGCGCGCATTAAGCCGCGGTTAACGACGCGGCGCGGCGATCGCCGGGCGCGCCGCACAACTGCGGCGGGATTCCCGCTTCGCTGCATGCTGACGCGATCGCGCAACCGGATTAATGCTTAGGTAACTGATTTTCATAAGGTTTGCGCCATTTGTGCGGTGTATTCGTGTTCCTCCAGGGAGGGGGGAATGCGCCCAGTCTTTTCCACGGTGGCAGCCGGAATGTCTCTAGCCGCAAGGAGCGGCTGGGAGGCCTTGGTGCGGCGTGGTCCCGTCCTGTGGTTGACCCTGTGCGGCGTGTTGCTGGTCGCCGGCATCTTCGCCGTGACCGCCATGGCCGTCGGCGAGTTTCGCGAACGGACCCTCGCCAACCGCGAACGCGAGCTTGAAAACACGGTGCAGCTGATCGCACGGCACTTCGATCAGCAGTTCGAGGATTCCGACGTCGTCGCCGCCGATCTGATCGGGCAGATGAACCTGGTGGAGATCACCTCGCCGGCGACGTTCCGCGAACGCATGTCCGGACCTGCGGCGAACCAGATGCTGCGCAGCAAGATCAGCCCCGTGTCCTATCTCGGCGATATCGCGATCTACGACGCCGACGGCGAGCTGATCAACTGGTCGCGGGCCCAGCCGTTGCCCAAGATCAACGTTTCGTCGCGGGCCTACTTCCAGACATTCAAGACCAATCCGCGGTCCGAATCGGTGCTGCTGGAATCCGTCCGCAGCTTCATCCTCAACAAATGGACCACGATCGTCGCACGCCGCTTGACCGGCGCCGACGGCACCTTCCTCGGCGCGATGGTCCGCCGGATCGATCCGGACAGCTACCGGCAGTATTTCGCGTCTGTCGCGCTCGCCGAGGGCACGGCCATCTCGCTGTTCGATCGCGAAGGCAAGTTGCTGGCGCGCTATCCGCATCGCGAGGAGCTGATCGGACGGAACTTCAAGGACGCGCCGCTGATGCAGAAAGTGCTGGCCCAAGGCGGCCAGCAGACGCTCCGCGGCAAGAGCCCCGTCGATGGCGAGGCGCGGCTCGGCTCGGCGGCATCGCTGACGCACTTCCCGCTGGTCATCCTCGCTACCAACACGACAGCCGCAGCCCTTGCGGACTGGCGGCAGCAGACCGGCTTCATGGTTACGACCGCCGCGCTTTCAGCCGCCGTCATTGCGCTGATCCTGTATCTGATCATCCGCCAGATCAAACGGCAGAACCGCGACGCCCAGGAACGGCTTGAAGCGGAGCGGCTGCGGCTCGACACCGCCCTCAACAACATGTCGCAAGGGCTGATCCTGTACGACGCCGCCGGATACATCGTCACCTGCAACCGTCGCTACGCCGACATGTTCGGTCTCTCCCACGACGTCATCAAGCCCGGCTGCCACATCCGCGAGGCGATGTATCATCGCAAGGAGCGTGGCGCGTTCAGTGGCGATGTCGAGGCATTTTGCGCTGACGTCCTGAGGATCGTCGCCGAGGGTACGGTCTCCACGAGAATTCATCAGTTGCCCAACGGCCGCGCCTTCCAGGTCATCAATACACCGCTCGCCCGGGGCGGATGGGTCGCAACGATCGAAGAGATCACCGAGCGGCGCAATCTGGAGCAGGAGCGCGACCGCAACCACACATTCCTGCGCGAGATCATCGATCACATCCCCTCGCAGATCACGGTGAAGGACGCCCGAACGCGGCAATATCTGCTGATCAACCGGACCGCCGAGCAGCAATTCGGCCAATCGCGCGAAGTCATCGTCGGCAAGACGTCCTTCGATCTTTACCCGGACGAAGCCGCCAGGCTCGTCACCGAGGACGACAGCAGAGCGCTACAGGCCGCCGACGGACTGTTCAAGGACGAACATCCCTGGCAAAGCCAGACCAAGGGACTGCGCTATATCACCTCGACCCGGATCGGCATTCGGGACAGGTCCGGCGAGCCGCGCTACCTCATCAGTGTCGTCGAGGACGTCACCGAGCGGCGCTACGCCGACGAGAAGATCGCGCATATGGCGCATTACGATGCGCTGACCGACCTGCCGAACCGGACCCTGCTCCGCGAGCAGATCGAACGCGAGCTGGCGAAGATCGCGGGCGGCGATCAGTTCGCGCTGCTCTACATCGACATCGACGAATTCAAGGGCATCAACGATTCGCTCGGCCACCACGTCGGCGACGAGCTGTTGAAGTCGATCGCGGGCCGTATCCGGGGCTGCCTCAAGCAGGGCGACCTGATCGCGCGGCTCGGCGGCGACGAGTTCGCGGTCATCCAGACCGGGATCCAGTCCTCGGACGAGGTGGTGTCGTTCGTGAAGCGGATCTATGGCGTGATCCGGCAGCCCTATCATTGTCTCGGCCATCAGCTCTCCACCGACGCGAGCATCGGCATCGCGCTTGCGCCGCAGGACGGCAGCGATCTCGACCAGCTCGTCAAGAACGCCGACCTCGCGATGTACGGCGCCAAGGCCGAGGGACGTCGCACACATCGCTTCTTCGAGCCGGAAATGGATGCGAGCGCCAAGGCACGCCTGAGCATGGAGCAGGATTTGCGGCAGGCCCTGGTGGACGGCGGCTTCGAAATTCACTATCAACCGCTGGTCGACCTGCGCTCAGGCGAAGTCTCGGGCTGCGAAGCGCTGCTGCGCTGGCGCCATCCCGAACGCGGCATGGTGTCGCCGGCGGAGTTCATTCCGGTCGCCGAGGACACCGGCCTGATTACCGAGCTCGGCGACTGGGTGCTGCGCATGGCCTGCAACGAGGCCGCAACCTGGCCGACGCATATCCGCGTCGCGGTCAACGTGTCGCCGGTGCAGCTCAAATGCGATACGCTGGCGCTGCGGATCGCAGGCGCGCTCGCCGCTTCCGGACTGGATCCGCGCCGGCTCGAGCTCGAGATCACCGAAGCCGTGCTGATCCGTGACGACGAGGCGGCGCTCTCGATCCTGCATCAGCTCCGCTCGATCGGCGTGCGCATCGCGCTCGACGATTTCGGCACCGGCTACTCCTCGCTGAGCTATCTGAAGCGCTTCCCGTTCGACAAGATCAAGATCGACCGCTGCTTCGTCGCCGACATCGCGGAAGCGAGCGGCTCGCCCGTGATCGTGCAGGCGGTGGTTAACATTGCGGCCGCCAGCAGCATGACGACGGTCGCCGAGGGCGTCGAGACCGAGGCGCAGCGCGACATGCTGCGCGCGCTCGGCTGCACGCAGATGCAGGGCTATCTGTTCAGCGCGCCGAAGCCAGCCAGCGAGGTGCGAAAGCTATTCGGTTCCGGCGATGCGGCGCCCGTGGCGGCGGTGGCCTGACGGCGAAGCCAGGCAGCTCCGGCCAAAGCCGTCGACGTCGCGGACTCCTATGCGGCGGGCTGCTTCAGCATCCGGTGGTGCCGACCCTTCGTGATCGACCCGAAAGCGCCGTGTCGTGATCCGGAGCAGGGCCTGCAAGCGAGCGCCGCCTGCGCCGGCCGCATTCCCAGCGGTGCCGATGGCGGCCCGGCTGCTCGCGCCGTCGACGCGGCGCTCCATTTGGCCAGACGGCTCGGCCGCAACCGCGTCGTCTGCGCCGAACGGGGGCTTGCCGATTTCGCCGCCCTCGGCCGGGAAGCCGCGGCGGTTCCGGCCTGTTTCCGGCGCGAAGCGGCTCGAGCGCCATGCGGCGAGAACCGGTTGCCCGCCCCTCGCCAATCGGCTAAATGGACCCGACTGCACCCGTAGCTCAGCTGGATAGAGCGTTGCCCTCCGAAGGCAAAGGTCACACGTTCGAATCGTGTCGGGTGCGCCAGCTTTTGAGCCTCTCCCACGCCGGGGCCTATGTCAGCATCGAAATAATCGCCTGAATCTGATCAGAGGCGGCCGTCACCAGTCCGTCATACGACGTCTGGCCGTGTGCGGCGGCGTTGAGGATGCATTCGGCCACGGCCGCTTTCAGACCGAAGACCGATTGCTGGGCCGGCACGCTCGCCATCACGGTTTCCAGGGCCTGACGCATCGTCTGAATGAGATCGGAGCTGTATTGCATGGGCTGTCCTCCGCGGACTGATATTAGATCGCGTGCTCATGCTTGCCACTCACAAGCCTGGGATTGCTGTTCGAGATTGATTGAGAATGATCGTCTCAATTCAGACGCCAGATCGCCGCATTGAGCACGCCGGCAAATGCGACCCAGGCCGCGTAGGGCACGAACAAGGCGGCCGCCAACCTGTCTCGTGATATCTCGAGGCTGATGTAAGTCACTATCGCGACGAACAGGCAGACGAGGATGACGAGCGCGGCTCCGATCTGGTGCATCGTGAACATGACCGGAGACCACACGAAATTAAGGGCGAGTTGCGCGGCCCAGACCAGCATCGCTTTTCCCCACGGGGCACGACGATAGGTCCGCCAACCCGCCACGGCGATCATGATGTAAAGGATGGTCCAGGCCACCGGAAACGCCCAGTTCGGCGGCACGAAATCCGGCTTGGCCAGGCGCGCATACCACTCTCCGGGCAGATTGGTCGCGCCGATCAGCCAGCCGATGCCGACCACGGCGACCACGAAGACCAACAACTGAAGCATCCATCACCTCGCGCTTCTTCTTGCCCGATTGTATCATTCTTTCCATGAGCGAACCCGACACGATGACCGGCGACGCCTCGCCGGTGCGCAAGATCATCCATATCGACATGGATGCCTTCTATGCGTCGGTGGAACAGCGCGACAATCCGGAGCTGCGCGGCAAGCCGGTTGCCGTCGGAGGCTCCGCGGAACGCGGCGTCGTCGCAGCCGCGAGCTACGAGGCGCGCAAGTTCGGCGTCCGCTCGGCCATGCCGTCGGTGACAGCGAAGCGGCAATGTCCCGATCTCGTCTTCATCAAGCCGCGCTTCGAGGTCTACAAGGCGATCTCCAGGCAGATCCGCGACATCTTTGCCGAGCACACGCCCATCATCGAGCCATTGTCGCTCGACGAGGCCTATCTCGATGTGACGGAAAACCTGCAGGGCATCCCGCTGGCGCGGGACATCGCGCTGCGGATCCGCGAGAAGATCAAGGCCGAGACCGGCCTCAACGCTTCGGCGGGGATCTCGTACAACAAGTTTCTGGCCAAGCTCGCTTCCGATCATCGCAAGCCCAATGGTCAATTCGTGATCTCGCCGGAGATGGGGCCGGCTTTCGTCGAGGCGCTGCCGGTCGGCAAGTTCCACGGGGTAGGCCCGGCAACAGCTGCGAAGATGAACGCGCTCGGCCTGTTCACCGGCCGCGACATCCGCAACCAGACGCTGGAGTTCCTGAATGCGAATTTCGGCAGGTCCGGCGCCTATTACTACTGGATCTCACGTGGCGTCGACGAGCGGCCGGTGCGGGCCAACCGGATCCGCAAGTCGATCGGCGCGGAGAACACATTCTCGATCGACCTCGACGCATTCGACGTGCTGGCCGCCGAACTCAGGCCCCTCGTCGACAAGGTTTGGCGCCATTGCGAGGCGACCGGCAACCGGGGCCGCACCGTGACCCTGAAGATCAAGTTCGCCGATTTCGAGATCATCACGCGCAGCAAGTCCGCCGCAGCAGCAGTTGCGGGCCGGGACGATCTGGAGCGGCTGGCCTGCGGCCTGCTTGAAGCCGAGATGCCGCTGCCCAAGCGGGTCAGGCTGCTGGGCGTCTCGCTGTCTTCGCTGCAGGTCGGGGACGATGCGGAGCCGCAGCTGACGCTGGGTATTTGATCGGGACCGCCGGGCGAACGCGACATCTTTGTCCGCGACGCGGCTCCAAACCTGTCGTAGAGACGTCAAAACACGCCTTTTTCGCGATTGAATTGGAATGCTTGCCTTATTGATACGCCTCGGACTGCGCTTCGAAGACCGCATCGAGGAGCGGCGATTCGTCGACCAATATGTCCGGGGCAGTCTCGGATGGACGCAGATCGCGATGCTGCTCGGCGCCGCCACCTATGCCGGCTACACGCTGTGGGATTGGGTGCTCTACCCTGAAGTCGTGCCGACCACGCTCGCAATCCGTGGTGGCACGGCCGTCTTTATCCTGCTCCCGCTGACCGCGCTGCTGTCACGGCGCTGGATGAAGCCATGGGCAGAGACGATTTTCCTCGCCTATTGCGTCATTCCCGGTTGTATCCTGCCCAGCATCTATCTCGTCCTGCCATCCGGCTTCACCTTTGCCGCGCCAGGCATGATGATGATCATCCTGTTCGTCTCGACCATGCTGCCGTTGCGGATCGGTTCGCTGGCGATTTTCTGCCTGCTGTCGTGGGTGGCGCTGATCGTCGCCGAGACGTTCGCGCCGGCGCTGCCGACGGGCCTCAGATTCATCAACCATTCTCTCGTCGGCAACGCCTACGCCTTGTCGCTTTACGCCGTGGCCGCGCGCGAATATCGGGCGCGAAAGCAATTCCGGACGTCGGAGGCGCTGCAACGGGAAAAGGAACGCTCGGAGAAATCGCTGCGCGATCTGCGCGCGACCCAGGAGCAACTCGTGCAGGCGGAAAAGCTCGCCTCGCTCGGCCAATTGGTGGCTGGTGTCGCGCACGAGGTCAGCACCCCGCTCGGCATCGCCTTGACGACCTCGACCGCCATGCAGACCGATCTGCAGACAATGGCTGATGCATTGGGCGGAGCCTCGGTCCGGCGCTCCGATCTGACCAAGGGCATCGACAGGCTCAAGCAGGGGCTCAATCTGACCTTCGACAATCTGCACCGCGCATCCGAGATGGTGCACAGCTTCAGGCAGGTCGCCGTCCATCAAGCCGACGAGGACCGGCGGACCTTCGAGCTCGAGGATTGGCTGTCGGAGTTGATGTCCAAGCTCGGGCCATTGCTGTCGCATCATGGCCTGACGGTCGAGGTCCGATGCCCGGCGGGAATCAAGCTCGACAGCTACCCCGGAGCGCTTGCTCAGGTGATCAGCAATCTCGCTCTCAATACGGCGGGGCACGCTTACCCCGACAAACGAGGCGGCCGGTTTGTCATCACGGTCAGCCAACCGGATCCGGCATCAGTCCGCCTCGTCTGTGCTGATGAAGGCGTCGGGATCCCCGACGAATTGCAGGCGCATGTCTTCGATCCGTTCGTCACGACGAGTCGGAAGAGCGGCAATGCCGGCCTGGGGCTGCACATCGCCTTTAACCTGGTGGCCTCATCTCTGAACGGGCGGCTGCGGCTCGAGAGCACGACGGGTCCGGGGACTCGGATCGCCATCGAGATCCCGCTCCAGGCCTGATCCCGGCGGCCATGTTGGAGCCGCCTCGGAGGCCGAGAACAGGACGCTCGCCGGGCGTGCCTGACGGTGACGGATTTTCAGACCCGCCACCGATGAAAATCGATCCGCTCGGGGGGCGCTCAATGCTTCATAAGCTCGAACACCACGATCACCCCGGTCGGTTCGGGCTCATGCGCCATCAGGCGCGTCAGGTCGGAATCGCCCCAATCGGCGAGGCTGACGACCTCGCCGCTCTGGCGCTCGGCGCCAGGCGATCCCGTGGGCTCGAGGACCTTGAGACCCATCTCGTCGACGAAGAAGGTATGCTCGCCGAACATGCTGTTGAGCTGCGGCATGGCGGGATGTTCGTCGGGCAGCACCTGAGCGCCGAGTTGGTTGACGGTCTGCTTCACCTGTTCGGATGTGAGCTTCATGAGCTGCTCCGTTTCTGGCTCCGGTTTCATTGACCCAGGCGGAAGCATGCGTTCCTCGCGCCCTTGTCGGCCTGGCTCAAGGTCCCGAACAGGCACTGCGGACAAATGTTCCTGCAAAATGCAATTCGTGATCGCGCACGGCACCTGCCGCGCTCGCGGCACGAGATCGCCACACGATGCACACGATCTCGCTGTTCCGCGCGCTACTCGACAGCCTCGACGATCCGGATATCGCGATCCGCGCCATCACCAAGCAGGTCGTGCGCGACCTTGTAGGCTGGACTCTCATACGCCGCCTTGGCGCTCGCGACGCTGTCAAACTCGATGAGGACGACGCGCTCCATCTGGCCGAGTTCGAAGACGGCCGCGGGCAACCCGCGCGCGATCACGCGGCCACCCGCCGCTTCGATCGCCTGGCGCGATACGTTGGCATAGGCGGTCATCGCATCGGGGTTCTTGATCGCACGATAGGTCGCAACCCAATAGGCTTTCGCCATTGCTCTTCTCCAGGTTGTTGTGAGTGCTACTCGCTGCGGTTCTCGCCGACAGACAGCGCGCAGATGCGCGACAGACAGGTGTAGGGCAGACCGGTCTCCTCGGCCCAGGCGTTGAACTGCGCCTGCACCTTGGCGAGATCGCCCTTCGATTTGACCTCCTCGGCAACGTCGAGACCTGCATCGCGCAGGCAAGCGACCACGTCCCTGGACGTCACGAAACCGTCCCAGCCGACGAAGCGCAGCAGCATCTGGCCGGTGTTGCCTCCCAACCGGCTGCCGCGCTTGTTGAGGAGATCGAGCAGGCCGATCTCTTCGGACGAGGGCCACTTCGCCAGAAACTTGCCGAAGCTGCCGTGCTCCTTCGCGATCTCCTGCACGAAGGCGGCGTTGTCGCGCACCGACATGATCTTGGCGCCATTGCGCACGATGCGCGCGTCGCGCAGCAGGCCCTCCCAATAGTCTTCTGGCTGGAACATGAGCTTGGCGGGCTGGAAATGCAGGAAGGCGTGCTCGAAACCGTCCCATTTCGAATCGATCACGCTCCAGGCGAAGCCGGCGCAGAACACCCGCCTGGTCATCTCGGCGAGGATGCGGTCGTCGCCGAGCCTGGCCAGCCGCTTGAGGTCCGGCTTTGCCGGCATCAGTTTCTCCAGCGCCTTGGGCCCGCCCTTGCGTTTCTCGGCGCGGGCGCGAATGGTCTTGAAGGGGGTCATACGGGCATCCGCATTGAGGATGCCCACGACATCAGAATTCAATGAACCGGTCCAGCCCCGCGACGCTGACGCGCAGGAGCGGCCATGCTGGTCCGCTTCTTGCTTCATGAGGCCTGGAATTCCCAGACATTTTCAAGCTCTCGCCGACGGATTTTCGATGCGCTGCCTGGTCGTGGCCGACCTGCACTATTCGCTGCCCCAGCTCGACTGGCTGGTCAGCGCGGCGCCGCAGTTCGACCTCGTGATCTTCGCCGGCGATGCGCTCGACATCGGCTCGGTCGTTGACTTCCGCGCCCAGATCGTTGTGGTGAAGAAATACCTCGCGCTGCTTGCCGCGCAGACCCGCGTGATCCTCTGCTCCGGCAATCACGACCTCGACGAGCGCGACGCCGAAGGTGAGAAGATCGCGCGCTGGATTTCGGAGGTGCGCGAGCTGGGCATCGCCTGCGACGGCGACAGCCTCGGCATCGGCGACACGATGTTCACGGTATGCCCGTGGTGGGATGGGCCGCTGGTAAAGCAGCGCATCGTCGACCAGTTGCACGATGCCGCGGCCAGCCGGCCGCGACGATGGATCTGGGCACACCACGCGCCGCCGGCGGATTCACCGACTAGCTGGGGCGGCAAGCGCTTCTTCGGCGACGTCGAGCTGGTGCAATGGATCGTGCAATACCAGCCGTCGATGGTGATCTCGGGCCATGTGCATCAGTCGCCGTTCATCACCGGCGGCTCGTGGTTCGACCGGCTAGGCCGGACCTGGGTCTTCAACACCGGCCTGCAACCGGGCCGGCCGCCGACCTGTATCGTGCTGGACCTCGACGCGGACAAGGCGTTCTGGCTTGCAGCCGGCGAAGCCCAGTGGATCGACCTCAATGCGCCGCTGAAGCGCCCCGCCGCCCCGATCGAAGCGCCGCCCGACTGGCTCACATTCTTGGATCGGATTTCCGATCCGAGCCTGGCGAGACCTCAAGCGGCGGCAGGTTGATCATGCTCTGGAGCACCTCGCCGACCATGGCCAGATGCGTGCCATGGCCGGCATATTGCCGCTTGAGATCGGCGAGATAGGTGTTGGCGACATTGAGCCGCTGCGCCAGCATTTTCGCGATCAGCAGGGCCACGCCCGGCTCCTTCTCGAGGAACGAGGCTGCGTTCTCGAACTCATAGACGACCGCGTCGGAGCAGGCCCGCACGGTTGCGGTGTGCGGCTGGCCCAGCAGCACGGACATCTCGCCGAGCACTGCGCCGGGCTCGGTGACGGTGGCGACCACCATCTCGCCCTTGAGCACTTCGAGCTTGCCTTGCATCAGCACGTAGAGATGGCCGCTGGTGCCACCCTCGTTGACAATGAGCGTGCCGGCGGCGATCTGCCGCTCCGTTCCGCCGGTGCAATAATCCAGGACCGCGCGCATCGCAGAGAGCTCCTGTCGCTGGGGACCCATCGACGGAGACTAGAGCACGATCCGTGCCATGCGGCAATTCAACGAGCGTATGACGAGCGCGACAAGCACCTCGCGAGGTGGACCGACGGCCGATCTCCAAGGCCGGTATCCCGAAAGCCCCCTCTCTTCGCCAGGCCGCGCATCGCGCCGCGCGTCACACCCGGGAGAGCGAAGGCACCTCCTCCGGCACGATCGCCCGAAGGCCGCCGAAGCGGCGCTCGCGGTCGTGGAACGCGGCGAGCGCCTCGGTGAGATCGCCCGCGTCGAACTCGGGCCACATCCGCTCGGTGAAGTGCAGCTCGGCATAGGCGCCCTCCCAGAGCAGGAAGTCCGATAGCCGCTTCTCGCCGGAGGTGCGGATGATGAGATCGACGTCGCGGAGACCGGCCTCGCCGGTGACGAGCTGCGAGAACGCCTCGCGGGTGAGGCTGGTCAGCGCGGCCGCTTTGGCCGCGGCGTTGAGGATGGCGTCGCGCGCGGAATAGTCGACGGCGATGCGCAAATGCAGTGCGCCGCCAGCGGCGGTGGCCTCTTCGGCGCGATCGATCGCGGTGGCGATGCCTTCGGGCAGGCGATCGCGGCGGCCGATCACGGTCAGGCGCACGCCGTTCTTGACCAGGCTCTGCACCTCGTGGGCGAGATAGAAGCGCAGCAAGGTCATCAGTGCGGCGACCTCCGTCTTCGGCCTCCGCCAATTGTCGGCGGAGAAGGCGTAAAGCGTCAGCGTGCCGATGCCCTGCTTGGGCGCGGCCTCGACGATGCGGCGAATGGTCTCGACGCCGGCCTCGTGGCCGCGCACGCGCGACAGGCCGCGCCGCGTCGCCCATCTGCCATTGCCGTCCATGATGATGCCGACATGAAGCTTCTCGCTGCGGGACGTAAGGTCACTTTGCATTGCAAAGTCTCCAGTCAAAAAGGAGAGGATCAGGTCGAGACGATACCGAGGCGGCCGAGCGGCGGCGCGCCACGGCCGGCGGCTTTCGCCGCGTCGCGCACCAGCCGCTCGAGCACAGCGAGGTAGTCGAGGAAACGGCGGCGGCCGGCCCTGGTCAGGCGACAGGTGGTGTGCGGGCGGTTGCCCTCGTAGCCTTTGGTCACCTCGACGAGGCCGGCCTCCTGGAGCACGGCAAGGTGCCGGCTGAGATTGCCGTCGGTGAGGCCGCAGAGCTGCTTGAGGTCGCCGAATGCCAGCCCCTTGGGATGCGCCATCAGCGAAGTGAGAAGCCCGAGCCTCGCCTTCTCGTGGATCACGCGGTCGAGTCCTTCGTAAGAGAAGGGCGCGCTGTCAGTCTTCGACATCGTTGTCTCCGGAAGCGACATGCAGAATGGCCGCCATCACCGATTGCCCGATCACGAAGGGCAGGCCCATGGTCCACGGCGACAGCGTGTGGGTTCGGCTTGCGAGCACCACCACCGCGAAGCCGGACACGAAATACCAGGCGCCGGCGAGCGCGACGGTGCGCGGCAGCGAGCGGACCGAGGCAAAGATGCCGAGCGACACCAGGATCTGCCACAGGCCCGGCAGCAGCCACAGCGTCTCGCTCGCGAACTTCCACATCACCACCGCGAGCAGCACGCCAGCAACGCCTGCCGGCAGGAACTGCTCGACCGCCTGATGGATCATGGCATCGGCCAGGCCCGAATGGTGACGGCGCGAGCGCGCGCGCATCTCGATGCCGATCATCAGCCCCGAGAGCGCGGCGGCGACGAACCAGCCGCAAAAGAATCCGAGCGGCTCGCCGGTGGGATCGTCCAGCAGCCAGAATTGCAGAACCGCGGTGATGAGCGCGACGGCGCCGGTCGCCGCCATCGTCGCCGGCCCGTAGCCGCGGAAGGCGGTGCCCGCGGCGATCTGGCTGCGGATCGCCACGATATCGGCCAGCGCCTTGTCGAGATCGTGCATCGGCAACGCCAAATCCTCGTTCCACCCGAGTCTTCCGGGACTGCAGGTCCCATTACTTTGTATTGCAAAGTATACGGCGTAGCAAAGTAAAGGCAAGCCCGAATGTCGCGAAAGCCGGACCGAACCCGAACGAACAACTGGCGGTTGCGCGCCACCTATGCTCACGGATAAGATGGATCCAAAAGCGTTCCCGGGGGCTGGTATGTGGCTGAAATCGTTCGTCGTTGCGTTTGTTTTACAGGGGATGCTGGCCGGGCTCGTTCATGCGGCGGGGCCTTTCGGCACCATCCACATCGGCAACTGGAACGGCGGCGCCTTCACCAACGACTCGACGGGCGCATTCACTCACTGCGCTGCAAGCGCGCCCTACGCCAATGGCATGACTTTGCTCGTAGGTCAGGATTCAAACAATGCTTGGCTGCTCGGTTTTGCCAACCCGGCGTTTCGGTTCAAGAAGGGCGAGAACCTGACGATCGACGTGACCTTCGACGGTCAGGCCGAGGTGAGGCTCTTTGCGACCGCCTTTTCCGGGGTCATGGTCTCGGCAGTTCTGCCTACGAACGTCGCTCGTGCGTTCCAGAAGGCGAGCCTGATGGTGGCGGTGGCGAGAGGCACACCGTTCCAGTTCAGCCTGACATCGACTGCCCCTCTGATTGCCGCCGTCAGCAATTGCGTGACCCGGGTCAAGGCCGACGGGCTGGACAAGGTCGGCGATTTCACCAAGATCGCCGCCAAGCCGCAGACCGCGCCGGACAAGCAGGCGGCACCGCCGGCCGGCAGCAAACCCGCCAAAGCCAGAAGCGGCACCGGCTTCGTGGTGAGCGCAAGCGGGCACATCGTCACCAACAACCATGTGATCAACGGTTGCGTCGGCGACATCAAGGGCAATCTCACCGGCGAGGCCGCGATCACGTTGCGTGTCGTGTCGAGTGACGCGAACAACGATCTCGCCCTGTTGCAGGCGCCGGCGACGACGACATTCAAGGACTTTGCCCGAATCCGCGACCGCTCGATCCGCTCCGGCGATTCCGTCATCGCGATCGGCTTTCCTTACCATGGAATGCTGACCTCGGACTTCACCGTGACGACCGGCATCGTGAGCTCGCTCAGCGGCATGCGCAACGACACCCGCTTCCTGCAAATCAGTGCGCCCGTGCAGCCCGGCAACAGCGGGGGCCCGCTGTTCGATGCGACCGGACAGATCGTGGGCGTCGTCACCGGAAAGGTCGATGCGCTCCGCATCGCCGTGGCGACCGGCAACATTCCCGAGAACATCAACTTCGCCATCAAGACCGGCGTGCTGCGCGACTTCCTCGACAATTCCGTGGTGCCCTATCAGACCGCCGAACCAAAGGGCGAGCTCAAGACCACCGACATCGCCGCCAACGCCCGGCCCTATACGATGCTGATCTCGTGCAATGGGACGGAGCAGGCGGACGCGAAGCGGTAGCGTGAGCCGCGCCTCGATCACCGCTGTCATTCCCCGCGAAAACGGAGAATCCAGTACGCCGCGGCTTCGCAATTCAACCACGAGCGTCTCGGAGTGCCGGAAAGCCCGGGCAAGGCCGGGCGATGACACCCGTGATGGGGATTCGTGCCGGCCCCCTCACCCGTGACAGCACGCCGCCTTCGCCGCCTGCGGCTCGTACTGGTCGCGCAGGCGAACCCAGTCCATCGGATAGGGCAGCCCCTCCTCGTGACGACCGAGCGGCGTGAGGTCGAGATATTGATAGGCTGCGTTCATCATGTCGAGGCCGCGGGCGAAGCAGGAATAGGTGTGGAAGATCTCGCCGGCCTCGTCGCGGTAGAACACGCTGATTCCGGGCAGCTCCGGACCGTAGATCGCAGTCGTGCCGAAATTGTACCTGGGCTCGCCGGTCGCAATCTGCTCCTGCGAGAACGTCACGCCGTAATCGCGGTTGAAGTCGTTGCTGCCTGAGGAGACCCAGTCAAAAGTCCAGCCCATCCGCTTCTTGAAATCCTCGAGCTTTGCGCTTGGTGCCAGCGAGACCGCGACCATGGTGGTGTCGCGCGCGGCCAAGTGCGGCACCATGCGCTCGAACCCGTCGGCCCAGAACGAGCAGCTCTTGCAGGCCGCGTCCCAGTCGGGTGCGAACATCACATGCTGAACGATGAGCTGCGGACGGCCTTTGAACAGATCGCCGAGCGACACTCTGCCGTTTGGCCCGACAAATTCGTAAGCCTTGTCGACCTTGACCCAGGGCAAGGCGCGACGCTCCTCGGCGAGGCGCTCGCGGGCCGCCGTGAGCTCCTTCTCGCGCGCCAGATGGGCCTTGCGCGCGACGATCCATTGCTCGCGCGAGACGATCTGATGGTGCTGCATGACGGTCTCCCTAGCTTCAGGCGACGAAGGCATCGAGCTTGTCGAGGAACGAGCTCCAGCCGCGCCGGTGGTTGTCGCGTGCGGTTTCGTCGAAGAACTGGGCGTGATGGAAGACCATCAGGGTGCCGGCACCGTCCGGCTTCAGCGAGATCGTCACCAGCGATTCACGTTCCGGCGTCGAGTGCCAGGCCCAGGTGAAGACGAGAAGCTCGTTCGGCACCACCTCGCGATAGCGGCCGCCGGCCTCGAAATATTCACCGTCGTCACGGGTGAAGCTGAGGCGATAGCGGCCGCCGACGCGAACGTCGAGCTCGGCTTGAAGCGTCGCCGGCTTCATGTTCGGCGGCCCGAACCATTGCGCTAGCTGCGCGGCTTGCGTCCAGGCGGCGTAGACCCTTTCCGGCGGCGCGCGGAGCCGGCGCGTGAGCGTGAGGCTTGGACGTTCGGCGCGGCGTACGGCGGCATTGGCGGCGGCGTTGGCCATTTCTCATCCTCCACGAAGGCGGCGAGGCGATCGAAATTGTGCGACCAGAACTGCGCATAGCGATTGAGCCAGTTCATCGCCTGCTCCATCGGCTGCGCGGTGAGCCGGCAGGCGACCGTGCGCCCGGTCTTCTCGCGCATGATCAGGCCGGCATCCGTGAGCACCTCAAGATGCTTCATGATGGCCGGCAGCGAGACCGGAAACGGTGCGGCCAGCTCGCTCACCGTCAGGCCGTCCTGCTCGCCGAGGCGCGCCAGCAGGGCCCGCCGCGTCGGGTCGGATAGCGCCGCAAAGGTCCGGTCCAGCGTCTCGTCCCTATACTTAACCATGTGGTTTAGTATAGACGCGAGCGGAAAAGCGTCAAGCAGGAACGCGCGGGCGCAGGTCCGCACGACTGCGTGATCAGGTTGCGATCAATAGGGCGCGACAGGCCGCGTGCGGCGGTGCGGCCGCGGTTGCGGGATTCGTTGCTGGCCATAGGCGAAACGGGGATTGCGGTCGCAGTACAGCAGCCGCCCGGACACGCTGGCCTGGCATTGCTCATAGGTGCTGTAGGCGCATTCGCCGGGATAGTCGAACTCGCCGCCCTGCGCGCACCAGGGATAATCGCGCGCCGTGGCGGGGGTGCTGGCGGCGAAACCGACGAGAACCATGGTGGTCAGCGCCGGCAGCGCCAATTGCATCATGCGCATGATTCCAACTCCTCTTCGTGGTGCGAGATACGGCCCCACATATCATCAGGTTTCGTCGCGGCCTTTTATTCCAGGTCAACTGGCATCGAGCACGCAAGAAAAAGGCCCTGCCGAACGGCAGGGCCCCATTCCCGGGTATCACAAGATCGCTACTCGACCTTCAGGCCGGCGAACTCGACGACCTTCTTCCACTTCTCGGTCTCGGCCTTGATCTCCTCGCCGAACGCCTCCGGCGTCTGCCCCCGCGGCTCGCCGCCGAGCTCGACCAGGCGCTTGGCCATGTCGGGCTCCTTCATCAGCGCGTTGACCTCGGCGTTGAGCTTGGCAATGATCTCCTTCGGAGTGTTCTTCGGCGCGCCCATGCCGAACAGCGCGCTGGCCTCATAGCCCTTCACCGTGTCGGCAATCGGCTGCACGTCGGGAAGCTGCGGCGATCGCTCCGTCGTGGTGACGCCGATCGCGCGCAGCGAGCCGGAACGGATGTGCTGGATGATCGAGGGCATGTTGTCGAAGATCACCTGCACCTGGCCGCCGAGCATGTCGGTGATCGCGGGCGCAGCGCCGCGATAGGGCACGTGCTGCATCTTGCAGCCGGTCATGGCCATGAACATCTCGCCGGACAGATGCACCGAGGTGCCGTTGCCGGACGAGGCCATGTTCACCTTGCCGGGATTGGCCTTCACATATTCGATGAACTCGGCGACGTTCTTGGCCGGCACGTCCTTGTTGACGGTCATCACGTTCGGCACGCGCTGGAACGAAGCGACCGGCGCGATGTCGCGCACGAAGTTGAACTTGAGATTCTTGTAGAGCGAGGCGTTGATGTAGTTGGCCGGATTGACCAGCTGCACCGTGTAGCCGTCGGGCTCGGCATTGACGACCGATTCGGTGGCGATATTGTTGCCGGCGCCCGGCTTGTTCTCGACCACGAATTGCTGACCGAGCTTTTCCGAAAGTCGCTGGCCGATCAGCCGCGCCAGGATGTCGGTGGCCCCGCCCGGCGGATAGCCGACCACCCACTTCACCGGACGAGCCGGATAGTCGGCGGCAAGGGCCTTCGACAGCGGGGTTGCTGCAAGCGGACTGGCGGCGAGCAGGCCCAGCGCGGTACGGCGAGTGATCATCTCAAGGGTTCTCCCAGTGTTGTTCTTGAAGGCCGGATAAGTTGAAGGGAACGGCGGCGCGGTTGTAACAAAGCTTGCCGCAGGCGGAAAGTGCGCCGGGGCACATCATGACGAAAGGATGAGGCATGTCGGTCAAGGTTCACGCCCTCGATCATCTCGTGATCAATGTCAGCAATGTCGCGGTGACCGCGGAGTGGTATCGCAAGATTCTCGGCATGGAAGTCAAGCTGTTTGATCCCGGCGGCGGCAACGCGCCGCGGACTTTCCTTGAATTCGGTAACCAGAAGATCAACGTCCGGCAGCGCGATGCCGACAAGGTGGAGTGGTTCACCGCCGACCACCCGACCGCCGGCAGCGAGGATCTGTGCTTTCTCACCTCGGCCACGCCAGACGAGGTGGTGGCGCATTTGCAGGCACATGACGTCGCGATCGAGGCAGGCCCAGGCCCGAGGCAAGGCGCCTGCGGCACACTACGCTCGGTCTATTGCCGGGACCCCGATGGCAGCTTGATCGAGATTTCGTCGTACGACGAATAGCGCGCAATTCGCGCTGCTGGCCATACACTCCGACGTCAAGCCCGGGCTTGGCCCGCGCACCCACGTTCTTCGAGCGGCAAGGCGTGGATGGCCGGGTCAAGCCCGGCCATGACGAAGGAGAGAGAGCGCACACCTCACGAGGCATGGAGCACCGAAAACTCTACCCTTCCGATTTGCTTCCCGCGTCATCCGGTGGCAGGAAGACGCAATAATCCAAAGACAGCCGCCAGCAAGATGCAGGCTGCACGGGAGGACACATGCCTATTCGACAAACCGCCGCCGGATTCGTGAGCCCGTTCGACGGGCTTGACGTGCCCTGGCTCCTGAGGATGCGTGCCGAGGCACGCAGCTCACATCCATTCCTGATCTGGGCGCCGTTCGATGCGCCGGCGCGGCACTGGAGCTACGGCGAGTTTCACGAGCGGGTCGGTGCGCTCGCGGCGGGGCTGGCCAGGCGCGGCGTCAAGCCCGGCGAATATGTGCTCATTCATCTCGACAATTGCATCGAGGCGCTGCTGGCCTGGTTTGCCTGTGTCGAGCTCGGCGCTGTCGCGGTCACCACCAACACCCGCTCGGCGCCGGCCGAGATCGAATATTTCGCCGATCATTGCGGCGCGGTCGCCGCGATCACGCAGCCCGCCTATGCGGAAATCGTCGCGCAGAACTGCCGCAACATTCGCTGGATGGCGGTGACGTCGCATGACGCCGGCACCGCGCCTGCGCAGGCCGTCTCGCGCGGCGACCGTTTCGAGGCGTTGTTCGCCGACAGCGCCGACCGCCCGCAGCGCGCGACCGACCCACTGGCGCCTTGCAGCGTGCAGTACACGTCCGGCACGACGTCGCGGCCGAAAGCAGTGCTGTGGACCCATGCCAACGCACTGTGGGGCGCCAAGATCAACGCCGCGCATGAGGATCTGCATTCAAGCGACGTGCATCAGACCTATCTGCCGCTGTTCCACACCAATGCGCTGGCCTACTCAATGCTGGCGACGCTGTGGGTCGGCGGATCCTGCGTGATCCAGCCGCGCTTCTCCGCCAGCCGGTTCTGGCGCGCGGCGATCGAGCACGGCGCGACCTGGACCTCGACCATTCCGTTCTGCATGAAGGCGCTGCTCGAGCAGGAGATCCCGAAGGACCACAAATTCCGCCTGTGGGGCTCCGCCATCAACGAGCCGCCGGCCTTTGCCGCGTTCGGCATCAAGATCATCGGCTGGTGGGGCATGACCGAGACCATCACCCACGGCATCGTCGGCGAAGTCGACCAGCCCAACATCCCGATGTCGATCGGCCGTGCCGCGCCGGAGTATCAGATCCGCATCACCGATGACGAGGGCCGGCCGACCGCGGTCGGTGATACCGGCAACCTCGCGATCAAGGGCATTCCGGGCCTGTCGCTGTTCGCCGAATATCTTCACAACGACAA
This sequence comes from Bradyrhizobium genomosp. I (2014), assembly GCF_000261685.1. Classification (GTDB taxonomy): domain Bacteria; phylum Pseudomonadota; class Alphaproteobacteria; order Rhizobiales; family Xanthobacteraceae; genus Bradyrhizobium. The sequence continues at coordinate 50,368 of NZ_AJQE01000126.1, read as the reverse complement.
GGCGACGCGCGAGAGTTTTGACGAGCACGGCTTCTTTCTCACCGGCGATCGCGTCGAGCGGCTTCAGAACGGCTACGTCAAGTTCGGCGACCGCGCCAAGGACATGCTGAAGGTCGGCGGCGAGAACGTCGCGGCATCCGAGATCGAGCAGGTGATCGCGCTCGTCCCCGGCGTGCGCGAGGCCGCGGCGGTGGCGAAGAAGCACCCGATGCTGGACGAGGTGCCCGTCGTCTTCATCATCCCGCAAGGGGGCGTCGCGGGCGCTGCGCCCGATCTGCATGACAGGGTCATGGCGGCCTGCCGCAAGGGCCTCGCCGACTTCAAGATGCCGCGCGAGATAAGATTCGTCGACGACATGCCGCGCTCGACGCTGGAGAAGGTGGCGAAGGCGGAGCTCAGGAAGTTGGTGGGGTGAAGCGCGGTGCCGTAGGGTGGGCAAAGCGAAGCGTGCCCACCATTCGCTTCACGGATGTGGATGCATGGTGGGCACGGCGCGCGAAGGGCGCGCCTTTGCCCACCCTACGGCAACGGCTTCAGAACGACCCCAGCGCCACCGGGCGGAACGCCTGCAGCAGCTGCTGGTCGAGCTTGCCGCCCATGCCTTCCATCATCGTGAAGGCGCGGGAGTGGGTGAAGGGCATGCGATAGGCGCGCTTCTCCACCAGGGCGGCGTAGATGTCGACGATTGTCGTCAGCCGCACGATGTCGCTGATCTGGTTCGACGACAGGCCGTTCGGATAGCCGGAGCCGTCGAGGAACTCGTGATGATGCAGCACCACATCCAGCATCTCCGGCGGGAAGCCGCCCTGGGCGGCGAGCGCTTCATAGCCGCGGCGCGGATGCTGGCGAACCTCGGCCATCTCCTCGTCGGTAAGCTTGCCGGGCTTGTCGAGCAGCGCGGCAGGAACGAAGGCCTTGCCGACGTCGTGCAGCAGCGCGGCGCGGGTGAGGCGGCGCTGATCGTCCTCGCGCATTCCGAGATGCTGGGCGAAGGCGACGGCGAAGCCCGTGACGAACAGGCAGTGACGATAGCTGCCGACATGGTGGCAGCCGACCGTGGTGAGCCATTCGCGCAGCGAGGAATGCTTGATTGCCTTCAGAATCCTGCTCTCGGCCGCGATGACGTCGTCGAAGCTCAGGGGCACGCCGAGCGGCAGCTTCTCGAACATCTTGACCAGCACCGCGTGCGCCGCCTCGACGCCGCGATTGAGCGTCTTGCCGCGATCGGTCGCGTCATAGGCGGCGGTGTCCGAGAAGGCGGCGCGGATGCGCTGCAAGATGGCATCGGCCTGAAGCGGCCGTGAGATGGTGTCGGTGGCTCCCAGCGCCCAGGCCTGCATGGTGCCGTGGTGCAGGGCGTCCGCGAGCACGAACAGCCGCGGCATCGAACGGTAGGCATCGCCGCGCAGCTTGTTGCGGACCCGCTGCACGCTCTCGGGCGAGCGCAGGTTGATGTCGACCACGAGGCCGGAAAGATCGCGCGCCGGTTGGGCGGGGATCGCCTCCGTCGTCACCGTCGAGACGTCGCCGACCGCCTTCAAAATGCTGGCGAGCTCGCTGCTCTCGTCGCTGCGATCGGAGGCGAGCAGAAGCCGACGTTTGGCGGCGGGTTTGGCTGAGGCGTTCATGACTTCCCCAAGGCACGGGACGGGATTTGGCGTCAGCCTAAGCCGGATCAGGTTCTCTGGCCCTTAAGAGGCGTGCTCAATGGAACCCTGCGGAATTGGGTGCAATTTTACGGGTTTCGTGTCCCGGCCGGCGGGAAGTCAAAACCGCGAAAACAACCCCATGCACAGTAGAACTGCCATTGATAATAAAGGGAAATTTTTGGCTCCGACGTCTCCGTCATGGCAGGCCCGTCCCGGCCATCCACGGCCTGAGCCGGGACACGAAGAGCGTGGATGCCCGGGACAAGCCCGGGCACGACGGTGAACGCGACTGTAAAGGCTCAAAACAAATCCGCCGGAGGTTGGTCCTCCGGCGGATTGTCTCAAGCAGCCTTCATCCAACCCTACGCCTTCATGCTCGCCTTCACGGCCTCGGCCGTGATCGGCAGTGCCCGCACGCGGGCCCCTGAAGCATTGAAGATGGCGTTGCCGATGGCGGGGGCGACCACCGTCACCGCGGGCTCGCCGACGCCGGTGGCCTTCTCGCCATTGGCGATCACGGCAACCGCGATCTCCGGCGTCTGGCTCATGCGCAAGGGTGTGTAGCTATCGAAATTGGTCTGCTCGATGCCACCATCCTTCAGCGTCGCCTTCTCGTACATCGCCAGCGACAGGCCCCACAGCGCCGCGCCCTCGACCTGGGCCCGGATGTTGTCGGGATGCACCTGCGTGCCGACATCGGTTGCGACCGTGAGCTTCTTCACGGTTACGGCCCCCGACGGCGCGACGGCGACGTGTGCCACGCATGCGGTCCAGCTTGCGCTCGCGCGTTCCTGCGACGACACGCAGGCAACGCCCATGCCCTCGCCCTTCGGCAATGGCCTGGTGCCGTAGCCGGACAGCCCCATCGCGGCGAGCAGCGTGTTGCGCAGCCGCTGCGCGCCGCCGTCGTTCTTGCCGGCGCCGTCGAGCAGCGAGATGCGGAACAGCGCGGAATCCTTGCCGGTCGCAGCCGCGATCTCGTCGATCATGCTTTCGACCGCCCAGAAGGTCCAGCCCGGCGCCACCGAGCGGAGCTGCCCGGACGGTGTCGCATTGTGCGCGAGCTCGTTCTTGATCGCGCGCACATAGTGGTTGGGCACGGTGTAGAAGAAGTCCGCGCCATTGACTGTGAAGCTGTCGAGCGGCCCCTTCTTGTCGACCGAGGGCGTCAGGAAATCGGGGATTCCCCAGCGCGCGGTCGGCCAGGCCGAGACGACGTCGTGGCTGAGCGCAATCAGCTTGCCGTCAGCGTCCACGCCGGCTTTCACTTTCTGATAGGTGAGCGGACGCGAGAAATCCATCGTCATGTCGTTCTCGCGCGAATAGATCACCTTGACCGGCTTGCCGACCGCCTTCGCCGCCTGCACGGCGGGAATCATCATGTCGGCATCGAGACGCCGGCCGAAGCCGCCGCCGAGCCAATGCTGATGCATCACGACGAATTTCGGATCGATCCCGGCGGCACCCGCGGCGATCGCGCCGGAGCGCGTCGCGAACTGGTTGCCGGAATAGATGTGCAGGATGTCGCCCTTGAACTCCGCAGTGGCGTTCATCGGCTCCAGCGGCGCGTGGATGTTGATGCTGGTGGTGTACTCGGCCTCGACCACTTTCGCCGCCGTGCCGAAGGCCGCGTTGGGATCGCCATCCTTGACGAAGAACTGGCCGGAATCCTCCAGGCCTGGAAGCCGCTTGGCTTCATCCAGCAGCGACTGGCTCGACAGCTTCGCGTTCGGACCGCCGTCATAGGCGATCTTGAGCGCATCCGCCGCCTTGCGGGCGTTGGCATAGGTGTTGGCCACTGCGACGACCCAGCCGGACGTGGTACCGGTCTTGTCGTCGAGGATGACGGCCTTCATGAAGCCGGGTACCTTCTTGGCTTGACTGTCGTCGACCGATTTCACCGTGGCGCCGAAGCGCACCGGCGGGGTCACCACCTTGCCGTAGGCCATGCCCGGCAACATCACATCGATGCCGTACTTGGCCGTGCCGTTGGTTTTGGAGGGGATGTCGAGCTGCGGCACCGAGACGCCGATCATGGTGTATTGATCCGGCGTCTTCAGCTTGATCGCCTTCAACTCGTCCGGCGTGAAGGTTTTCGTCGCCTTGCCGCTTCGGACGATCTCGGCAAAGGTCATCTGCTTCTTCGACTTCGGATGCGAGATCACGGAGTCGCGGACCACGAGCTGGTCCTTGAAATAGGGCGGCAGGCCCATGGCCGCGGCGGCCGCCTCCGTCAGTGCGATGCGGCCGGCAGCGCCCGCACGGCTCATGGCATCAAAGTTCATCATGGTCGACCAGCTGCCGCCGGTGATCTGCGCGCCCAGAACGGGATCGTTGAACTTCGGATCGTTGGAGGCGAGCGATACGCGCATGTCGCTCCACTTCGCCCCCAGCTCCTCGCAGACGATCTGCGCCATGGTGGAGGCGATGTGCTGGCCCATGTCGGCCTTGCCGCAGGTCACGGTGACGAGGCCATCCGGCGAGATCGCATACCAGACGCTCGGCTCGAAATTGGCGGGCGCAGCCGCCGACGCAAAATCGATCCCGGGGACGCCGGCATAGCCGAGCACGAGGCCGGCCGCGGCAGTGCCGACGAGGAAGGAGCGGCGGCTGAGATCGGGCGCCGCGGGGGCGATGTTCTTGACGTGCTCGTTCATGTGGGCCTCCGCTCGCTGGAGGCGGTGGACGCGGTGCGCATCTCGGACGCGGCGCGCATGATCGCCTTCTGGATCCGCGAATAGGTCATGCAGCGGCAGAGATTGCCGTCCATATGCGCGACCACTTCTTCCCTGGTCGGATTGGGATTCTTCGCGAGCAGCGAGGCCGCCTGCATGATCTGCCCGGACTGGCAGTAGCCGCATTGCGGCACCTGCTCGGCGATCCACGCCTTCTGCAAGGGATGATCGCCCTTGGCGGAGAGGCCTTCGATGGTGGTGATCTTCTTGCCGGCGACGTCGCCGACCATGGTCTGGCACGAGCGCACGGCTTCGCCGTTGACGTGCACGGTGCAGGCCCCGCACAGCCCGGCACCGCAGCCGAACTTGGTGCCGGTCATCTGCAATTGCTCGCGGATCGCCCAGAGGAGCGGCGTGTCGTTCGCCGCATCCACGGACAGACTCCGCCCATTGATGGTGAGTGTTGGCATAGGCGTCTTCCCCTGCCGGTGCATGAAGCCGCTTACGGCGGCAACTTGTGCGGCAGACGCCCACCGGGCTGGCGTCAGCCTTGGCCGCGAGCATGATCGTGTTCACGCGCGGAGGCAAATGCAATCTGGAAGCAGTCGAAAAACCACGTCCGCATCTGCTCGTTGTGCGGCGCGCCAACGGCGCCGGCGCAGCTACTGGACACAACAGCGAGTGTGCCTGGCATGCGTGCCATCGCATTCAGGCGGTTTCTTCGAGGTAACTTCGCAAAGTAGAATGGAGCCGACCGCGACCCTTGCCCTCCCCTGGAGGGTGAAGCACCGAAGTCGCGGCTGGAATAAAACGAAAGGGCGGAAGCAATGCCAAGGATCGATCGGGACGGCGTCGGGATTTACTACGAAGTTCATGGCGAGGGTCCGCCGTTGCTGCTCACCCACGGCTATTCCTCGACCTCGGCGATGTGGCACGGGCAGGTCGATGCGCTCGCGAAGGATCACAAGCTGATCTTGTGGGACATGCGCGGCCACGGCCGGTCCGATTATCCCGATGATCCGAACGCGTACAGCGAAGCTCTGACCGTCGGCGACATGGCGGCGATCCTCGACGCGGTCGGTGCCGAGCGCGCCGTCATCGGCGGCCTCTCGCTCGGCGGCTACATGTCGCTCGCGTTCTATCGCGTTCATCCGGAGCGTGCCCGCGCGCTGTTGATCATCGATACCGGACCGGGCTTCAAGAAGGACGATGCGCGGCAGGCGTGGAACGCGCGGGCGCTTGCGACTGCCGACGGGCTCGACCGCGAAGGACTCGATGTCCTGAAATCGGCGACGCGCGAGCGCGCCACCGCCAGCCATCGCAACGCCAGGGGGCTGGCGCTTGCCGCGCGCGGCATGCTGACCCAGCGCGATGCGCGCGTGATCGAGTTGCTGCCCGAGATCAAGGTGCCCAGCCTGATCGTGGTCGGCGCCGACGACACCCCGTTCCTCGCCGCGTCCGACTACATGGCGGCGAAGATCCCCGGCGCACAAAAGGTCGTGATTCCCGCCGCCGGACACGCCGTCAACATCGATCAGCCCCAGGCTTTTGTTGACGCGGTCGCGCCTTTCCTGAAGAACTTGCCGGCATAGGCCGGTCAGACGAGGACTTGAAGCGATGAAGCGAGCGACGTTGGCTGCGGGCATCGTAGCGATGGTTTTCTCGGCGTCCACGCAGGCCGAGCCGTTCGGCGCCATGCCACCGCGCCAGCCCTTCGTCGCGACCTTGTCCAACAACACGCCGCTCGCCTTCGGCATGGATGCCGAGCAGACCGCGCGCGCCCTGGGCCAGCCGCTGCAATATGTCCGCGGACGTCCCGGCAACGAGATCTATCTCGCGTTGCGCAACATCGGCGGCAGCGGGCTGATCCCCTACCGCCACCGCCTGTTCCTGCAATTCCGCCACGGACGGCTGGCAGGATGGAAGGAGGACTACGGCGAGAACTGGATGTGGGAGTGAGGTGTCTCCCCTCATCCTGAGGAGCTTGCAGCAAGCGTCTCGAAGGATGAATGGCCCGGCTCTCGCGTCTCGGCCTTGCATCCTTCGAGACGCACTGACGCGCTCCTCAGGATGAGGGGAAAGAGTGGATTTCGGAACAACCAAGAAGGACAACCCGCGTGGGACAGGACATCAAGCTGACCGCTTCCGACAATTTCCAGTTCGGCGCCTATCGCGCCGATCCCGGTGGCGCGCCGAAGGGCGCGGTGGTGGTGATCCAGGAGATCTTCGGGGTCAATCATCACATCCGCTCGGTCTGCGACCGCCTCGCGGCGGAAGGCTATGTCGCGGTCGCGCCGTCGATCTTCGACCGGACGTCACCGAATTTCCAGTCGGGCTATTCGCCCGACGAGATTGCGGAGGCGCGCAAGTTCGTCGCCAATCCGGATTGGGCCGCGATGCTGCGCGACACCCAGGCGGCGATCGATGCCGTGAAGAGCGTCGGGCCCGTCGGCATCATCGGCTTCTGTCTCGGCGGCAGCATCGCCTTTGTCGCGGCGACGCGGCTGTCGGGGCTGACGGCCGCGGTCGGCTATTATGGCGGCGCGGTCGTGCGCTTTGCAGACGAGACACCGAAGGTGCCGACGCAGCTGCATTTTGGCGAGAAGGATGCCGGCATCCCGCTGACCGACGTCGAGACCATCAAGTCGAAGCGGCCCGACGTCGAGGTCTTCATCTATCCGGGCGCCCAGCACGGCTTCCATTGCGACGAGCGCGCGAGCTACGACAAGGCCAGCGCCGACATCGCCTGGCCGCGCAGCATGGCATTTTTCGCGAAGCATCTGAAATGACGCCATAAGCGTCATTCCGGGGCGGCGCGTCAGCGTCGAACTCCGGTGCGCAAAGTGCGCACCTGAGGTCTGGTGCTAGCGCACCATCCCGGAATGACGAAGTACGTCGTGCTTCGTCAGAACCAGCGCTCGCCGACGAACACGGTGTCGCCGGGATTCAAGGGCGTGCCGAGCGGCACCACGGCGCGCATGGAGCCGCCGTTCTCGGTGTGCGTGATGGTGACCATGTCGCGCTTGGCGCGCGGCGAGAAACCGCCGGCGATGGCGACGGCGCTCTCGACGGTCATGTTCGGCACGTAAGGATACTGGCCGGGCGCCGTGACTTCGCCGAGAATGAAGAACGGACGATAGGCCTCGATCTCCACCGCCACCGACGGCTCGCGGATGTAGCCGTTGCGCAGGCGCGCAGCGATCTCGCCGGCAAGACCCGCGGTGGTGCGGCCGCGCGCCGGCACGGCGCCGATCAGCGGCATGGTGATGGAGCCGCCGGCATCGATCGAATAGCTGTTGGTGAGACCTTCCTGGCCGTAGACGACCACGCGAAGCTTGTCGCCGGCGTCGAGATGATAGGAGGCGCCATTGCGCACGGGCACCGCCATCGGCGCGGCGTAGCCGACCGGCATGGGTGCGGGCGCCGAGGCAAAGGAGTTGCGCAGCGCGCCGATGGCGCCGCCGCCGTCGGCGACGACCGGCTGCGGCGCGCTGTAGGGCTGGCCATAGGCCATGGAGTCGAGATCGGCGCGCGGCTGCATCACCGCGACGGGACCGGCGGTCTGCATGCAGCCGCCAAGGGCAAGCGCAGCGGACGCTGCCAGGGACGCCGCCAAGATCGACCATCGAAACGCGCGTGCAACCGGCACCGGAACAATCCCTCGAAACGAGACGGCCCCAGTGATGCACCGGTTATGGTTAATAAAGCGTTGAGTGGGAGGGGGCGAACGGTCTCACCCACCCCTGGAGGGGGAGGGTCGATCGCGCGCAGCGCGAGCGGGGTGGGGTGATCTCTCCACCCGGGCACTGTTGGATGTGGAGGGACCGTCACCCCACCCCGCTACGCATTACGCTTCGCTGCATGCGTAGCGACCCTCCCCCTCCAGGGGAGGGTAAGCTCTCACACTTCGGCGACTTCCGTCTAAGCGCTGACGCCGACGCCGATCGGGCAGGACACGCCAGTGCCGCCCAGGCCACAATAGCCGGCGGGATTCTTCGCCAGATATTGCTGATGATAGTCCTCGGCGAAATAGAATTCGCCGACAGGCGCGATCTCGGTGGTGATGGCGCCGAGGCCCCTGGCCGCAAGTGCCTTCTGGTAGAGCGCCTTCGACTGCTCGGCCGCCTTCTTCTGCGCATCGGAACAGGTGTAGATCGCGCTTCGATATTGCGTGCCGACATCGTTGCCCTGGCGCATGCCCTGCGTCGGGTTGTGGCTCTCCCAGAAGGTCTTCAAGAGCTTGTCGTAGGACATCTTCTTCGGATCGAACACGACCAGCACAACTTCGGTGTGGGCGGTGCGGCCCGAGCAGACTTCCTCATAGCTCGGATTCGGCGTGTGACCGCCGGCGTAGCCGACGGCCGTCACGTGGACGCCGTCACCGAGCTCCCAGAACTTGCGCTCGGCGCCCCAGAAGCAGCCGAGGCCGAACACAGCCCGCTCGAGGCCGGCCGGATAAGGCGGCTGCAGCTTGGCGCCGTTGACGAAATGGGTGGTCGCGGTCGGTATGGCCTGCGCACGGCCCGGAAGCGCTTCGGTTGCGCTCGGCAATGCGATGGTCTTGCGCATGAACAGCATGATGATTGAACCTCCGAGACGAGCCGTCCGTCACCCGAGCCAGCTGGCAAACCAGGCGCTCAGGCGACGTGCTCGCGATCACGTGGTGGGGATACAGGCATCTACGCGGCAAGGGGCAGCCTTGTTACGCCGCTGCCAGCTTCAGGCTCCGTCCCGGCGGGAATTGAAGATCAATCCCGCGGGAATTGAAGATCAATCCCGGGAATAGCCGATCAACGGCTTGCGCGGGCGGAACAGGATCATCAGGAGGATGCCCAGAATGCCGAGGACGGCGAAGACCGGCTGATCCAGCACCAGGCGGATCACCGAGGTCCAGAGCCAGGGCGCCTTGGCCTCGACCCAGGTGCGGAATGCCGACTGGCTGGCCTGATTGACGTCGTTCCAGAACTGGCCGAACCGGGTGAACCTGAGGCTCTGGTCGGCCACCCAGCGGGCGCCGTCATAGACCATGAAGATGAACCCGCCGGCGAGCAGCAACAGCCCAATCAATCGGAAAAAGCCGCGGATCATGCCTCACCTACGATGGTCGTGCGATCGGACGACCTTGCGGAACGTTGCCAGCCAATAGCCGGGTGACGGCAGAAATTCAACCTCTTCAGGGCGTTACGGCGCCCATCCGGGCCGCAAAGGCCGGATTTCGAGCTCCCGAAAGCGTTGACGGTGCGAAAGACCCTCTCTATAAGGGCGCCAACTGGCGGTGGGCGCAATCCTGCCGCCGCTGTTCTTTGAGCAGTTGCAGGCACCTTGAGCTCGAAGACGCTTGGGAGCCTCAGAGACAGCCGCAAGGCTGTCGCTCATGCTCCGGGAACGGCCCAGCAACCGAACACCCTAAATCCGAGCGTCGATTACGCGGTCAAGCAAGCCGGCGCTACCCGACCAAGACGCGACCGGTACCCGCAAAGGACATTGAGACCATGGCCAACACCACTTCCGCCAAGAAAGCGACGCGCAAGATCGCCCGCCGCACCGCCGTCAACAAGTCGCGCCGCACCCAGATGCGCGGCGCCGTGCGCACCGTCGAGGAAGCCATCAAGACCGGCGATCGCGCCGCTGCCGTGAAGGCCCTCGCGACTGCCGAGCCCGCTCTGATGCGCGCCGCCCAGCGCAACATCATTCACAAGAACAACGCCAGCCGCAAAGTCTCGCGCCTCACCGCGCAGATCGCCAAGCTCGCGAAGTAATCTTCCGGCATCTTCTGATCGGTCGATCCGGTCAGCGCGTCAAACAGCCCGGCATCGCGCCGGGCTTTTTTGTTGCCTGCCATATTCACGCAAGCGGTCGCGCGAGATTCGATCTTCGCTCGGACGATTTGCATCGTCTGCGCTATTCTTCGCTCCGTAGTTCTACCGGCGGATTTTCTGCAACAGCGGAAACTTCACTGCGTTGCAAAAACCCCTGTGCTGCGGGCTCGAATTGAATCGGCGCCAACGAGAATTCTGCATACCGCAGATTCACCGAAATGCGCGTCACGGTGGAGTTACCCTGCAAAACCAGTCTCGAAAAGCGATGACCCGATAATCACTTATCGACATAGCAGCGACAAGCATTTGGAAAATTCGCCGGCACGTCGGGCGCGTGACGAATTTGTAAAAAAATTTTGGCGGTAGCCGAGAATTGTCACATGATGCGCGACATTCTGGATTCTGTGCACGGATTCAAAAACTTGCTTCGGAGCCTGTGAACAACTCGCGCGCGGCGTTAACCGAGGTCAAGTTTTTTGGTGCCTCAAGTGTGAATCAATTTCGTTGCGAGTCTTTCCGCTTAGTGTATTCCTTAAGTCGTCGGCGGCGCCCACGATCTTCAGACCAGCGCGGTTTAGGAAACGGGGCGAACGTGCAAACCGGCGGCGGTGAGCACGTAGGCGACGCTCCAACAAGCGATGTCGGTTCAAAACCCATAGCAATATGGGAATGGTAGCTCTTTGTCTGAATGTCTCCAAGCGGGATCTTCCCGCTCGCGCCAGGCGCACAGGAGAGACATCGCAACGCTACCCCGGCGCCGCAAGGTGGCGAAGTCGAGCGGACGACCAGTACATTGGGCAGGCATCCGCGACAGGAGTACGGCGCGGTTGTCTTCAGGACACGCAGGACCTTGCCGTGAGAGATCACGGCAGGACGGGGAGGTATCATGTCTTACGGACTCAACGCGGTATTGAAGCACGTTTCCTATTCCAACGATGCCGTTCCAGCTCCGTCGGATCTCCAGCCTCCCGCGTGTGACGGAGCGCCGAGTACGCGCTGACCTCGCGACCCCTCCATCCCTGGACATCGCTGATCTGACCTGCGGCGTTCGCGTCGAACGGTCGAGCCATGTCTGACGATGGACTCGCTCGAGGTCGCGCCACTTCAGGGACCGTGGCAGAAACCCTGCATGGCGCTCGCAACGCAACTATATCTCTCAAGAGAAGTTTTCTGACGATGACAATGGAACAGGATCGCTGGTCACGCGTGAAAGGGCGGCTGCGCTCGAGCGTTGGCGAGGACGTCTACACGAGCTGGTTTGCACGCATGGATCTGGAAGGCGTGCAGGATGAGAGCGTGCGGCTTTCGGTCCCGACGCGCTTCCTGAAGAGCTGGATCCAGGCCCACTATGCCGAGCGCGTGCTGTCGTGCTGGCAGGCCGAGATGCCGGAAGTGCATCGCATCGATCTCACGGTCCGGTCCGCTGTGCGCCCCGTGGTGCAGCCGAAGGAAGCACCCGCGCCGGTCGAGGCTCGCCGCCCGCCCGCGCTGGAGCTGCGCTCGACCGCGACCGCGCCGGTCTCGGCCAATCACGACGCGCTCGGCGGCTCGCCGCTCGATCCGCGCCTGACCTTCGCGAGCTTCGTCGTCGGCCGCTCCAACACGCTGGCCCATGCGGCCGCACGCCAGGTCGCCGAAGGACGGCGCGGCGATCCCGTGATGTTCAATCCGCTCTACATCCATGCCGGCGTCGGCCTCGGCAAGACGCATCTGCTTCAGGCGGTGACCTGGGCCGGCAATTCCGGAAACGAGCGCAAGGTGCTTTATCTCACCGCCGAGAAATTCATGTACGGCTTCGTCGCCGCGCTGAAGACGCAGACGGCGCTGGCCTTCAAGGAAGCGCTGCGCGGCATCGACGTGCTCGTCATCGACGATCTGCAGTTCCTGCAGGGCAAGTCGACGCAGGCCGAGTTCTGCCACACGCTGAACGCGCTGATCGACGCCGGCCGCCAGGTCGTGATCGCTGCCGACCGCCCGCCGTCCGATCTCGAAAGCCTCGATGACCGCGTGCGCTCGCGGCTCGCGGGCGGGCTCGTGGTCGAGATGGGTTCGCTCGGCGAGGAGCTGCGCCACGGCATCCTCAAGTCGCGCGTCGCGGCTGCCCGCGCCCACCATGCGACATTCGAGGTGCCTGAGGATGTGCTGCACTATCTGGCGCGCACCATCACCCATAACGGCCGCGACCTCGAAGGCGCGATCAACCGTCTGCTCGCGCATTCCAAGCTCAACAACCGGCCGGTGACGCTGGAGATGGCTGAGCACGAGGTGCGCGACCTGGTCCGGCCGCAGGAGCCCAAGCGGATCAAGATCGAGGACATCCAGCGCGTGGTGGCGCGGCAGTACAATGTCAGCCGCTCCGACCTGCTCTCCTCGCGCCGCACCGCCAATGTGGTCCGCCCGCGCCAGGTCGCGATGTATCTCGCCAAGACGCTGACCCTGCGCTCGCTGCCCGAGATCGGCCGCCGCTTCGGCGGACGCGACCACACCACCGTGCTGCACGCGGTGCGCAAGATCGAGGCGCTGGTCTCCAAGGACACCGCGCTGTCGGAGGAAGTGGAGTCGCTGAAGCGCCAGCTTCAGGAATAAACGCCTAGGCTTCCCCCTGCCCTTCTCCCGCCGCCCCGGCCAAGCCGGGGCGGCGGACTCGTTCTGGACGGTAAATCGTGGGGAACTGCCCCCGATCCCTTGAATCCGGTGGCCATCCGGGCCACCTTGCGCGGCCCTGACGGCTTTGATCATATCGGCTGGATGATCCGGCTTTCCGGGGTCTTCGGTGCCGTGGCGCGCGTCCGCCGCCCGGCCTTATCAACGCTGTGTTTTCCTTGGGGATCGGGCGAGTAGTGCAATGAAGGTTACGGTCGAACGCGCGCAACTCCTGAAATCACTGGGCCATGTCCACCGCGTGGTCGAGCGCCGCAACACGATTCCGATCCTCGGCAACGTGCTGGTGCGCGCCGAGAACGCGAAACTGTCGCTGAAGGCGACCGATCTCGACCTCGAGGTGACCGAAACGCTGCCCGCGGAAACCGCGACCGCCGGTTCCACCACCGTGCCGGCCCACATGTTCTACGACATCGTGCGCAAGCTGCCGGACGGTTCGCAGATCGTGCTGGAGGCCGACGGCGACCGCGCCGTGCTGGCGATCCGCGCCGGCCGCTCGCGTTTCACGCTGCAGACGCTGCCGGAGAACGATTTCCCGGATCTGGCCGCCGGGGACATGTCGCACTCCTTCTCGCTCGCCGCCAAGGACGTCAAGCGGCTGATCGACCGCACCCAGTTCGCGATCTCCACCGAGGAGACGCGCTACTACCTCAACGGTATCTATCTGCACGCCGCCGGCACGGCGAAGGCCGCCACCCTGCGCGGCGTCGCCACCGACGGCCACCGCCTCGCCCAGCTCGACCTGGTGCAGCCCAAGGGCGCCGAGGGCATGCCCGGCGTGATCGTGCCGCGCAAGACCGTCGGCGAGGTGCAGCGCCTGATCGAGGACACCGACGCCGAGATGACGATCGAGCTGTCGCAAGCCAAGATCCGCTTCACCATCGGCAACGTGGTGCTGACCTCGAAGCTGATCGACGGCACCTTCCCCGACTACGGCCGCGTGATCCCGCAAGGCAACGACAAGGAGCTCGTCGTCGACAAGAAGGATTTCGAGAACGCGGTCGACCGCGTCTCGACGATCTCCAGCGAGCGCGGTCGGGCGGTGAAGCTGTCGCTGTCGGCGGGCAAGCTGGTGCTGTCGGTGACCAATCCGGATTCCGGCAGCGCGACCGAAGAGCTGGAGGTCGAATACGCCTCCGACGCCCTCGATATCGGCTTCAACTCCCGCTACCTCCTCGACATCGCCGCCCAGATCGAAGGCGACGTCGCAACGCTCAAGCTCGCCGATCCCGGCTCGCCGACGCTGGTGCAGGACCGCGACGACAAGAGCGCATTGTACGTGCTGATGCCGATGCGGGTGTGAGGAATTTCTGTCTTTTCGTCATGGCCGGGCTTGACCCGGCCATCCATCAAACAAGATGACTTATTGGGTGTACATCCTCGCCAGCAAGCCCGGTGGAACACTCTACATCGGCGTCACCAACAATCTGGTCAGACGCGTCTACGAGCACCGTGAAGGCCTGGCGGACGGCTTCACCAAACGCTACGGGGTGAAGACCCTGGTCTATTTCGAGGCCCACGACACAATCGCCGCTGCCCTTCAGCGCGAAAAGAACATGAAACACTGGTCGCGCGAGTGGAAGATCGATCTGATCGTGAAGAGCAATCCCGCGTGGCAAGACCTATATGATGAAATTGTCCGCTGATGCGGGCGATGGATTGCCGGGTCAAGCCCGGCAATGACAGAGTGACATGACCCCCTCCCGCATTCATCGCCTGACGCTGACGCATTTTCGCAATTACCGGGCGGCGGGGCTCGAGACGGCGGCTGACATGGTGGCGCTGGTCGGGCCGAACGGAGCGGGCAAGACCAATTGCATCGAGGCGATCTCGTTCCTGTCGCCGGGGCGCGGCCTGCGACGGGCGACGTTGGAAGACGTCGCCGACAACCAGGGCGACGGCTCCTGGGCGGTGTCGGCGCAGGTCGAGGGCGCGCTGGGACTTGCGACGCTCGGCACCGGGATCGACGCGCCGCGGCCGGACAGCTCCGCCGGCCGGCGCTGCCGCATCGACCGCGAGCCAGTGGGGTCGGCCAGCGCCTTTGGCGACCACGTCCGCATGGTGTGGCTGACGCCGGCGATGGACGGGCTGTTCATGGGCGCAGCCTCCGAACGGCGGCGCTTCTTCGATCGCCTCGTGCTCGCCATCGACAGCGAGCATTCCAGCCGGATCAACGCACTCGAACGCTCGCTTCGCTCACGCAACCGCCTGCTGGAGGCGCGCAATTACGACGACCATTGGTGTGACGCAATCGAGCGCGAGACCGCCGAGCTTGCGGTCGCGGTCGCGGCAACGCGGGGCCAGACCGCGGCAAGGCTCACCGGCATGCTCAACGCGCGCGCGCAGGCTTCA
Organism: Bradyrhizobium genomosp. I (2014); assembly: GCF_000261685.1. Classification (GTDB taxonomy): domain Bacteria; phylum Pseudomonadota; class Alphaproteobacteria; order Rhizobiales; family Xanthobacteraceae; genus Bradyrhizobium. The sequence goes on along the minus strand of NZ_AJQE01000126.1, from coordinate 35,212 downwards.
GCCTTTCCCTCGGCGCAGATCGCGCTCGACGGCTGGATGGAGAACGCGCTGCTGACGGAGACCGCGACGTCGGTCGAGGACCGCTACCGCCAGATCCTGCGCGACAATCGCCCGCGCGACGCCATTGCCGGCCGCACCACCGACGGCCCGCATCTCACCGATCTGCAGGTCGTCTATGCGCCGAAAAGCATGCCGGCGCGCGAGGCCTCCACCGGCGAGCAGAAGGCGCTTCTGATCGGCCTCGTGCTGGCCCATGCGACGCTGGTCGCCGAGATGACGGGGATCGTGCCGCTGCTGCTGCTCGACGAGGTGGTTGCGCATCTCGATCCGAACCGCCGTGCGGCGCTGTTCGAGGAGTTGAAGACGCTCGGCGCGCAGGTGTGGCTGACCGGTGCGGATCCTGCCGCGTTCGCCGAGATCGGCGCGGACGGCGAAGTCTTTGACGTCGAGAGCGGACGAGTCTCGGCGCGAAGGCAGGCCGCCACATTGAACCCGACCGTTTCCGGCCGCGACTAGCTGCCTGTGGCTGCCGGAGGCGGCCATCGCGCAGGATCTTCAACACGCGCGATATCCTTGGAGCATGAGCATGGCGACGGTGGGGCATGGGGCGCAAGCTCCGGCACGATGGCAGCTTGTGGCGTGCGGCCTCGCTCTCATCGCAAGCTGCCTGCTCGCTGCAAGCGCCGGCGCCTTCGTGTCGAACCTGCCGCCGCTGTTCCCGGCCGCGCTCACGCTGGATCCCGACGCCAGGCTGCCTGCGCCAACCCGCTACAGCTATCGAGGGCTCCACACTACCGTGATGCCCGGCTTCGAAGCTCCGCTCCGGACCAGGCTCGAAGCCCGCGTGCCCGCAGCGCTCGGCGACGTCCTCGCCTTCTATCGAACCGAGCTTCGAAAGCTCGGCTGGCAGGAACGACAGGATGACGCGGTGGTCACCGCCGATCACGCGCGCCTCGCCTTCGTCTCTCCGATCGGGCCGGCAGCGCTGGAGCTCGATCGCAATGGCGGCAGCACCGCGGTCGATCTCGTGCAGAAGAATTCGGATGTCGCGACCCGGGCCAACGTCCTGCCCGAACCCGGCCGGGCCAAGCTGGTGTTCAGCAACATCGGCGAGAACGAAGCCGTGCTGGCGATCAACGAGCGGACTATCCTGCGCCCCGCCGGCGCCTACGCCGTCGCGCTGGACCTCGTGCCCGGCAAATATGCCTACGAGCTGGGCGTGCCGGGCCGTCCGGCCAGCACGAACATGCTCACCGTCACGGCTGGCGATACCTGGGAGCTGACGATCGGGCGCGACGGCGAGGCGTGGCCACCACTCCAGCTGTATTGAGGCGTGCTGCCTTCCGGCGCAACGTGGCGCATCGGGCTGGGCCGCGGAATGCGCCTCGCGCCGAGCCGGGCCAAAGACTGCCCGGAACCGCTTCCCCAGCCCGCAAAATCCACGCCTTTCAGACCCCAAAACAGCCCCTCGAATCGCGCTTTTTGCAGTGCCCAGAATCGCGCTCCGAAAGCCTTGAAAACCGACCTAAAAACCCTATCTACTCAAAGGGTTGCCGGGAGATACTTTGCGCTAGGCGCAAGCGGTCTTTCATGGCACAAATAGCCTCGCAAATCAGCGCCTTTTGCGCCGCTGATTCGGGCGACATCTCGAAGGCCTCTCATGACAGAACCTGCTCGGCAGCCTGCTGCCGAAAACGAGCCCTCCATCGCGAGCGACTACGGCGCGGAATCGATCCGCGTGCTCAAGGGTCTGGACGCCGTCCGCAAGCGTCCGGGCATGTATATCGGCGACACCGACGACGGCTCGGGCCTGCACCATATGGTCTACGAGGTCGTCGACAACGCGATCGACGAGGCGCTCGCGGGCCATGCCACGCGCGTCGACGTGATCCTCAATGCCGACAATTCCGTCACCGTGCGCGACGACGGCCGCGGCATTCCCGTCGACATCCACAAGGGCGAAGGCATCTCGGCGGCCGAGGTCATCATGACCCAGCTGCACGCCGGCGGAAAATTCGACCAGAACTCCTACAAGGTCTCCGGCGGCCTGCACGGCGTCGGCGTCTCCGTCGTCAACGCGCTGTCGAGCAAGCTCGGCCTGCGGATCTGGCGCGACAACAAGGAACACTATATCGAGTTCGCCCATGGCGATGCCGTCGCACCGCTGAAGGTGGTCGGCGACGCGCCGGGCAAGCGCGGCACCGAGGTGACGTTCCTGGCCTCGACCGAGACGTTCAAGAACGTCGAATATGATTTCGCCACGCTCGAGCACCGGCTGCGCGAGCTCGCCTTCCTCAATTCCGGCGTCAACATCATCCTCTCCGACATGCGCCACGCGGTCGAGAAGCGCGAGGAGATGCACTATTCCGGCGGCGTCGAGGAATTCGTCAAATATCTCGACCGCAACAAGAAGGCGCTGGTGCCGACACCGATCATGGTGCGCTCGGAGGCCAACGGCATCGGCGTCGAAGCCGCGTTGTGGTGGAACGACAGCTACCACGAGAACGTGCTGTGCTTCACCAACAACATCCCGCAGCGTGACGGCGGCACCCATCTCGCCGGTTTCCGCGGCGCGCTGACGCGCCAGGTCAACGGCTATGCCGAGGCCAATGCCAAGAAGGAAAAGATCGCGCTGACCGGCGACGATTGCCGCGAAGGCTTGACGGCCGTGCTGTCGGTGAAGGTGCCTGATCCAAAATTTTCGTCACAGACCAAGGACAAGCTGGTGTCCTCGGAAGTGCGCCCGGTGGTCGAGAACGTCCTCAACGAGGCGCTTCAGGCCTGGTTCGAGGAGCACCCGAGCGAAGCCAGGATGATCGTCGGCAAGGTGATCCAGGCGGCGGCTGCCCGTGAGGCCGCGCGAAAAGCGCGCGAGCTGACGCGCAAGAGCCCGCTCTCGGTCTCCTCGCTGCCGGGCAAGCTCGCCGACTGCCAGGAAAAGGACCCGGCCAAGTCCGAACTCTTCATCGTCGAGGGTGACTCGGCAGGCGGCAGCGCCAAGCAGGGCCGCAACCGCGAATTCCAGGCGGTGCTGCCGCTGCGCGGCAAGATCTTGAACGTCGAACGCGTCCGCCCCGACAAGATGCTGTCATCCGAGCAGATCGGCACGCTGATCACCGCGCTCGGCACCGGCATCAGCGACGAATTCTCGGTCGAGAAGCTGCGCTATCACAAGATCATCGTGATGACGGACGCCGACGTCGACGGCGCTCACATCCGCACGCTGCTGCTCACATTCTTCTACCGCCAGATGCGCGACATCATCGACGGCGGCTATCTCTATATCGCCCAGCCGCCGCTCTATAAGGTCAGCAGAGGCAAGTCCGAGCAATATCTGAAGGACGAGCGGGCGCTGGAAGACTATCTGATCGACGCCGGCCTCGACGACTGCGTCTTCGTTCCCGGCACCGGCGGCGACCGCACCGGCCGCGACCTGCGCTCGCTGGTCGACGATGCCCGCGTGGTTCGCAGCATCCTCCGCAATCTGCACAGCCGCTACAACCGCAAGGTGGTCGAGCAGGCCGCGATCACCGGCGTGCTGAACAAGTCGGTCTACGGCAACCCCGAGAACGCCACGGCCGCCGCGCAGTACATTGCCACCCGGCTGGACAGCCAGGCCGACGAGGTCGAGCGCGGCTGGGTCGGCCAATTCGTCGAGGGCCAGGGTTTCCTGTTCGAGCGCACCGTCCGCGGCGTCAAGGAAGCGGCCGTCATCGACGACGCGCTGCTCGGCTCGGCCGAAGCCCGCAAGCTCGACGAATTCGCGCCCAAGCTTCAGGACGTCTACGCGCGCTCCGGCAAGCTGCGGCGCAAGGAGGTCGAGCACGTGGTGCACGGTCCGTCCGACCTGTTCGAGGCCGTGACCGAAGCCGGCCGCAAGGGCATCACGCTGCAGCGCTACAAGGGCCTGGGCGAGATGAACCCGGAGCAACTCTGGGAGACGACGCTCGATACCGAAGTGCGCTCGCTGCTCCAGGTGAAGGTCAAGGAGGTCGACGAGGCCGACGACATCTTCACCAAGCTGATGGGCGACGTGGTCGAGCCGCGCCGCGACTTCATCCAGGAACATTCGCTGAGCGCGACGATCGACATCTAGCGCTTGCTGCTTGTGCAGCGTCATGACCGGGCCTGCCCCGGCCATCCACGTCTCGACTGCGGCGCAAGGAATGCCCGGGACGAGCCCGGGCACGACGGCTGGCAGGCCCTGAACCTCGCCACCCGCCATCGCGCGGCAGGCCTCTTCGGCCCAGCAGCGACCCACGGCCGCGACCAGTGCAGAATTGCTACCCTGCTCGATTCTCGGTAGTTTCCGCCTCCGAGGGCATGATCCGGAAAGGTGAGCAGCGGTTTTCCGAAAAGATCATGCTTAAACAACAACCTAAAGCGCGATGACGATTCATCCTAATCGCATCGCGCTTTAGGCAGCCCGCCCACCACAACAGCACAGTGAGAGACCAAGTGGCGCCCATCCAATACATCGTCGAGGGCGGTCACCGGCTCTCGGGCTCGATCGAGCCGTCCGGCAACAAGAATTCGGCGCTGCCGATCATCGCCGCCGCGCTGCTTACCGAGCATCCGGTGACGCTGGAGAACGTGCCGCGAATCCGCGACACCGAGACGCTGGTCGAGCTGATCCGCTCGGTCGGCGCGTCGGCGGAATGGACTGCCCGCAACACGCTGCAAATCCATGCCAAGAGCATCCGCGCCGCCGATCTCGACCCCGAGCTGTGCGTGCGCATCCGCGCCTCGATCCTGCTCGCGGGGCCCCTGCTCGCCCGCTGTGGCGAGGTGATGCTGCCGCCGCCGGGCGGCGATGTCATCGGCCGCCGCCGTCTGGACACCCATGTGCTGGCGCTGGAGCAATTGGGGGCAAAGGTCACCGCGACCGACCGGCTCGAATTCCGCGCGCCGAAGCTCGCCGGCGCGGACGTGTTCCTGGACGAGCCCAGCGTCACCGCGACCGAGAACGCACTTGTCGCGGCGGTCGCCGCCGACGGCGTCACCTATCTGCGCAACGCAGCCTCCGAGCCGCATGTGCAGGACCTCGCCAATTTCCTGGTCGCGCTCGGCGCGAGGATCGAGGGCATCGGCACCAACACCATGATCGTGTACGGGCCGGCGACGCTGGGGGAGGCGACCTACAGGATCCAGCCCGACCATATCGAGGTCGGCTCGCTGATCGGGCTTGCCGCCGTGACGCGCTCGCCGCTGCGCATCGTGCGCGCCGGTGTCGAGCATCTGCGCTCGATCCGCATGGGTTTCGAGCGGCTCGGCATCGTCTGCCGGATCGAAGGCGATGATCTCATCGTGCCCTCCAATCAAACCTTGAAGATCCAGGACGATTTCGGCGGGCATGTGCCCAAGCTGGAGGACCAGCCCTGGCCGGCGTTCCCCGCCGACCTGATGTCGATCGCGATCGTCACCGCCACGCAGTGCGAGGGCGTGATCCTGATGTTCGAGAAAATGTTCGAATCGCGGATGTTCTTCGTCGACAAGCTGATCGCGATGGGCGCGCGCATCGTGCTGTGCGACCCGCACCGGGCCATCATCGCCGGCCCGAGCCGCCTGCACGGCGCGACGATGACCTCGCCGGACATCCGCGCCGGAATGGCGATGCTGCTCGCGGCCGTCTGCGCCGAAGGCACCTCGACCATCAACAACGCCGACCAGATCGAGCGCGGCTATGAGCGCATCGAGGAACGGCTGAACGCGCTTGGGGCGAAGATCAAGCGCGTGCCTGAGAGGAAGAGCTGAGAACTCTTCGCCTCTCCCCGCCTGCGGGGACAGGAAGGATAGACCGCTTTCCCCCGCGCCCCGGACGCAGCGCAGCACGTCAGTGATGCGCTGCTGAGCCGGGGCCCATGCGGCGAAGAGCTGCGCCAGTGGCCTCTGGGTCCCGGCTCGCGCTTCGCGCGTCCGGGACACCTGAGCCATGTTTTCGACGTGTGGCTGTGCTATTGACCGGCCATGCTCGACACCGTGCAACATCATGCGCAGCCGCAAGCCGGCGCGCCGTCAAGCCATCTCGCGCAGGAATTCGTCGAGACCCTGCGCCTCGCCGTGCCCTTGATGCTGACGCAGCTCGGGCAGATCGCGATGATCACGACGGATCTCGCGCTGATCGGGCGGCTCGGCGAGGATGCGGTCGCCGCGGCGGCGCTGGCGCATACCGTCTATTTCGTCAGCTTCACCTTCGGGCTCGGCTTGATGTCGGCGGTGTCGCCGCTGGCGGCGCAGGCATACGGCGCCGGCGACGTCAGGCGCATCCGCCGCTCCCTGCGCGTCGGGCTGTGGGTCGCGCTCCTGATCTCGCTGCCGATGATGGCTTCGCCGCTCTATGGCGAGCAGATCCTGCTCGCGCTCGGCCAGGTGCCGCAATCGGCGGCGCTGGCGCAGCGCTATCTCAACGGCCTCGCCTGGGGCATCGCGCCGGCGCTCGGCTTCATCGCGCTGCGCAGCATGATGAGCGCGGTGAACCGGCCGCAGCCGCCGCTGTGGATCACGCTCGCGGCGATCCCGGTCAATGCCGTACTGGTCTACGCCCTGATCCATGGCGCGTCCGGCCTGCCGGAGCTCGGCCTGTTCGGCGCCGGACTTGCGACCACGACCGTCAATCTCGGCACGTTCGTCGCCGCGCTCGCCATCGCGGGGCTGCGCAAGCCATTTTCGGACTATCGCCCGCTCGCCCGGCTGTGGCGGATCGACTGGCCTCTGATGCGTCAGCTGATCGCGCTCGGCGCGCCGATCTCATTCTCGCTGCTGCTGGAATATGGCCTGTTCTCCTCGGCCGCGCTGCTGATGGGATTGATCTCGACCACCGCGATTGCCGCGCATCAGATCGCGCTGCAGGTCACCGCCGTGCTGTTCATGGTGCCGCTCGGCATCGGCATGGCGGCGACGGTACGGGTCGGTCACGCCTTCGGCCGCGGTGACCCGGCGGCCGTGCAGCGCGCCGGTCTCGTCGCCGCCGTGCTCGGTATAGCGCTGGTCTCGGCCCTGACCCTCGCCATCATCCTCGGTCGTTACGAGCTGGGCCGATTGTTCTTCGGCAGCGGTGAGGCCAGCGCGCCTACGGTCGCGCTGACCGCGACTCTGCTGCTGGTCGGCGCCACCTTCTTCATCGCCGACGGCCTCCAGACCATCGTGGGCGGCGCGCTGCGCGGCATCAACGACACCAGGATGACGCTGCTGTTCGCCGCGATCGGCTATTGGTGCATCGCTTTTCCCGTCGCCTGGGTGCTGGCATTCCACACGGGGCTGGGCGCGGTTGGCGTCTGGGTCGGATTCTCGGTCGGCACGTTCGTCTATGCCGCCCTGCTGATCTTGCGCTTCCGGATGCTGACGCGCAGACTGGCGGGATGACGACGACAGTCCGCGAAGTGAGCCCCGAAGTTCAAGCCGACGCGCTGCTGGCCGGCGCGCAGTTCATCGACGCGTTTCGCGTGGAGATCGGCGCGACCGCGATCGATGCCCGCGAGGCCTGCACCAGGATGGTGGTGGACGGGCCGCGGTGGATCGAGATGCTGCTGCGCCTGCGCAACATTCTGGTGAGGCCGTTCGGGCTGAAGACGTCGGGTGAAGGCGCACCGGCGCCCGGCGGCATGATAGGGCTGTTTCCGGTGCTGAGTGAAACGCACGAGCGCCTGGTTGCCGGCTTCGACGATTCTCATCTCGATTTCCGCATCGTGGTCGACGTTTCGGGCAACGCCGCGAGCCGTCGGGTGACCTCGACGACGCTGGTGCGGACGCATAACCTGCTCGGCAGAACCTATCTCACCGTCATCATGCCCTTCCACAAGCTGGTGGTCCGCAACATGATGGGACGGATCGTGGAGCCGGCGCGATGACCTTGTCAGTCGATCTCTTCTTCTCCTTCCGCAGCCCGTTCAGCTATCTGGCACTGCCCAAGACGCTGAAGCTGGTCGAGGATTACGACCTCGTGGTCAATCTGCGCCCGGTCTATCCGCTCGCAGTGCGCGTGCCGGGCTTCTTCAAGAAGGCCAATCCGCAATTCGCGCGCTATGTCGTGCGCGACTCCACCCGCGTGGCGGAATACGAGAAAATTCCGTTCCGCTTTCCCCGGCCTGACCCGATCGTGCAGGACATGGCGACGCTGGAGGTTGCCGCCGAGCAGCCCTACATCCACCGCCTGACCCGGCTGGGCGCCATGGCGCAGCTCGAAGGCCGCTCGCTCGACTTCACCTCCGCGATCGCGCGCGTGCTGTGGGACGGCTCGGTGGCGGGGTGGAACGAGGGCGATCATCTCGTCCGTGCCGCGGAGGCGGCCGGCTTCGATCTCGCCGCGATGGATACGGCCCTCGCAGCAGATCCGGACCGCTACGAGCAGGTGATCGCGGAGAACGAGAAGGACCACGCGGCATCAGGCCATTGGGGCGTGCCGACCTTCGTGTTCGAGAACGAGCCGTTCTTCGGCCAGGACCGCATCGATCTCCTGGTCTGGCGCATGCAAGGCAAGGGCCTGACCAAGCGGTAGCTTACTCCGCCACCCGCGCGGACTTGCCGGCCGCCGCCTCCGACCATTCGCCGACGACGCGGTCGAGGTCGCATAGATTCTGATGCATCTGCTCCAGGGAGAAACCGAGCGCGAAGAAGCGCTCGGCGGTGTCGCCGGGCTGGCCGCGAATCAGGCCGTCCTGGCGGACAGACGCGACCGCCTCGGCATAGTGCTGGAGCGCGACGTGGACGGGATGGATCGGCGGCGCACCGGCGCCTTCACGCAAGGCCGCGGCGGCGGAGCGGAGGAAGTGCGCGATCACCGTCGAGACCTCCGTCAGCGGCCCCGATAGTCGCGTCTGCACGTCGATCGGCAATGGCACGACCGTCGCCCGGCCGATCATCACGACGTCATGGCGCAGCCGCAGGATCGTTCGCAACAGCGGTCCGGTGTCCGGACCGCTCGACAGGCGCGCGGCGCGCTCGCGCTCGGCTTCGGAGCCGATCGCGTTGAGGCTGACCATGGCGGTGCCGATGCCGTCCTGGATCCGGTGCAGCGCGTCGTTGTCGCGGCCGCGCGTGAGTCCTGCGAGCAGTTCGGTGAAGGCGTCCGCGATCAGTTCGAGCAGCGTCGCCGCGCTGGCGCGGATCTGCCGCACCGCGCGCGAGGGCAGCACCAGGAACGAGACCAGCAGACCCGTGACGGCGCCGACCGCGACCTCGCTGACCCGATCGATCGCCGAGGTCATGGGATCGGAGTGATGCATGGTGGGAACCAGGAGCACGATCACCGCGGTCACCGTCGCGGCACTGAGGCTCGGATTGATCGCGGCGATGAAGGCGAGCGGCGCGACCGAGAGCACCAGAAGCCCCAGCAGGCCGGCTTCGCTGGAATAAGGGATCAGGATCGCTATGGCGCCGCCGTAGACGGCGCCGCCGATGGTGCCGAGCATGTAGTCGCGCGTCGCCTTCAGGGAGCGGCCGACGCTCATCTGGGTCACGATCAACGAGGTCAGCACCGCCCAGAGCGGCAGCAGCAGATGCAGCGCGGTGGCGATCGCATAGGCCGCAGCCGCGGCCACCGTGACCCGGATCGCCAGCCCCAATTGCGTCCGCCGCGACCTGATGTGGTCGAACAGCTCTTTTCCGAGTGCCATCGAAGTCCCGGTCCGATCCTGGAAGCCAAGCAAAAGCATGGCTGATGCCCGCAGCCCCAAGGCCGCTTGAAAGGCCAAATCAGCCCGCCTAACTTGCGCGCCAAAACGAGGAAACACGATGGCCTTTGAAACCGCAACGCTCGCCGCCTACGTCTTCAACCTGAAATACCAGGATATTCCGGCGGAGGTGCTGGATCGCGCAAAAGTGCTGACGCTGGATTTCCTCGGCAGCGCGATCCGGGCGAGGCGCGAGGCGGAATCGACCCCGTCGATGCTGAAAATGCTGGAGGCGCTGGCGCTCGACACCAGGGGCGAATCGACCGTGTTCGGCGATGCCAAAACCTGGACGCCGGCGGTCGCGGCGCTGCTCAACGGTGCGCTCGGCCATTCCCTCGACTTCGACGACACCCACGCCGATTCCTCGCTGCATCCGAGCGCGCCGGTGGTTCCGGCTGCCTTCGCCGTCGGCGAAATGGTGGGCGCGTCGGGCCGCGACGTGCTGACGGCGATCGTTGCGGGCTATGAGGTCTGCTGCCGGCTCGGCAACGCGCTCGATCCGACCTCGCATTACGCGCGCGGCTTCCATCCGACCGCGACGGCCGGCACCTATGGCGCGGCCGCGGCGGCCGGCAAGCTGTTCGGCCTCAGCGAGAAGCAGCTCATCGCCGCCTTCGGCGTCTCCGGCAGCCAGGCCGCGGGCTCGCTGCAATTTTTGGTCAACGGCGCCTGGAACAAGCGCTACCAGGTCGGCGCCGCCGCGATGAACGGCGTGATTGCCGCCACGCTGGCGCGCAACGATTTCGTCGGCGCGACCGAGTCAATTGAGGGCAAGCACGGTCTGCTTGCCGGCTACACCGACGACGCGCATCCGGACAAGGCGGTGGCCGAGCTCGGCAAGACCTACGAAACGATGAAGATCGGCGTAAAACCCTATCCGAGCTGCCGCTATACCCACGCCGCGATCGACGCGCTGATCGCGATGCGGCGCGAGCACAATCTGACGCCGGACCAGGTCAAGCGCGTCGAGATCGGCCTGCACCGCAACGGCATCACCCTGACCGGCGATGCCGCAACCAAGCGGCATCCGCGCTCGATCGTCGGCGGCCAGTTCTCGATGTTCTTCACCGGCGCGCTCGCGCTCGACCAGGGCTCGTTCGGCTGGGACGACTACAACCGGCTCGGCGACGCCGCGATCGACGCGCTCGCCGACAAGTTCGACGTGGTGCAGGACGATCGCCTCGAGGTCGGCCGCACCCATCCCTTTGGCGCGCGCGTCAGCATCACGACGGACGACGGTGTGCATGAACGGCTCTATGCGGATCCGTCCGGCGAGCCGACCTCGTTCCCCGACACGCAGGCGATGCAGCAGAAATTCCTGACGCTGGCACGCCCGGTGCTGAACGCGCGGGCGGAGAAGTTCGCCGACGCGATCATGACGCTGGAGCGGTTCGACCGCGTGACCAAGGCGACGGAATTGGGGCGGTAGGGCTCTCTTCGCCTTTCCCCGCTTGCGGGAAGAGGCCGGTATCCAAGCGCCAGCTTGGATACCGGGTGAGGGGAACTCTCCGCGAGTCCAGCTCTCACCTTCCTTGCGCAGACTCCCCCTCACCCCAACCCTCTCCCCGCAAGCGGGGAGAGGGAGAAGAGACGATGCGCGTCGCCGCCACCACATCGCGCACGAGATCGAACACGCCGTCCGCTTCCGGCGGCGCGTTCGGCGAGCGGCCGAGCCGCACGATCACCAGCTTCTCCGACGGGATCACGATGGCGTACTGTCCGATCGTGCCCTTGGCGAAGAAGGCATCGCGCGGCCAACCCTGCGCCACGCGGAACCTCGCACCAAAGCTGTCGCCCTGGTTGGTCCAGAAGCCGGCGCCGATGCCGACCCAGGCGTTTGGTGTCGGCGAGGCCGAGTAATTCACCCAACCCTCGGTGAGAATGCGCTTGCCGCCGGCGATGCCGTCATTGAGATAGAGCTGGCCGAAGCGCGCCCAATCGCGCGCGGATGCCAGCATCTCGCTCGAGCCTTCGATCGTGCCCGAGCCGTCGAGCTGAAGGACGACATGACGCATGCCGAGGGGTGCGAACAATTCGCGGCGCGCAAAGCGGAGCGCGCCTTCCGGTGTGCCGCCGGCCGCATCGCGGATCAGATGCGAGAGAATGAGCATGTTGCCGTCGTGATAGTTCCACGCCGTGCCCGGCGCGGTCTCGAGCGGGATGCTTTCGGCATAGGCCGCCATGTCCGATTCCACGAACTTCATCCGGTTCACCGGCTCGAAGGCGGAGCCGAGCGACGCCTGCAACGAGCTGCCGAGCGCAAGGCCCGCGGTGTGGCGCAGAAGCTGGTCGACCGTGATGGCATGTCGGGGATCACCGGGATCCTTCCAGGCCGCGACCGGCGCGGGGCCGTCGAGCCTCAGCTTGCCCTGGCGCACCAGCACGCCCGTCAGGGCCGAGATGACGGATTTCGTCATGGAGAAACCGAGCAGCGGCGTCTCCGGTCCAATGCCGTCGGCATAGCGCTCCGCGATGACGCGGCCCGACTTCATCACGACCACCGCGCGGGTGCGCCGGTAAGGCGGCTGCGCAGGCTCGGTGAAGGCGCGGTCGAGCGCGGCCGCAAGCTCGGGACTTTGCGGTGGCACGATCGCGGGGCCCGCGATCTCGGGCAGCAGCGCGGGTTGCCTGTCGTTTGCGGGCGGCTCGACGGCGGCGATTCCCACGCCATGGTCGAGCGTGCAGCCGAGCCCCTCGCGATAGGCCGCATGGCTGCGGCCGATGCCGAACAGCGTCACCGTGACGTCCTTGCGGACGCGATCGACCCGGTAGTCCATCGCCCAGGTGATCAGGCTCGTTCCGGGCATCGCGTCATTGGTCTCGGCGAAATTGCGCCTGACATCGAGGCCGGAGACGAACGTCTCGGAGCAGAGGATGTCGGCGACGAAGCCGGTCGCGACCTTCGGGACATCGCGGGCCCGGGCGGCGCCGAGCGCGAGGCCGGCACAGACGATGGTCGTCGTGAGGAGGGCGATCTTGCGGCGGCGGGTCACGGGCTTTCTCCGGCTTCGGGGCGAGCCGGGAGGAAGCCGGAGGTGCGGATGACGTGCTCGCCGGATTTGAAAAATGGACTGGTCGAAGTCGAAGCGGGGCTGGTCGATTCTGGAATAGGTGAGCTATTTCAGAGGTCTAGGGAAACGTTGCGGAAACAGCGATCGGCCCCTCGTCCCGCTTGCGGGAAGCGGCGAAGAACAGCCCGTCACGCCGCATTCACCTTGAGCCGCCGGTACTCCGTCGGCGTCACGCCGGTGACCGCCTTGAAAGCGCGGTTGAACGGCCCCAAAGACTGGAAGCCGGCGTCCATGGCGATGGTGATGACGGGGACCTCGGCCTGGGCGGGATCGGCGAGCGCGGCCTTGGCCTCCTCGATGCGGTGATTGTTCAGGAACATGTTGAAGTTGCGGTAGCCGAGGCGCTGATTGATCAGCCGGCGCAGCCGGTATTCGGGAATCTTCAGCCGGCCCGCCAGCACGCCGATGGTGATGTTTTCCTGGCGATAGACCCGCTCGTCCGCCATCAGCCGCATCAGTGCGTCGATCAGTTTTCGGTCGGCGGATTCATCGAATGCCGCCGGCTTGGCCATTGTCGGCGCAGCCACCGACGCCGGAAACAGATCGGCGCCATCGACGCGCATCATCGCATAGGCGATGATCGCGACGACGCAGGCGAGCGCACCGGCATTGATGGTGTCGGCGACGTCGCCGGCACTGCCGCCGATCGCAATCTGGAGCAGCGCGTTCAACCCGCCATAGAGCGCCGCAGCGCAGACGATGAAGACCCGAACGCGCCGCCGCCGCTCCACCAGATCGGCCGGCCACGAGACGATCGTCTGCCCAATCGCAAGCGCGATGAAACCGAGCACGATGAGATTGACCGCAGTCACGGAGAACCGCACGTGGCCGCTTGGTGCAATCCAGACGCACCCCGCGAAACTGAAGGTCGTCACCGCGGCCCAGACCAATCCGTGCCACCAGCGCAACCGAAACTCGTCGTCGAACAGCGCACGCGTGAACAGCCAGAACACGACGATGTTGCCTGTCGACAATGCAATCAGCGGCGCGTGCCAGCCCGCGACCAGCGAAGAGGCGCCGATGGAATAGCTCGCAGCATGCGCGGCCGAGCCCAGCGCGAACGCCGCGCCGAGCCGGGCTGCCAGCACATTGCGGAAGTCGGAGGCCAATGACGCAGCCAGCACCAGCAGCAGCGCGACGGACGCGGCGCGAAAGGCAAGCTCGGTTGCGGCAAGGGTCATCGGCTGGGGCGAACCGTCGCGGTTGAAGGCAGCCGAACATCGGTTGTTGCGCTTGCTTTTTCAAGGACCATCCTCATCCCAGGGTTAGCGCAGTTTCACTCTCCACTGTCATCGCCCGGCTCGACCGGGCGATCCAGTACACCGAGACAGCAGTGGTCGAATCGATCGGCCTCGGCGTACTGGATGCCCCGGTCAAGCCGGGGCATGACAGCGGAGTCTGGGGTGGGCTTCGTCGCGACGACGCTGCAAATTCGTGCTAGGCTCGCGTCCAACAAAGCCCAACAAGGAACCTACCCATGAGCTGGCAACCCTCCAACGATCCCGTGCTCGGCGATCCCATGTCCTGCGATGCGCTCGATCTCGTCATCGTGCCGCGCACGCGCGACCTCGGCGACGGCTTCGCCGTGCGGCGGGCGCTGCCGCATGGCAAGCGGCAGATGGTCGGGCCCTTCATCTTCTTCGACCATTTCGGACCGGTGCAGTTCGTCTCAGGCAAGGGCATGGACGTGCGGCCGCATCCGCATATCGGGCTTGCCACCGTCACCTATCTGTTCGACGGCGCGATCATGCATCGCGACAGCGAGGGCAACGTCCAGGAGATCGCGCCGGGCGCGATGAACTTGATGACGGCCGGGCGCGGCATCGCCCATTCCGAACGCACGCCGGATGCGCAGCGCGCTTCGGGACAGAAGATGCTGGGGCTGCAAAGCTGGATCGCGCTGCCGGCCGGAGCGGAAGAGATCGCGCCGTCGTTCCAGCACTACGCCGCCGGCGACCTGCCGATGATCTCCGAGCGCGATTTTACGGCACGCGTGATCGCGGGCTCGTCGTTCGGCATCGCCTCGCCCGTCACGATGGTGTCGCCCTGGTTCTACACCGAGGTCACGGCAGTCGCGGACGCCACGGTGCCGCTCGATCCTGATCATGAGGAGCGCGCGATTTACCTGGTGGACGGCGAGGTCGAGATCGCGAACGAACGTTACGAGGGGCCGCGGCTGCTGATCTTCCGGCCCGGCGACCGCATCACCGTGAAGGCGCTCAGGGCGACGCGGATGATGTTTCTCGGCGGCGATGCGCTCGAAGGCCCGCGCCACATCTGGTGGAATTTCGTCTCCTCCAGCAAGGAGCGGATCGAGCAGGCCAAGCAGGACTGGAAAACCGGCCGCTTCGCCGCAGTTCCGCAGGAACATGAGTTCATTCCGCTGCCGGAATAGGCTATTCCGGTTTCCGGCCGCGCGACCAGGCGCGGCCGGATTCCTCGTGCGAAGGCCTTGTCGATGACCACCATGCTCTCCAGCGACCTGCCCCTGCCCAAGATCGGACGCGGCAAGGTGCGCGATATCTACGCCGTCGACGAAGACCGCCTGCTGCTCGTCACCACCGACCGCATCAGCGCCTTCGACGTGGTGATGGGCGAGACCATTCCGATGAAGGGCGCGGTGCTGACGCAGATCAGCGCGTTCTGGTTCAATGAGCTCGAAGGCGTGGTGCCGCACCACATGATCAGCGCGGACACCGACGAGGTCGTCGCGGCCGTGCCGGCGTTGGAGCCGCACCGCGCCGAGATCCTCGGCCGCGCCATGCTATGCAAGCGGACCACCGTGTTTCCGATCGAATGCGTCATCCGCGGCTATCTGTCGGGCTCCGCCTGGAAGGAATATGCTGCGAGCGGCACGCTGGCCGGCGAGAAGCTGAAGGCGGACCTCGTCGAGAGCGAGAAGCTGGAGCCTGCGATCTTCAGCCCGGCGACCAAGGCCGAGAGCGGCCACGACGAGAACATCACCATCGCGAAGATGCGCGCGGTGGTCGGCGACGAGGTCGCCTACACGCTCGAGAGCATGACGCGCGCGATCTACACGCTCGGCGAGGAGCTGGCGCGCGAGCAGGGCATCATCATCGCCGACACCAAATTCGAGTTCGGCCGCGACAAGGACGGACGCATCATCCTGATCGACGAGGTGATGACGCCGGATTCCTCGCGCTTCTGGGCAGTGGATGCCTACAGGCCCGGCCAGCCGCAGGCGAGCTTCGACAAGCAGCCCCTGCGCGACTATCTCGACGTCGAGCGCCGCGCCGGCCGCTGGAACGGCGACGCCCCGCCGCCCCCACTGCCGGCCAGCGTGGTCGATGCAACCAGCAAGCGATATCTGGAAGCGTATCGGCGCGTGACGGGGAAAGAGCTGAAGATTTAGCCACCCCTTTGTCGTCCCGACGCGAGGCGCTTTGTCTCAGGCGTCCGACGGCACGATGCGGTTGGCAGGGATCGATCGATGCCCCGCATCAGCGTCGGGCGGGTGATCCGCATCCAGCGCCAGCAGGAGCTCGGCAACCCGGTTGGCGGAGGCGGTCCATTCCGCGAGCTTGGCATAATTGTCCGTGAACCAGTTGAACGCGGTCTGGACCACGACGAATGCCGCTGAAGCCTGAACCACTTCGCCCAGCGTCATCGTGTCGCCAAGGTACTTGGGGAGGCAAAGCAGGAGGCCGACCACCGGCGTCACCAGAAGCCCCGTATAAGTGACCAGCGTCATCCGCATCAATTGCCAGCAGTAGATTCGCCAGATCGCAATCACGGCTTTCAAGGCAGCGCCAACGGCGTGACGGCCGTTCATGCCGGGCTCCTGCACCACCTTGCCTTCGCCGATCTCGCGCACATGTGTTCCAATCGCCCGCAGTTCGGCTTCCATGCGCTTGTTTTCCTCGATGACCCGCGTCAGGCGGCCGGCCGTCAGCCAGATGCCGATCACCAGCAGTGCGGAATACGCGATCACGGCGAGGACGAGGTAACCGGGAATCGCAAAGGCGATTCCGTCGAAATCGATTGCCAGGCTGCCGCCGACCGACCATAGCACCCCCACGAAGGTTGCGATCGTGAGCACCGACTGAAGCAGGCCGGTGACCAGATCGATCGGGAGGTCGGTCGCGACCTTGGCATCTTCGGCGATGCGATACTCCGGTGCCTCGTGATGTCCCTGGATTGCGTTGCGCTTCGGAAGACGATCATCCGCCAGCCAGTCGCTATAGAGGCGGTTGCTCAACCACTCGCGCCAGGAACGCTGCAGGGTCATGCGCGCCCACACCGAGAACACGGTCAAGGCGATGCTCGCCGCCGCCAGCGGCAGAAACCGGAACGCCTGGGACAGAAGTTCCGCCTTGTCCTTCCGGCCAATGGCGTTGAAGAAGTCACGATTCCAGAAGTTGAGGCCGTACTGCGTCAGGAGTTGCAGGATGACGTTGACGATCAATGCGACCACCAGAAGCCACGCTGTCCACGCCGTTGGTCCGTGCCAGTATCCCGAGGCACTCTGCCAGAAGCGGCCTAAAAGCTGCTTTTCACCCGGAACGAAAGAGATCCTCGTCAGCATTCGCGAGCCGCAACCCTGCGCGCGCGCCACCATGTGATGCCGCTCGCGCCAAGCTATGCTGTCTCGCCCGGTGGCTCTTGATCTGCGTCAAGCGACGAGCCGGCGGCTACACCCCCGCCATCATCACGTATTTGATCTCGACATATTCTTCCATGCCGTGATGCGAGCCTTCTCGCCCCAGACCGCTTTCCTTGACGCCGCCGAAGGGCGCGACCTCCGTGGTGATGAGGCCGGTGTTGACGCCGACCATGCCCGACTCCAGCGCTTCGGCGACGCGCCAGACGCGGCCGAGATCGCGGGAATAGAAGTAGGAGGCGAGACCGAACGGCGAGGCGTTGCACATCGCGATGACGTCGGCTTCGTCCCTGAAGCGGATCACCGGCGCCAGCGGGCCGAAAGTCTCCTCCTGCGACACCAGGGAGTCCGGCTTGACGTCGGCCAGCACGGTCGGCTCGAAGAACGAGCGTCCGAGCTCGCTGCGCTTGCCGCCAGTGACGACCTTGGCGCCGCGCTTCACGGCATCGGCGATGTGGCGCTCGACCTTGTCGACCGCCTTCATGTTGATCAGGGGCCCTTGCGTGACGCCGCTCTCGGTGCCGTCGCCGATCTTCATCGCCGCGACCTTCTTCGACAGTTTTTGCACGAACTCGTCGTAGATCTTGTCCTGGGCATAGAGACGGTTGGCACAGACGCAGGTCTGGCCCATGTTGCGGTATTTCGAAACGATCGCACCTTCGACCGCGGCGTCGATGTCGGCGTCGTCGAACACCACGAACGGCGCATTGCCGCCGAGTTCGAGGCCGAGCCGCTTCACGCCGACCGAGGCCTGCTGATAGAGGATCTTGCCGACCGCGGTCGAGCCGGTGAAGCCGACGAAGCGCACCGCCGGATGCTCGCACAGCACCTTGCCGATCGGCGGTGCGTCACCCGTGATGATGTTGAGCACGCCCTTGGGAATGCCGGCCTTCTCGGCGAGCACGGCCAGCGCCAGCGCCGACAGCGGCGTCTCGTTGGCCGGCTTGAGCACGACGGTGCAGCCGGCCGCGAGCGCCGGCGACACCTTGCGCGTGATCATGGAGTTCGGGAAATTCCACGGCGTGATCGCACCACAAACACCGATCGGCTGCTTGATCGCGAGCAGCCGCGCATCGGGCCGCTGGGTCGGGATGGTCTCGCCATAGACGCGGCGAGCTTCCTCGGCGAAGAACTCGATATAGGCGGCGCCGATATCGACCTCGCCGAGTGCCTCGGTGAGCGGCTTGCCCTGCTCGGAGGTGAGGATCAGCGCCAGATCCTCGCGATTGGCGACGATCAGCTCGAACCATTTGCGCAAGATGTTGGAGCGCTGCTTGCCGGTGTGCCTGGCCCAGGCCGGGAAGGCGCGCTCGGCGGCTTCGACCGCCTTGGTGGCATCATCTGCCGACAATTGCGGAACCTTTGCAAGCTCGACGCCGGTCGCGGGATTGTTGACGGCAAACACCGGCGTGCCGACCCAGGCGCCGTCAATGTAGCAAGCTTCCTTCAGGAGCGACGGATCCTTCAGCCGGTCGCGCAAATCGGACCTGGCTTGCGTGGCGCGTGCGGCGGCGGTCTGGGTCATGGCGTTACTCCCTAAGGCGATCGGATCGGGCCGGAATATAGGGGCAGACGGCGCGCAATGCACCGCCCGGCAACGCACATCAGATGGGGGTTAAACTGGCAGCGGCCTTACGCCGCGCCGCTCATATAGGTCTCGCGGCGGCCGATCATGCGCTCGGCCGCGGCCTTGGCATCGGCCTTCGTGGACGTCGCGCAGGTCCGGTATTCGAGATCGGGAACGTCGGACCTGTCTCGGCGGCCGAACCATGACTTCGAGCCGACCGGCAGCAGAGCCAGCGCCTGCGCCAGATTGTCGACCGCGCCGAAGGAATAGAGTGCGCCGGTGCCGGCGATGCGGACCTCGTAAATGCCGGGCGAAATCGGCGCCTCCAGGTTGTCGCCGCGTCCCTGACGGGGATAGCGCTTCCATTCGCTCCAGGTCGAAATCATCTAAGGTCCCCCTCGCCACCCATCCACGGACGGCAACAATTTGGATCAAGTCTTAATCGGCCCATGGATTCGGACCGGGTGCTGAACGCGGCAGCTCACGAAATGTTTCAGGCGTCCGAAGACACGCGAAACAGATCGCCTGGAGCCCCATCCAGGATGAGGGCGACGCATGACCATCCACCGCAGATTGTGATGATGCATCGCCGTTCAGCCCCGTTGTCGTCCTGCGCGAGATCAAGACCGTCAAGTCACGACATCGCGACCGGTGCAGGTCCATGGATGCACTTGCCGGGCCGAGCATACGGAGGGACAATCGATCGCTTCCAACAATAATCAAACCCGAGGAAACGCCATGCAAAGCCAAGCACTCATCGATGAGATTCTGCGCCAGAAGAGCGAGACCAAGGAGATTCCGGGCGTCGTCGCCATCGCTGCCAGCGGCAACGATGTGCTGTATCAGGGCGCCTTCGGCAAGCGCGACCTGTCCAAGCCTGATGCGATGACGATCGACAGCGTGTTCTGGATCGCATCGATGACCAAAGCGGTGACATCGGCGGGCGCGATGCAGCTGGTCGAGCAGGGCAAGCTGTCGCTGGATGCGCCGATCGGCGATGTGCTGCCCGATCTCGCCAGGCCGCAGGTGCTGGAAGGCTTCGACGCCAGGGGCGAGGCAAAGCTGCGCCCGGCCAAGGGACCGATCACGCTGCGCCAGCTCATGACCCACACCGCCGGCTTCTGCTACAATATGTGGAACGGCGATCTCGCAGTCTATCTGGACAAGAACGGCATTCCCGCCATCACCACCTGCCAGAATGCGGCACTGAAGACCCCGATCATGACCGACCCCGGCACGCGCTGGGAATACGGTACCAACATCGATTTCGTCGGCAAGGCGGTGGAGGCCGTCAGCGGCAAGCGGCTCGACGCTTACTTGCGCGACAATCTGTTCAGCCCGCTTGGCATGAGCGACACGGCGTTCAAGATCACCGACGACATGCGCAAGCGCCTCGTCGGCATGCACGCGCGCGGCGAGGACGGCCAGCTGGCTTCCATGCCGTTCGAGCTCGAGCAGGAGCCGGAATTCCACATGGGTGGCGGCGGCCTGTATTCGACCGCAGCCGACTACATCAAGTTCACCCAGATGATCCTGAACAGGGGGCGCGGCAACGGCAATCAGGTGCTGAAGGCCGAGACCGTCGCGACGATGGGGCAGAATCACATCGGCGATCTCGCCATGGGCAAGATGACGACGGCGGCACCGATGTACACCAACGACGTCGATCTCTATCCGGAGCAGGTGAAGAAGTGGGGCCTCAGCTTCATGATCAACACCGCGAAGACCGCCGAAGGTCGCAGCGCCGGCAGCCTCGCTTGGGCAGGGCTCGCCAACACCTACTACTGGATCGATCCGGCGCGCGACGTCACCGGCGTGATCCTGATGCAGCTGCTGCCGTTCGCCGATGCGAAATGCCTGGAGGCGTTCGCAGGATTCGAGCGCGGGGTTTACGCCGGGCTCGATGCTGCCGGAAGCGGGCAGAAGGCGGCGTGAGGGAGAGCCGAGCTCTCTCACCACACATCATGGCCGGGCTCGTCCCGGCCATCCACGTACAACCGTGCGACACAAATACGTGTATGCCCGGACATGGACGAGCGAAGCGACGCCGTCCTTGGGACGGCTATCCCCGGGCATGACGATGGAGAGACCGTGCCGAGCATTTTGAAGAAAGGATTTCGACTTGGCCGATAAAGCGGACAGCTACGTTTGCGGCATCTCGGACGCGCCGCTGCTCGGCGACACCATCGGTCGCAGCCTCGACCAGGCGGTGCGCCGTTGGGGCGATCGCGAGGCGCTGGTTTCGCCCAGCCACGGCGTCAGATGGACCTGGAGAGAATTCGCCGAACGGGTCGATGCGCTTGCCGCGGGCTTTCTCGCGCTCGGGCTCGAACGCGGGGAGCGGATCGGCATCTGGTCGTTGAACCGGCCGGAATGGACGCTGACCCAGTTCGCCGCCGCCAAAGCCGGCCTGATCCTGGTGACGATCAATCCGGCCTACCGGCTCAGCGAGCTGGAATTCGCGCTGAAGAAGGTCGGCTGCGCGGCCATCGTCACCGCGACTGCGTTCAAGACCAGCAATTACATGGAGATGCTCAACACGCTGCTGCCGGAGCTGGCGGACGCCAGGCCCGGACGGTTGCAGGCGGCGCGATTGCCGGCCTTGCGGATGGTGATCCAGATCGGCGGCCCGGCGACCTCAGGCACTGCCGCGTTCGAGGAGGTCGCGCGCATGGGCCGGGCACAGCATCGCGAGCAGCTTGCCGTGCTCGGCGCCGCCCTGCAATTTGACGACCCCGTCAATATCCAGTTCACCAGCGGCACCACGGGTTCGCCGAAAGGCGTGACGCTGACCCACCACAACATCCTCAACAACGGCTATTTCACCGGCCGCGCGATGCGCCTGACCGAACAGGATCGCATCTGCATTCCGGTACCCCTCTATCATTGCTTCGGCATGGTGATGGGCAACCTTGCCTCGGTCACGCTCGGCACCACCATGGTCTACCCGGGCGAGGGCTTTGATCCGCTCGCGACGCTGCGTGCGGTCGAGCAGGAGAAATGCACCGCCCTGTACGGCGTGCCGACCATGTTCATCGCCGAACTCGATCACCCCGAGTTCAAGACGTTCAATTTGAAATCACTGCGCACCGGCATCATGGCCGGCGCGCCCTGCCCGATCGAGGTGATGAAGCGCGTCAACACCGAGATGAACATGCGCGAGGTCACTATCGCCTATGGCATGACCGAGACCAGCCCGGTCAGCTTCCAGAGCGCAACCGACGATCCGCTCGAGCGGCGCGTCTCCACGGTCGGCCGCATTCACCCGCATGTCGAGGTGAAGGTCGTCGATCTCGAAGGCAGGATCGTCAAGCGCGGCGAACGCGGCGAGCTCTGCACCCGCGGCTACAGCGTCATGCTGGGCTATTGGGAGGAGAAGGAAAAGACCGCCGGCGTGCTCGACGCCAATGGCTGGATGCATACCGGCGACCTCGCCACCATAGACGACGAGGGCTATTGCAACATCGTCGGCCGCATCAAGGATCTGGTGATCCGCGGCGGCGAGAATCTCTACCCGCGCGAGATCGAGGAGTTTCTGTACCGTCACCCCAAGATCCAGGACGTGCAGATTTTTGGCGTCGCAGACACCCGGTACGGCGAGGAGCTCTGCGCCTGGATTCGCGTCAGGCCGGGCGAAACGCTGACGGCCGAGGAGGTCCGCGCCTTCTGCGACGGCCAGATCGCCCACAACAAGATCCCGCGCTATGTCGAATTCGTCGATGAATTCCCGATGACGGTGACGGGAAAGATCCAGAAATTCGTGATGCGCGACGCGGTGGAGCAGCGGCTGGGATTGAAGGCGGCGAAGACGGCGTGAGCTACACCGTCATTGCGAGTTTAGCACCGGCCGAGGGCCGACCCCTCTTGATGTAATCCAGAGTCTTTCCGCTGAGACAGACTGGATTGCTTCGCTACGCTCGCAATGACGGAAAGAGTGGCGAGAGCCCTACGCGGTCAGCCCGCGCTGCTGCGCCAGCTCCTTCAGCGACACCTGCGGACGCGCGCCGATGTGCTGGATGACTTCGGCGGCTGCGAGTGCGCCGAGCTCGCCGCACTGCTTGTAGGCAAGATTGCGCGCCAGGCCATACAGGAAGCCTGCAGCGAAGAGATCGCCGGCGCCGGTGGTGTCGACCACCTTGTCGACCGGGAAGGCCGGCGCGGCAACGGCGTCTTCCACCGAGACCACCATGCAGCCCTTCTCGCTGCGGGTGACGACGCCGAGATTGACGTCGTTGCGCAGCTGCTTCAGCGCGGTGTCGAAGTCCGAGGTCATGTAGAGCGAATGCAGCTCCGACTCGTTGGCGAAGACGATGTCGACGGTGCCGTTGCGCATGAGCGAGAGAAACTCGTCGCGATAGCGGTCGACGCAGAAGGAATCCGACAGCGTCAGCGCCACCTTGCGCCTGGCGTCATGGGCGATCCTGGCCGCCTTGACGAAGGCGTCCTTGGCGTTCTTGGGGTCCCAGAGATAGCCCTCGAGATAGACGATTGCGGCGCTCGCGACCTCGGCCGGGTCGATGTCGGCGGGCGACAAATCCTGCGCCGCGCCGAGATAGGTGTTCATGGTCCGCTCGCCGTCGCCGGTGACCAGGATGTAGGAGCAGCCGGTGGCGGGGCCGTCCGTGGCGGCGGGCGTGTTGAAGGCGACGCCGGCTGAGCGGATGTCGTGGACGTAGAGCTTGCCGATCTGGTCGTCCTTGACCTTGCCGACATAGGCGGCGCGTGCCCCCAGGCTGCCGATGCCGACGATGGTGTTGGCAGCCGAGCCGCCCGAGACCTCGGTGGCCGGACCCATGTCCTTGTAGATGGCAGCCGCCCGCGCCTCGTCGATCAACGACATGCTGCCCTTCGCCATTCCGTGCCTGGCCAGAAAGGCCTCGTCGGTCCTGACCAGCACGTCGAACAGCGCGTTGCCGATGCCGAGAACGTCATATTTCACGTCAGCCATTCACCTTGATCCTGTTTGCCGGATTGCGATACCTGCGGAAATCCGCTTCCTGTCGGCCTGAAATCTGGCCCGCGGCCTATCACGACCGGGCCGGCACGGGCAAGCAACGGTATTCTCGAGAGCAATGATCCGCTCCTTCCTCACCGTCTCAACGGGAACATTGGGCTCGCGTCTGCTGGGTTTTGCCCGCGATTCCCTGATCGCGGCGCTGCTCGGCACCGGTGCCGTCGCCGACGCGTTTCTGGCGGCGTTTCAGCTCGTCAACGTGGTACGCCGGCTGCTCAGCGAGGGCGCGCTGAATGCGGCGCTGATCCCGGCCTGGCTGCGTATCAGGGACCGCGACGGAGCCGTGGCGGCGGCGGCATTCGCCGGCCGCGTGCTCGGCACGATCAGCGCGGCCCTGATCGCGATCTCGATCGGCATTGCGCTTCTGATGCCGCTGGTCATCACGGTCATCGCGCCGGGATTCCTCGGCAGCGGCACGCTCGATCTCGCGGTCCAGAACGCGCGGCTGATGCTGCCTTATCTCGCCTTCGCCGGTCCCGTCACCGTGCTGATGGGACTGCTCAATGCGCAAGGGCGCTTTGCCCTCACCGCGTTCTCGCCTCTGCTGTTCAATATCGCGCTGATCGCCGCGATCTTCATGCTGCTTGCCTGGCATGCCGACGCCGGTCTCGCTGCGTGGATGCTGGCCGCCACCGTCGGCGCTGCCGGCCTGCTGCAACTGCTGATGCTGCTGTCGCAGCAAAGCGCGCGCCTGGCGACGCCGCTGCGCGCGAGCTTCGATACGGAGATGCGCGGCTTCTTCGCCAAGGCGATTCCCGGCATGATCGCAAGCTCGGGTCCGCAATGGCTGATGGTCGCGGGCGCGATCATCGCCTCGGCGACGCCATCCGCGGTGTCCTGGCTCTATTTCGCCAACCGCCTGATCGAGCTGCCGCTCGGCATCGTCGGCGTCGCCATGGGCACGGTGCTGGTGCCGGAGCTGACGCGCGCCGTCGCTGGCTCCGATAGGGAGGCGGTGGCGCATGCCGAATCGCGCGCGCTGGAGCTGGCGACCGGGCTGGCGCTGCCCGCCACGCTCGGCCTGATCGTGCTGGCCGAGCCGATCGTGCGGCTGCTGTTCGAGCACGGCGCCTTCGGCGCCGAGGACAGCATGGCGACCGCGCACGCGCTGATGTGGCTGGCGCTGGGCCTGCCGGCGCATGTGCTGATCAAGGCGCTGTCGCCGGCCTTTTATGCCCGCAGCGACACGATGACGCCGCTGCGGGCCACGGCCAAGGGCTTTGTGGTCGCTGTCGTGCTCGCCGTCCTGCTCGGCCATGCCTTCGGCACGAGCGGGATCGCCGCCAGCATCGCGGCCGGCGCCTGGAGCAGCGCGCTCTCGCTGCTCCGCAAGGGCACGAGCGAGTTCGGCTTCTCGGTCGATGCGAGCGCCCGCAGGCGGCTGCCGCGGATCGTGCTCGCCGCTGCTGCCATGGGCACTCTGCTCTGGCTGACGGCAGGACTTGTGCCGGCAGGGGCCCATGGCTTCATCGAATTCATCGCGCTCGGCGCGCAGATCGCGGCCGGAATCGCCGTCTACGGCTTGCTGCTGCAGATCTTCGGAGCGGCTTCCTGGCGGGAAGCGATCAACGCCCTGAAGCGGCCTGCCCCGCACGACCGGCACGACTGACCTCGCGAATTGCCCTTGACGAGGCAGCGCCGCTGTTGGAAACGACGGCCAAATACCTATGGGAAGGCTGACCATGCCATTCGTTGAACGGGTCTTTTCGGGCGTCCAGCCGACGGGCAATCTGCACCTCGGCAACTATCTCGGCGCGATCGTCAACTTCGTGAAGATGCAGGAAACCCACAACTGCATCTATTGCGTCGTCGACATGCACGCGATCACGCAAGGCGTCGACGTCTGGGGCGGCCCGGCCGAGCTCACGCGCAGCACCCGCGAGGTGACCGCCGCGTTCATCGCCGCCGGCATCGATGCCAGGAAGCACATCGTGTTCAACCAGAGCCAGGTCTCGGGCCATGCCGAGCTCGCCTGGATCTTCAACTGCGTCGCCCGCATGGGCTGGCTCGGCCGCATGACCCAGTTCAAGGAGAAGGCCGGCAAGGACCGCGAGAACGCGTCGGTCGGGCTGTTCGACTATCCCGTGCTGATGGCCGCCGACATCCTGCTCTATCGCGCCACCCACGTTCCGGTCGGCGAGGATCAGAAGCAGCATCTCGAGCTCTCGCGCGACATCGCGCAGAAGTTCAACAACGATTTCGGCGATTCCATTCGTGCCCAGGGCAACAATGACGGCCTGTTCTTCCCGCTGCCGGAACCCCTGATCACGGGCCCGGCGACGCGCGTGATGAGCTTGCGCGACGGTACCAAGAAGATGTCGAAATCGGATGCCTCCGACAATTCGCGCATCAACCTCACCGACGACGCCGACACCATTGCGCAGAAGATCCGCAAGGCGAAAACCGATCCGGAGCCGCTGCCGACGGAGGAAAAGGGCCTGGAAGCCCGCCCCGAGGCCGACAATCTCGTCGGCATCTTCGCCGCGCTCTCCGGCCGCTCCAAGGCCGAGGTGCTCCGCGATTTCGGCGGCGGCCAGTTCTCCAGCTTCAAGAACGCGCTGGCGGAGCTGTGCGTCACCAAGCTCGCGCCGATCGCCGGCGAGATGAAGCGCCTCGTCGCCGACCCCGGCCATATCGACGCGATCCTCATCGACGGCTCCGACCGGGCCCGTGCCATCGCCGACGAGACCATGAAGCTCGCCAAGGACATCGTCGGCTTCATCCGCCGTCGCTAAGGCGCGCTTCGCAACACCGGCTGGCGCCACGGCGCCCGCCGCTTCGCCTCTCCCAAACATCGCGGGAGTGTGGCAGCATGCCGGTCGTGCACATTCCGGGACATGCATGACCAGCAAGCGACTTTGCTACGAGCCGGGTCACAAGCCCAAATGCCTCGTCATCGTCGACGACACCGCCGAATGGGATCGCGCGGTCTACTATGCCAGCCGCTGGGCGATCCGCGCCGGCGGCGGCGTGGTGATGCTGCGCATCATCGAGCCTGAGCAGCAGAGCCAGGAATGGCTTGGTGTGGCCGACATCATGCGCGCCGAGGCACAGGAGGCGGCGGAGGCCGCGCTCGACCGCGCCGCCGGCCGCGCCAACGGCATCGCCGCGATCACGCCGGAACGGGTGATCCGGGAAGGCGCGCCGATGGAACAGCTGCTTGCAGTGATCGATGAGGACCCCGACATCGCCATGCTGGTGCTCGCCGCCAATCCCGGCGCGGAGGGTCCGGGGCCCCTGGTCTCGCTGCTCGCGCATGAGCTGGGCACGTTCCCGGTGCCGGTGACGATCATCTCCGGCGCCCTGAGCGACCAAAGCGTGGATTCGCTGTCCTAGCGACGCTGCTTCTTACCCTCCCCTGGAGGGGGAGGGTCGGCTCATGTTGAGCGAAGCGATACATGAGACGGGGTGGGGTGACGGTCTCTCCGCCTCGAACGCTGCGCGTGGGGAGAGATCACCCCACCCCGCTCGCGCTTTGCGCGATCGACCCTCCCCCTCCAAGGTCCCTCCAAGGGAGGGTAAGTCGAGCCCAACCATTTGATTTTTATGGACTAATATCCCGGCGCCCCTTGACCGTGCGTTCCCCGTCGCCATCTGCTAGTGGATAGGCACGCGCCGGCCTTGAACCGGCGACGTCTGGAGAGAACCATGTTCATTCAAACCGAAGCCACCCCCAATCCCGCCACGCTGAAGTTCATTCCCGGCCGCGTCGTGGTCGACGGCAGCCCGATGGAATTTGCGAGCCGCGAATCGGCCACGCGTTCGCCGCTCGCCGAAAAGCTGTTCGACGTACCCGGCGTCACCGGCGTGTTCTACGGATCGGACTTCATCACCGTGACCAAGGCCGGCGGTGAATGGCAGCAGCTCAAGCCCGCGATCCTCGGCGCCATCATGGAGCACTACATGTCGGGCGCGCCGCTGCTCGCCGACGGCACGGCGCAAAGCGACACCGATCTCGACGACGGGGACGAGTTCTTCGACGAGGCCGATGCCGAGACGGTCGACATGATCAAGGACCTGATCGAGACCCGGGTGCGGCCGGCCGTCGCCAATGACGGCGGCGACATCACCTTCCGCGGCTTCAAGGACGGCATCGTCTATCTCAACATGAAGGGCGCCTGCTCCGGCTGCCCGTCATCGACCGCGACGCTGCAGCACGGCATCCAGAACCTCTTGAAGCACTTCGTGCCCGACGTGGTCGAAGTCCGGCCGATGTAACGACGAAGTTGTCATTCCGGGATGGTGCGTTGGCACCAGACCCGGAATCTCGAGATTCCGGGTTCGGTCCTACGGACCGCCCCGGAATGACGGTTGTCGGGGGCCTGCAAATCGTGCGTGATGAATGGCGGATAGGCGCTTACTTCGCTAGACTGTTCGCCATTCGCCACTCGCCATTCGCTTTTTCATGCTGATCCTCGCCATCGATACTGCGCTCGACGCCTGCGCGGCAGCCGTGCTCGACACCGAAACGGCCGAGCTGCGCGCACAGGAATCGCTGCCGATGAAGCGCGGTCATGCCGAAGCCTTGATGCCGCTGATCGCGCGGGTGATGCAATCGGCCGATCTCGGCTTCACCGCGCTCGACCGCATCGCCGTCACCGTCGGTCCCGGAAGCTTCACTGGCCTGCGCGTCGGCATTTCGGCGGCGCGCGGCCTTGCGCTCGCGGCCGCGCGGCCGGCGGTCGGCCTGACTACCTTGTCGGCCTATGCCGCCGCCGTCGTGAGCCAGAGCAGATCGGCGCCCGTGCTCTCCGCGATCGACGCGCGGCACGATCACGTCTATTTCCAGATCGTCGCCGGCGACGGCAGCCAGCGGGTGCGGCCGAAGGTCGCCCCCATCGGCGAGGCGATCGCGGCTTCCCAGTTCGGCGCGCCGCATCTGGTGGGCAATGCGGCGAACATCCTCGCCGAGCGCTGGCCGAAGGATGGACCGCAGCCTGTTGCGGTCGACGCGCAGCCCGCGCCCGATATCGGCTGGATCGCCTGGCTGGGTGCGGCGGCCAATCCCGACACCGCGCCGGCGCGGCCGTTCTATCTGAAGGCGCCAGACGCCAAGCCGGCGGCGCAGAGGCCGCTCGCAGCGCAAGCCGCAACCTCATGATGGGATGGCTGTCGGAGTGGTGGCACGGCGGCAGCGCGGTCGTCGAGCCCGCGACCTTGCGCGATGCCGCGCGGCTCGCGCAGCTGCACGGCGCATCCTTCGCGCGCGGCTGGGGCGAAGGCGAGTTCGAGAGCATGATCAGCGAGCGCAACACGCTGGTGCATCGCTTGCGTCTCGGCCGCAAGACGATCGGCTTTGCGGTGTCGCGGATCGGCGCGGACGAAGCGGAAATTCTCTCGATTGCGGTGGACGTAGCTTATCGCGGCCGCGGCCTCTCCCGCACGCTGCTGATGACCCATCTGGGCCACCTCGCCGGGCGCGGCGTGCGCACAATATTTCTCGAAGTCGAGGAAAACAACCAGCCGGCGCGGCGGCTCTACGACCGATGCGGATTCATGGTGGTCGGGCGCCGCGATCGCTACTATAAGCAGCCCAATGGGGAACAATTGAACGCCCTTCTGATGCGACGTGACTTGTCGTAACATCGGTGGCAGAAAGCGCCCGCCAGGCAGACAACGCTATGACCACACTGAAACCCTCTTCTGCATCCAAGGCGTCCGATATCGAGGCGCGCTGCGCCGCCACGGGCATGCGGATGACCGAGCAGCGCCGCGTCATCGCCCGCGTGCTCGCGGAAGCGATCGATCATCCCGACGTCGAGGAACTGTACCGGCGCTGCGTCGCGGTCGACGACAAGATCTCGATCTCGACCGTCTATCGCACCGTGAAACTGTTCGAGGATGCCGGCATCATCGAGCGCCACGATTTCCGCGAGGGCCGCGCGCGCTACGAGCAGATGCGCGACAGCCATCACGACCACCTCATCAATCTGCGCGACGGCAAGGTGATCGAGTTCACCTCCGAGGAGATCGAGAAGCTCCAGGCCGAGATCGCCCGCAAGCTCGGCTACCGTCTGGTCGATCACCGGCTCGAGCTCTATTGCGTCCCGCTCGACGACGACAAGCCGACTTCTTGATTTAGTGCCCATCGATCTCATCATCTTCGATTGCGACGGCGTGCTCGTGGACAGCGAGGTGATCTCGTGTCGCGCGCATGCGGATGTGCTGACGCGCCACGGCTATCCGATCACGTCGGATCAGGTGTTCGAGCGCTTCCTTGGCCGCTCGACGCGGCAGGCCAATCTCGAGATCGAGACCGAGCTCGGCCGCAAGCTGCCCGAGGCCTATCACGGCGATCTCCAGGACGAGCTGTTCCGATCGTTCGAGGCCGACCTCGAGGCGATCCGCGGCATCCACGATGTGCTTGATGTGGTGACTCAGCGCGTCTGCGTCGCCTCGAGCGGCTCGCACCAGCGCATGCGCGTGAGCCTGGGAAGCACGGGCCTGTACGAGCGCCTCGCGCCAAACATCTTCTCGGCCTCGCAGGTGAAGAACGGCAAGCCGGCGCCGGACCTGTTCCTGTTCGCGGCGAAGGAAATGGGCGTACCGCCCGAGCGCTGTGTCGTGATCGAGGACAGCCTCGCCGGCATTGCCGGTGCCCGCGCCGCCGGCATGACGGTGTTCGGCTTTTACGGGGGCAGCCACTGCCGCGACGGCTATGCCGAGACGCTGCGCGCGGCCGGCGCCGACCTGCTGTTTGCCGATATGCATCAGCTGCCGGAGCTGGTCCGGAGGGTCGCGACTGACGCCCTGGCGGGCTGATTATTGCCCCCTCGCGGTCATTCCGGGGCACGCGCAACGCGCGTGAACCCGGAATCTAGACGACTCAGCTCGAGATTCCGGGTTCGCGCTGGCGCGCGCCCCGGAATGACGGCCGAAAACGGCCCCCATTCGCTGGATTTTCGCCCCTCCAGCCTATATCTGAGGGCCGTCCTCCATCTCAATTCCGGGTTCCATGACGCCGCCGCGCAAGCTGCACATCAAATCATATGGCTGCCAGATGAACGTCTACGATGCCCAGCGCATGGTGGATACGCTGGCTCCGGAGGGATTCGTGGAGACGGCCAGCGCTGATGACGCCGACCTCGTCATCCTCAACACCTGCCACATCCGCGAGAAGGCTTCGGAAAAGGTCTATTCCGAGCTCGGCCGCCTGCGCGTCGCCAAGGACGAGGCTGCGCGTGGGGGCCGGGCGATGCAAATCGCGGTTGCAGGCTGCGTGGCGCAGGCCGAGGGCGAGGAGATCGTACGCCGGGCGCCGGTGGTCGACGTGGTGGTGGGACCGCAGAGCTATCATCATCTGCCGGCGCTGCTGAAGCGCGCCGGCGACGAAGGCCGCGCGATCGAAACGGAATTTCCCGCCGAGGACAAGTTCGGCTTCCTGGCCCAGCCCAAGCCCGATGCGATCCGCGCGCGCGGCATTTCCGCTTTCGTCACCGTGCAGGAAGGCTGCGACAAGTTCTGCACCTTCTGCGTCGTGCCCTATACGCGGGGCTCGGAAGTCTCGCGCCCCGTGGCGAAGATCGTCGAAGACGCGAAGCGGCTCGCCGATAACGGCGTGCGCGAGCTCACGCTGATCGGGCAGAACGTCAACGCCTATCACGGCGAGGGACCTGACGGAAAAACCTGGCCGCTCGGCAAATTGCTCGAACATCTGGCGACGATTCCCGGCGTCGCGCGGCTGCGCTATTCGACCAGCCATCCCCGCGATGTCGACGACAGCCTGATTGCAGCCCATCGCGATCTCGGTGCCCTGATGCCGTTTGTGCACCTGCCGGTGCAATCGGGCTCGGACCGCATTCTGGCGGCCATGAACCGGAAACATACCGCCGATGATTACCGGCGAGTCATCGACCGTTTCCGTACCGCGCGCCAAGACATTGCTTTTTCATCAGATTTCATCGTCGGCTTCCCGGGCGAGAGCGAGCAAGATTTTCTCGCCACCCTCGCGCTTGTCACGCAAATCAGCTACGCTGCGGCTTATTCGTTCAAATACTCCGCCCGGCCGGGAACGCCGGCCGCGGACATGCAGGAGACGGTGTCCCCCGCCGAGATGGACCAGCGATTGGAGCGGCTCCAGGAACTGATCGACAGCCAGCAATCGGCCTTCAACAAGGCCGCGATTGGCTCAACGGTCGACGTGCTGTTCGAGCGTCCGGCCCGCAAGGAGGGCCAGATCGTGGGCCGCACCGCCTACCTCCAGCCCGCCCATGTGATGGCCTCGCCCGACATCATCGGACAAGTCCTGCCGGTCCGGATCGACAGCCTCGAGCGCTACAGTTTTCTCGGTGAGCTCGTGACGCCGCTCACGGCGCGCGAACCCGCTTTATCGCAAGCCACTGGAGCCTGAACCCTTGCCCAAAAGCGCATCGGATTCGTCTTCGTTCGCTCCCAGCCGCAAATTTGACCGCGACATGCAAGTTCCGCCCGAGACCCAGGTCGTCATCGACTTCGACGACAACCGCGCCGCCTCCGCGCTGGTCGGCCCCTACGGCCAGCATCTGGCGCAGATCGAGCGTCGGCTCGGCGTCGTCGTCGATTCCAAGGGCAACCACATCACGATCGGCGGCACCCGCGACGGCTGCGATGCCGCACGCCGCGTGCTGGAGATGCTCTACGCGCAAGCCGTGAAGGGGCAGGATCTCGACCAGGGCGAGGTCGAAGGCGCAATCCGCGCCGTGATCGCGCAGGGCTCCCTGTTCGAGTTCGACGCGAAATCGGCCAAATCGACCTTCGACAGCATCAACTTACGCAAGCGCCCGGTGCGCGCGCGCACGGCCGCACAGGACTCCTACATCCGCGCGCTGAAGCGGCACGAGCTGGTGTTCGGCATCGGTCCCGCCGGCACCGGCAAGACCTGGCTCGCCGTCGCCCATGCCGCGCAGCTGTTCGAGCGCAAGGAGGTCGATCGCATCATCCTGTCGCGTCCGGCGGTGGAAGCCGGCGAGCGGCTCGGCTTCCTGCCCGGCGATCTCCGCGAGAAGGTCGACCCCTATCTTCGGCCGATCTATGATGCGCTCTACGACCTCATGGATGCGCGTATCGTCGAGCGAGCGCTCCAGACCGGCGAGATCGAGATCGCGCCGCTCGCCTTCATGCGCGGCCGCACGCTCACCAACGCCGCCATCATCCTGGACGAGGCCCAGAACACCACGTCGATGCAGATGAAGATGTTCCTGACACGTCTCGGCGAGAACAGCCGCATGATCGTGACGGGCGATCCCTCGCAGATCGACCTGCCGAACGGTCAGACCTCGGGTCTGGCCGAGGCGACGCGCCTCTTGAACGGCGTCGAGGGAATTGCCCAGGTTCATTTCAAGGCCGAGGACGTGATCCGCCACGAACTCGTGGCGCGGATCGTTGCCGCCTACGAAGGTTCGCCGCAGCGGCCCGCCACTGGTCAATCCTGACGAGGCAACACCGGACCCCGGAGGCGCGGATACGGCGCCTTTCGTCCCAGACAACACAATGTCCCATCCCAACCTTCCCATGACCGAGGTCATCGTCGTCGCCGATTGCTGGCAGCGCGAGCCTGATTCCGAAGCCGTGATCCAGCGCGCGGTGGCGGCCGCCGCCGACAGCGTCGACGAGGACGTTGCCGATGCAGAAGTGGCTGTGATGCTGACCGATGACGCCGGCATCCGCACCCTCAACAGCAACTGGCGCGGCATCGACAAGCCGACCAACGTGCTGTCGTTCCCCGCGCTCCAGCCGGAGGGCGCGTGGAAGGAAGGCGATGCGCCGCGCATGCTCGGCGACATCGCGATCGCCTACGAGACCATGCGGCGCGAGGCGGACGAGGAGCAAAAGCCGTTCGACCATCATTTGAGTCATCTCGCCGTGCACGGCTTCCTGCATCTGATCGGCTACGACCACGAGAACGAAGGCGACGCCGAGGAGATGGAAGCGCTCGAACGCGATATCCTGGCTCATCTCGGCATCCCCGATCCCTATGCCGACCGTCCGGGGACGCATTGAGATGCCGGATTCCGATCCGATCCACGACAATCCCCGCAACACGGCCAATCTGCCGGCCGTGGTGACGCCAGGCGAAGTGCTGCGCCCGACCGCGGAAGGCTGGCTGCTGCGCGCCATCCGCACGCTGTTCGGCTGGAAGGCGGGATCGGTTCGCGACGACCTCCAGGTCGTGCTCGATGCGACGACGCCCGACGACACCGGCTTCTCCGCGGTCGAGCGCACCATGCTGCGCAACATCCTCGGCCTGCACGAGCGCCGCATCGCCGACGTGATGGTGCACCGCGCCGACGTCGTCGCGGTGAAGCGGGACATCCCCCTCGGCGAGTTGATGGACCGCTTCGAGAGCGCCGGCCATTCGCGCCTCGTGGTCTACAACGAGACGCTCGACGATCCCGTCGGCATCGTCCACATCCGCGACCTGCTCGCCTTCATGACCGCGCGTGCCCGCGTGTCGGAAGCCACCAAGACCAAGCGCAAGAAGCCGCTGCCGGCCGGGCTCGACCTGCGCGCCGTCGATCTCGCGCTGCCGCTCGAGCAAGCGCGCATCATCCGCAAGCTGCTCTACGTGCCGCCGTCGATGCGGGCGATCGACCTGCTCGCGCAGATGCAGGCCACGCGCATTCACCTCGCGCTGGTGGTCGACGAATATGGCGGCAGCGACGGGCTGGTTTCGCTCGAGGACATCGTCGAGCAGATCGTCGGCGAGATCGACGACGAGCACGACAGCGACGAGCCACCCTCGATCGTGCGCCTGCCCGACAACGCCTTCATCGCCGACGCTCGCGCCAGCCTCGACGACGTCCGCTCGGTGATCGGCGAGGATTTCGTTACCGGCGAAGCCGGCGAGGACGTGGAGACGCTGGGCGGCTATCTGGTCAGCTTCGTCGGACGCCTGCCGGTGCGGGGCGAAGTGATCTCGGGCCCCGGCACCTACGAGGTCGAGGTGCTCGATGCCGATCCGCGCCGCGTCAAGCGGCTGCGCATCTCGACGCGGAAGGAACGTCCCGCGCCGCGCACCCAGCGCGAGAGCCGGCGCCGCGAGGCCGCGCCGGACGGTGGTCAGCCACCGGCCGGCGACACGCCCGCACAGCCACCGAGCGACGGGACCGGCCCGCAGTGAGTCCATTCCAGCGGCTCCGGCAGATTGCGCTTGCCATCATCCTCGCCTGGGGATGGAAGCGCGCTGTCATCGCCATGATGGCTGGGGCACTGTCGGTGCTGGCGCTGGCGCCGTTCAACCTCTTCCCGGTGCTGTTCGTCACCTTCCCGGTGCTGGTCTGGCTGATCGACGGC
>NZ_AJQE01000125.1 GCF_000261685.1 Bradyrhizobium genomosp. I (2014) | reverse complement strand
CGGCGCGGGGCCCGGCCGATATGGCGGCATCCCCGCCGCCGCGTTGACCGGCTACTGGTTCGGGCTCGGCTATTTCGTGCCCGGCCTCTACTGGATCGGCTACGCCTTCTTCGTCGATGCCGACGTGTTCGCCTGGCTGACGCCGTTCGCCGTGCTGGGCCTGCCGGCCTATCTGTCCATCTTCACGGCGATCGGCTTTGCGCTGGCGCGCCTGCTCTGGACCAGGAACGCCACGCGCGTGCTTGCGCTGGCTGCAAGCCTGACCGTCAGCGAATGGCTGCGCGGTCACGCGCTGACCGGCTTTCCCTGGAACGCGTTCGGCTACGCGCTGTCCGAGCCGCTGCCGCTGGCGCAGACGGCGTCGCTGATCGGCCTGTGGGGCATGACGTTCCTGGCCGTTGCGATCTTCGCAAGCCCGGCGACGCTGATCGACCGCACGCCCGATCGCCGC
>NZ_AJQE01000124.1 GCF_000261685.1 Bradyrhizobium genomosp. I (2014) | reverse complement strand
CCCCCCCTGCCATGGCGCGTGCCGGCGGCCGCCGTCGCACTCCTGGTCGTCATGAGCATCTTCGGCGCAATCCGCCTCTCGCTGCATCCGACCACGATGGTCGCCGGCGCCAAGCTGCGCTTGATGCAGCCGAACCTGCAGCAGGACGCGAAGTTCAACTACGCCGCCAAGGCGGAAGTGATGAAGAAGTACCTCGCGCTGTCGGACCGCGCCTCCGGCCCGCAGTCGACCGGCGTGCGCGATGCCACCATCTTGATATGGCCGGAATCCGCCTTTCCGTTCTTCCTGACCCGCGAAGCCGACGCGATGGCGCAAATTGCCGACCTCCTGCCGAAGGGCACCGTGCTGATCACGGGGTCGGTCCGCGCGCCCGACCTGCCGCGCGGCACGCCGATCACGCGCGCCTACAATTCGATCTACGTGATCGATCACGACGGCAGCGTGCTCGCAGTCTACGACAAGATGCATCTGGTGCCGTTCGGAGAATTTCTTCCCTACCAGGCGTTGATGGAGAAACTCGGCTTCGAGCAACTGACGCGTGTGCGCGGCGGCTTCATTCCCGGCACCGTGCGGCACACGTTGCCGGTCGCCAGCGCACCGCCTGCGCTGCCGCTGATCTGTTACGAAGCCATCTTTCCCGGCGAAGTGGCTGGACGCAACGAACGCCCGGGCTGGATCGTGAACCTCACCAACGACGGCTGGTTCGGCATCTCGACCGGCCCCTATCAGCATCTGGAGCAGTCGCGGATGCGCGCGATCGAACTCGGATTGCCGCTGGTCCGCTCCGCCAATACCGGCATCTCCGCAGTAATCGATCCGGTCGGACGCACGGTCGCGAGCCTGGGTCTCGGCATCGAAGGCATTTTGGATGCAAACCTCCCGGCCGCGATCCCACCGACCGTCTATGCACGGGTGGGTGATGTGCCCGCGGCCATGCTCGTAGCGGTGGCCGTGCTCCTGGCGCTCCGCCGACGCGTCGCCAAGCGTCAGCCCTGATCGCGCCACCGGCGAAGCGGCCGGAATCCTTTGACAACCGTCGTCCCACGGTTGACAGACTGCACGCGGGCTCCCCATTCTGCACCGGCTGCGAAAGACAGCGGTGCATTGCTAAATTTCTCCGCAATGTTTCCCAATAACAGGGTTTGATTTTGACGATGTTGCACCCAGGGCATGCTTGATGACTGCTCCGAAGGTGATGTTTGGAGGGCTGAGGAAATGTCGAAAGCGCCCAACCCTGTTGACAAATATGTCGGCAGTCGCGTGCGCATGCGCCGCATCATGTTGGGCATGAGCCAGGAGAAACTCGGTGAAGCTTTGGGCCTGACTTTCCAGCAGATCCAGAAATACGAGAAAGGCACCAACCGGGTGGGCGCGAGCCGCATCCAGCAGATCGCCGAGATTCTCCAGGTACCGGTGTCATTCCTGTTCGAGGGTGGCCCGAGCGGCGTGCCGGGTCCGGATGGCTTCAGCGAAGGCGCTTCGCCTTCCTACGTCTCGGACTTTCTCGCGACCTCCGAAGGGCTCGCCTTGACCAAGGCGTTCACGCGAATCACCGATTCGAAGATGCGCCGTTCGATCGTCGATCTCGTCGAGCAGATTGCGGCTCGCGAAGGCCCGGACAAGCGCTGAAGCGCCATCTCCATGGCGATTTGAGACTGCAGCAAATCTGGCCTATGTCGTCATTTATGACCGCGCCTCGATGCGCGTCCGCTTCGATGATGCAATACATAGGCACAGATGCGTCCATGACCGACTCCAATTGGTTCGATTCTCAAACTATCCTCGATGGCATCCGCCGCTGGGTGGAGATCGAGACGCCGACGGAAGCGCCTCAACAGGTCAACAAGCTGGTCTCATTGGTCGCGGAGCAATACCGCGATCTGCCTGTCACGCTCGAGCGCATCGCCGGCGTGGACGGCTGCGGCGATCATCTCATGGCGCGCACGAATTGGGGTCAGGACCGGCCAGGCATCCTGGTACTGAGCCACCTCGATACCG
Source organism: Bradyrhizobium genomosp. I (2014) (assembly GCF_000261685.1). GTDB lineage: Bacteria > Pseudomonadota > Alphaproteobacteria > Rhizobiales > Xanthobacteraceae > Bradyrhizobium. The sequence continues at coordinate 34,907 of NZ_AJQE01000124.1, read as the reverse complement.
TTCATCCGATCGGATTCATCGAGCGACTGCCGTTCAGGGTCGAAGGCGACGTCGCGTTCGGTCCCGGCATCTACGACATGAAGGGCGGCGCCTACATCGCCCATCACGCCTTTCGCGCGCTTTGTGCAACGGCCGATCGCTCGCCGCTCGGCATCACGCACCTGTTCACCTCCGACGAGGAGATCGGCAGCCCCACCTCCCGCGCGCTGATCGAGCGGGAGGGACGCAAGGCCAAATATGTGCTGGTGACGGAGCCGGCGCGTGACGGCGGCAAGATCGTCACCGGACGCAAGGGCGTCGGACGCTTCCAGGTGTTCATCAAGGGCGTGCCCGCGCATGCCGGCTCCCGGCCCGAAGACGGCCGCAGCGCCGTCCGCGAGCTCGGCAACGTCATCCTGGCACTGGAAGGGATGAACGATCTGACGCGCGGCGTCACCGTCAATGTCGGCGTGGTGCGCGGGGGCACGCGTCCCAACGTCACTCCGGAGGAGGCCTATGCCGAAGTCGACCTGCGCGTGCTGAGCTTCGAGGACGCAGACGAGTTCGTCGGCAGGATTCTCGCCCTGACTTCGAAGACGGACGGCGTCACCGTCACGGTCACCGGCGAGCTCAATCGTCCGCCTTACGAGAAGAGCAATGCCGGCGCCTCGCTGTACGAGCATGCGAAGACACTCGCCACGGAGATCGGCTTCGAGCTGATCGACACGCATACGGGCGGCGGCTCGGACGGCAATTTCACCGCCGCGCACACCGCGACGCTGGACGGGCTCGGGGTCGACGGCAAGGGCGCGCACACCCATTATGAGCAGCTCTATGTCTCGTCGCTCGCGCCGCGCGCGCGGCTGCTCCATCGCCTCTATCAGACGCTGCGATGAGCGAACGCAAGTCAGACCCCGATAGCGAGGACAGCGAGCGCGCCTTCTTCGGACGCCGCAAGGGCCACAAGCTCAGGCAGCACCAGGCCGAGCTGATCGATCATCTGCTGCCGCATCTTGCGCTCGACATCGACCGCGAGATGCCGGCGGATGCTCGCGCGATCTTCGCCCCTGTAGCCGAAGATGTCAGGCTCGAGATCGGCTTCGGCGGCGGCGAGCATCTTGCGGCCGAGGCGAAGAACTTCCCCGCGACCGGCTTCATCGGCTGCGAGCCCTATGTCAACGGCATGGCGAAAATCCTCGCGCAGATCGAGGTCGCCAACATCGGCAACATCCGCCTTTTCGCCGGCGATGCTGCCGAACTGCTGGCCTGGCTCCCGAAGGATTCGCTGTCGAGGATCGACCTGATCCACCCCGATCCCTGGCCGAAGCGACGGCACTGGAAGCGGCGTTTCGTCCAGGACCGGACGATCGCCGCAATGGCGCGCGTGCTCCGGAGCGGCGGCGAATTCCGCTTCGTCTGCGACATCGACGACTACTGCGCCTGGACGCTGTCGCATCTTGCGCGCTCGCAGGACTTCGTCTGGCTTGCCGAGCGCGCCGATGATTTCCGCCAGCCATGGCCGGGCTACACCATGACACGCTACGGCCGGAAGGCCGCACGGGAAGGACGCAGGGCGGCCTATTTGAGGTTCAGGCGGGTCGGTTAGTCAGATCGTCCGCCGGTTGCGCCAGAAATTCACGACGCGTTCGGCGGTCGCGGGCATCAGGCGCGTGAAGTTTGCGCGCGCGACCTCGATGTCGGCATCGGTCGGCGTGCGTTGCGGGCCGTACCAGAGCAGGATGAGCGCGCGCACCGTGGGCCAGCCGAGATTGAGCACGCGGCCCAAGATCAGAAGCGGATCGTAGCGGTCGCCCGCGATCAGGCGATCGAGGATCGAGAGGCGAACGCCGGACATCGCCGACAGCGAGGCGATCGATTCCTCGTATTTGTGCGCCTTGGCGAAACCGAGCAGCGCGCTCTCGCCGAGATGGCCCTCGCGATGCAGCGCGAGCACCGTGCGCTGCGCGCCCGAAAAATCGCGTCGCGGCCCCGGCGGCAGCGCGGCCTCCTCGATCGCCGCCATCGCGCGCTTGATCTCGACTTGGCGCGTGGGATGGACCACGCTGGAGAGTCGGCGGCGGATGACGTCGAGCGTCCCGTCGAGAAGCTGTTTCAGGTGCTCGCCGGAAAGGTCATTGCGCTGGCCGATCTTGAGCGTCAGCACGCCGTCCTGCGCCGCGCGCTTGATCATCTCGGAATAGCTGCCTGGTGAGAACGCCGCACCGGCATTGCCCGCGGCGCGGCGCACCACGTCGCGATCGCCGCGCTCGACCAGCACGTCGGTGACGACGGGAGACAGCGCGGGGCGCTCCGTCATCGCCAGGAGATGGCCCTGGCCTTTCAAGCGCGCGATCTCGACAAGAGCCGCATCGTCGAGCACTGGCGAGCGGCGCAGCACGGGACCGGCCACCATGATCTCGTTCTCGCGCGCGAGCTGATTGACCAGGTGCGGCGGCGCGTTGTTCAGGCGCGAGAAGCGCTCGGCCAGATCGACGCGCGAGGCCAGCTCGGCATGCGGGACGAGGTCGATCAGGAGATTGTCGAAGAGATCGATCAACTCGGGGCGGAGCTTCTCCGCATCCTGGAAGAACAACTGGGCGATGGCACGCGCGATCTCTCCGCGTCGCCGCGGATCGCCGCGTTTGACGATATCGTCCAATCCAGGAATGAGCGACGTGGCAACGGTCATGAAAACGCAACTCGAACGGGGCACGCCGCGGGTGCGCCCTTGGTTCAAGCCGCCCCACGATCGGGGAATTTAGGCCTGCTTGATGAAAGAAGCGTTGCGCAGGGTTCGCGGATCGGCGCAAAAAGCCCCCGTTCCCGCCGCAATGGGCCTTGTCCGGGCGGACGGAAAGCGCTATATCAGCGCCAATTCATCTTCTCATACGATCCGCGTAGTGAGAGTGGGCCCGAAAGGACCCGCTCTTTTTTATTACCTGAAGGCGGCTTGGTGGGAGATGCGGCCCGACGCTGTCGGGAGAGTTCCGAAACGGGCTTTGAAGTCGTAACCAAGCCTTAACCCAAGCCTTAACCAACGAGCGCCCTGACCCTGGACATGACCGAACCGAACCCTGGTTCCACGGATGCCGAATTGCTGGCCGAGCCGCGGCTCGTGGTCGAGCCGGGCGTCGCGGCACGGGTGTCGGCGGTCGCGGCTCCCGTGCTCCAGGGCATGGGCTATCGCCTGGTGCGGATCCGCATTTCGGGGGAAGCCGGCTGCACCGTGCAGATCATGGCCGAGCGACCGGACGGCTCGATGCAGATCGAGGATTGCGAAGCGATCTCGCGGGCATTGTCGCCCGTGCTCGACGTCGCCGATCCCATCGATCGCGCCTACCGGCTGGAGATCTCCTCGCCGGGGATCGACCGTCCGCTGGTGCGGCGCTCCGATTTCGAGCGCTATTTTGGGCATCTGGTGAAGGTCGAGATGGCGGTCGCGCATGAGGGGCGGAAGCGTTTCCGCGGCGCGCTCGGTGCCGTCGAAGGCGACCGCGTGCATCTGCATCGCGACGACGTCAAGGCGGGCGACGAGGCCGACGTTCTCCTGACCATGGAGGATATCGGCGAGGCCCGGCTGGTGCTGACCGACGAGCTGATTGCCGAATCGATGCGCCGCGGCAAGGCCGAGGCGCGCGAGATGCGCCGCAATCTCGGTCTCGAACCGCCACAGGCACCGCACGCGAAGATCAGCGAGAGAACCACCAGGAACACCAGGCCGAAGAAGAAGCCGGCCCCGAAGAACACCAAGCAACATCGCCTGGCCGCCGAACGCGCGCGGCGCGGCGAGACCGAGCCTGACCAAGGAGACTAGCCATGGCAGTCAGCGCCAACCGACTTGAATTGCTTCAGATCGCCGATGCCGTCGCACGCGAGAAATCGATCGACCGCGGCATCGTCATCGCGGCGATGGAAGACGCCATCGCCAAGGCGGCACGGGCCCGTTACGGCAGTGAAACTGACGTTCATGCCGAGATCGACCCGAAGAAAGGCGAGCTGCGGCTGTCGCGCCACATGCTGGTGGTCGACAAGGTCGAGAATCATTCCAACCAGATCTCGCTGGTCGACGCGCAGCGCGCCAATCCCGGTGCCCAGGTCGGCGACACCATCGCCGACACCCTGCCGCCGCTGGAATATGGTCGCATCGCCGCGCAATCGGCCAAGCAGGTGATCGTGCAGAAGGTGCGCGAGGCCGAGCGCGACCGGCAGTACCAGGAATTCAAGGACCGCATCGGCGACATCGTCAACGGCGTCGTCAAGCGCGTCGAATATGGCAGCGTGATCGTCGATCTCGGCCGTGGCGAGGCCATCATCCGCCGCGACGAGATGCTGCCGCGCGAAGTGTTCCGCAACGGCGACCGCGTCCGCGCCTACATCTTCGACGTCCGCCGCGAGACGAGAGGCCCGCAGATCTTCCTCTCCCGCACCCACCCGCAGTTCATGGCGAAGCTGTTCGCGCAGGAAGTGCCGGAGATCTATGATGGCATCGTCGAGATCAAGGCGGTGGCCCGCGATCCCGGCTCGCGCGCGAAAATCGGCGTGATTTCCCGCGATTCCTCGGTGGATCCGGTCGGCGCCTGCGTCGGCATGCGCGGCTCGCGCGTGCAGGCGGTGGTGAACGAGCTGCAGGGCGAGAAGATCGACATCATTCCCTGGTCGCCCGACATCGCGACCTTCGTAGTCAACGCGCTGGCGCCAGCCGAAGTCTCCAAGGTCGTCATCGACGAGGACCGTGAGCGCATCGAGGTCGTCGTTCCCGACACCAACAACCAGCTCTCGCTGGCGATCGGCCGCCGCGGCCAGAACGTGCGTCTGGCCTCGCAGCTCACCGGCTGGGACATCGACATCCTGACCGAGCAGGAGGAATCGGAGCGCCGCCAGGCCGACTTCGAGAACTCCACCCGCGTCTTCATGGAATCGCTCAACGTCGACGAAGTGGTCGGCCAGCTGCTGGCGTCCGAAGGCTTCACCTCGGTCGAGGAACTCGCGATGGTGGACCTCAAGGAACTCGCCAGCATCGAGGGTTTTGACGAGGAGACCGCGCAAGAGCTCCAGAACCGCGCCCGCGAATATCTGGAGCAGCAGGAAGCCGAGCTCGAGGCCAGGCGCAAGGAACTTGGCGTCGAGGACGCGCTCAAGGACGTGCCCGGCGTGACCTCGAAGATGCTGGTGAAGTTCGGCGAGAACGACATCAAGACGGTCGACGACCTCGCAGGCTGCGCCACCGACGACCTGGTCGGCTGGACCGAGCGCAAGGAAGGCGGCGAGCAGACCAAGCACGCCGGCGCGCTCGACGGCATCGACATCTCCCGTGACGATGCCGAAGCGATGATCATGCAGGCCCGCGTCAAGGCCGGCTGGATCACCGAAGCCGATCTCGCCAAGCCTGCTGAAGAGGCTGAGGCGACCGAAGACCAGCCGGCGTAAGGCGTGTTGAGCGAAAGTGGAGACCGGTTTTGCTTAGAGAACACGCGACTTGGAAGGCGTAGGAGGATGTCGCCCGGATGCTCGCCAGCACTGACAGCGAACTCGACCATGGGCCGCGGACCGAAAAGTCCGCGACCATGCGCATGTGCGCGGTCAGTCGCGAGGTCCGGCCGATCGACGAGCTGATCCGCTTCGTCGTGTCGCCGCAGGGCGACGTGGTTCCCGATCTCAAGCGCAAGCTGCCCGGACGCGGCATGTGGATCACAGCCTCACGCAAGGTGGTTGCGGAAGCCGTGCGGCGTCACCAATTCAATAAGGCCTTCAAGCGCGATTTGCGCGCCCCCCAGACGCTTCCCACCGACATCGAGGCACTCCTGGTCCGGAGCGTGACGGAAGCCCTTGGGATCGCCGCCAAGGCGGGGCAGGTCGTGGCCGGCTTCGGCAAGGTCGAGAGCGCCCTTCGGGAAGGAACGGTCGAGGTCCTGATCCATGCCAGTGACGGGGCCGCGGACGGAATCCGCAAATTGGACATGCTGGCGCGTCAAAATGCCGGAGATCGCGGTGCCCAACCGCAGATTCCCGTCGTTACCGCACTGAAATCGGTAGAATTGGATTTGGCACTGACCCGGTCAAATGTGATACATGCTGCCCTGCTCGCGGGCCCGGCGAGCAAGTCATTCCTGTCACGTAGCCAGATGCTGGTCCGATACCGGATGGCGGACGATGACAAGACTGCCGAAAAGCCCGGCCAGGATTTCTGAGAGACAACGACGACCCAATTGGACGGTGCGGCAACGCACAACACTGATAAATCAGGATTAGGACTGCTGAATGGTTGATACCAAGACCCCTGGCGACAAGAAGCTGAGCGTTCCGAGCAAGACGCTATCGCTCAAGCCGCGCGTCGAAACGGGTACCGTGCGCCAGAGCTTCAGCCATGGCCGCAGCAAGCAGGTCGTGGTCGAGAAGCGCGGCAAGCGCCGCATTGGCGATGGCCCCGAGCCGCACGCGCCTGAGGTCACTGCAAAGCCGGCGCCGGCCGCACCCGCCGCGCCGTCGCGCCCGGCGCCGCCCGCCGCGCCTCGCAATGCCGGTTCCGGCGTGGTGCTGCGCACCCTGACCGAGGATGAGCGTTCGGCCCGCGCCAGCGCGCTGGCCGATGCCAAGCTGCGCGAGGTCGAGGAGCGCCGCCAGGCCGAGGAAGAGGCCCAGCGCCGTGCCGTCCGCGAAGCCGCCGAACGCGCGGAGCGCGAAGCAGCCGAGGCCCGCCGCAAGGCCGAGGACGAACGCCATCGCCATGAGGACGAGGCCAAGCGGAAGGCCGAGACCGAGGCCAAGAAGCGTTTTGGAGAGGGCGAGCAGCCGTCCGCCGCGCGTCCCGCAACGGCGGCCCCGGCCGCTCCTGCGCCGCGGCCCGGCGCACCCGCGGCGCGGCCCGGCACCACGACGGCACGCCCGGGAACGACGCCGGCGCGGCCTGCAACAACCACCGCGCAGCGTCCGGGTGGACCGGCTGGCCGCGGCCCCGCAGTTGCGGCCGAGCCTGATGAGGAAGAGGCTCCGCGCCAGATCCGTCGCGGTCCCGGCGGCGCCGCGCGTCCCGCGCCTCCCCCGAAGACCACCCACAAGCCCGGCCCGCAGAAGGAGCGCGGCCGTCTCACCGTGGTCACCGCGCTCAACGCCGACGAGGTGCGCGAGCGCTCGATCGCCTCGTTCCGCCGCCGCACCCAGCGCCTGAAGGGCCACGCCTCGAACGAGCCGAAGGAAAAGCTCATCCGCGAGGTGGTCATTCCGGAAGCGATCACCATCCAGGAGCTCGCCAACCGCATGGCCGAGCGCGCGGTCGACGTCATCCGCATGCTGATGAAGCAGGGCGCGATGCACAAGATCACCGACGTGATCGACGCCGACACCGCGCAGCTGATCGCCGAAGAACTGGGCCACACCGTCAAGCGCGTTGCGGCATCGGACGTCGAAGAAGGCCTGTTCGACACCGTCGACGATTCCACCGATACCGAGACGCGCTCGCCCGTCGTGACCGTCATGGGTCACGTCGATCACGGCAAGACTTCGCTGCTCGATGCGCTCCGCCACGCCAACGTCGTCTCCGGCGAGGCCGGCGGCATCACCCAGCACATCGGCGCCTATCAGGTGGTGTCGCCCGAAAGCGGCAAGAAGATCACCTTCATCGACACGCCCGGCCACGCCGCGTTCACCGCGATGCGCGCTCGCGGCGCCAAGGTCACCGACATCGTCGTGCTGGTGGTCGCAGCCGACGACGGCGTGATGCCGCAGACGGTCGAAGCCATCAACCACGCCAAGGCGGCGCGGGTGCCGATCATCGTTGCCATCAACAAGATCGACAAGCCCGACGCCAGGCCCGAGCGCGTGCGCACCGAGCTGCTCCAGCACGAGGTGCAGGTGGAGTCCTTCGGCGGCGAGGTCGTCGACGTCGAGGTGTCCGCCAAGAACAAGACCAATCTCGACAAGCTGCTCGAGATGATCGCCCTCCAGGCCGAAATCCTCGACCTGAAGACCAATTCGCATCGTCCGGCCGAAGGCACCGTGATCGAGGCCAAGCTCGATCGCGGCCGCGGTCCGGTCGCGACCGTGCTGGTGCAACGCGGCACGCTCCGGGTCGGAGACATCATCGTCGCCGGAGCGGAAATGGGCCGTGTCCGCGCCTTGATCTCCGATCAGGGCGAGACGGTGCAGGAGGCCGGTCCCTCGGTGCCGGTCGAAGTGCTCGGCTTCAACGGTCCGCCGGAGGCCGGCGATCGTCTCGCGGTGGTCGAGAACGAAGCCCGCGCCCGTCAGGTCACCAGCTACCGTGCGCACCAGAAGCGCGAGAACGCGGCAGCTTCGATCTCCGGCATGCGCGGCTCGCTCGAGCAGATGATGTCGCAGCTGAAGACGGCGGGCCGCAAGGAATTCCCGCTGATCGTCAAGGCCGACGTGCAGGGCTCGCTGGAAGCGATCCTCGGCTCGCTGGAGAAGCTCGGCACCGACGAAGTCGCGGCCCGCATCCTGCATGCCGGCGTCGGCGGCATCTCGGAATCCGACGTGACGCTCGCGGAAGGCTTCAACGCCGCGATCATCGGCTTCTCGGTTCGTGCCAACAAGGAAGCCGCTGCGGCCGCCAAGCGCAACGGCATCGAGATCCGCTACTACAACATCATCTACGACCTCGTGGACGACGTGAAGAAGGCGATGAGCGGTCTGCTCGCGCCGACCTTGCGCGAAACCATGCTGGGCAATGCCGAGATCCTGGAGATCTTCAACATCTCCAAGGTCGGCAAGGTCGCCGGCTGCCGCGTCACCGACGGCACCGTGGAGCGCGGCGCCAATGTGCGCCTGATCCGCGACAACGTCGTCGTGCACGAAGGCAAGCTGTCGACGCTCAAGCGCTTCAAGGACGAAGTGAAGGAAGTCCAGTCCGGCCAGGAATGCGGCATGGCCTTCGAGAGCTATCACGACATGCGTGCCGGTGACGTGATCGAGTGTTATCGCGTGGAGACGATCCAGCGCTCCCTGTAAGTCCAAATCTTACCGAAGCGTTCGGATCTTTTTGAACTGAAATTGCGGGAGTGCGATGGCCGGATTTTTTCCGGCCATCCACCCCTCTTCGTTTCAACAGGACAAATGACAATGCCCGTGTCCCGGCACGGGCACGACAAGGTGATTTTCGAGAATGCCACGCCACCATCAGAAGAAGGGTTCCGGGCCCGGCGGAGGCTCGCAGCGTCAGTTGCGCGTCGGCGAGCAGGTCCGCCACGCGATGGCCGACATTCTGGCGCAAGGCAATGTGCATGATGCAGACCTCGAAGGTCACATCATCACCGTGCCGGAGGTGCGGATGTCGCCCGACCTGAAGCTCGCGACGGTCTACGTGATGCCGCTCGGTGGCCGCGACACCGAGATCGTGATCGCGGCGCTCGAGCGCAACAAGAAATTCCTGCGCGGCGAGGTCGCGCGGCGCGTTAACCTGAAATTTGCACCTGACATTCGCTTCCGCGTCGACGAGCGATTCGACGAAGCGGAACGGATCGAGAAGCTTTTGCGAACACCTGCGGTGCAGAAGGACTTGGACAAGGATCTGGAACAGAATCCGGCTTCGGATCGGGAAGAAGAGCAATGACGATGGACCCGGCTCACGGCACGATCGGCGACAACGATGCCGATCAGCGCGAGGCGCAGAAAAATAATTTTACGGATGTGGGGGGCGATGCTCGGCCGCATCAGGAGCAGCGCCGCGTCAACAACGATCCGCGCGCCAGGCAGCAGAAGGGCAATCAGCCGCGCCGGGACCGCCGCGACGTCCACGGCTGGGTCGTGCTCGACAAGCCGATCGGCATGACCTCGACGCAGGCGGTTGCCGTGCTCAAGCGCCTGTTCAACGCCAAGCGCGCCGGACACGCCGGTACGCTCGATCCGCTCGCCTCGGGCGGGCTGCCGATCGCGCTCGGGGAAGCCACCAAGACCGTTCCCTTCGTCATGGACGGCCGCAAGCGCTACCAGTTCACGGTCTGCTGGGGCGAGGAGCGCGACACCGACGACATCGAGGGCCGGGTCACCGCGACCTCCGACCAGCGCCCGACCCGCGACGCCATCCTGGCCCTCTTGCCCCGCTTCACCGGGGTGATCGAGCAGATCCCGCCGCGCTATTCCGCGATCAAGGTCCAGGGCGAGCGTGCCTACGATCTCGCCCGCGACGGGGAGGTCGTGGAACTGGCGCCCCGCCCGGTCGAGATTCACCACTTAACCCTTGTGGATCAACCGGATAACGACCACGCCGTGTTCGAGGCCGAATGCGGCAAGGGCACCTATGTCCGTGCGCTGGCCCGCGATATGGGCCGGATTCTCGGCACTTTCGGCCATATTTGCGCGCTTCGGCGGACCCTGGTCGGCCCATTTGGCGAAAACGACATGATTCCGCTGGATCAGCTGGAGGCTTTGTGCGATAGAGCCGCGTCCGGCGAGGGCAGCCTCGCCGACGCGCTTTTGCCCGTTGAGACCGCGCTGGACGACATCCCGGCACTGGCCGTCACTCGGGCTGATGCGGCAAGGCTCCATCGGGGCCAAGCCGTTTTGTTGCGCGGACGGGATGCGCCCACTTGTAGCGGCACAGTCTATGTCACGGTGGCAGGCCGGCTTCTCGCGCTTGCTGAAGTCGGCAATGGCGAAATCATCCCCAAGCGTGTGTTCAACCTGACCGGCCTGACTGCCAGCTCCGGTCGCAACGAGAGAAATTGACGATGTCGATTGCCGCAGAACGCAAAGCGGAAGTCATCAAGACGAATGCCACCAAGGCCGGTGACACCGGCTCGCCCGAGGTTCAGGTCGCGATCCTGTCGGAACGCATCAACAACCTCACCAGCCATTTCAAGACCCACGTGAAGGACAACCATTCGCGTCGCGGCCTCTTGAAGCTGGTCTCGACCCGCCGCTCGCTCCTCGACTACCTCAAGAAGAAGGACGAGGCGCGATACAAGGCGCTGCTCGAGAAGCACAATATTCGTCGTTAAGTGTTCCTGCGCGCGCCACTGGCGCGCGTTTTCGCGTGTGGTTTCGAACGAAAGCGCTTCCTTAACGGTTTTTGATCGAGGCTGCGTGCGCGTCGGATGCGGATCGTCGAGGACTCGCATCCGGGCATGAAGAGTGAAGACCGCGGTTCGGTGTTCGCGTTCGTGCCGACTGACAGTCCAGCAGCAATCCGGCGGCTGGGCACAACGGGCAAGGCGCCCGTATGACCCGAAAGGATGGACGCCATCCGAAATCCAAAAACCATGGCAGGATCGCAGGACGCTGATCATCAGCTCCGATCAGCGTCCCGCAATCTTGCGCATGGTTTTTGTTTTTCGACGCGTCCCTTCTTTCGAGAACCCATGAAAGAAGACCACTATGTTCAATAAGCATTCAGTCGAGATCGACTGGGGCGGACGCCCACTCAAGCTCGAAACCGGCAAGATCGCCCGCCAGGCCGACGGCGCCGTCGTCGCCACCTATGGCGAGACCGTGGTGCTCGCCACCGTCGTCGCGGCGAAGGCCCCGCGCGAGGGTGTCGACTTCCTGCCGCTGACCGTCGACTACCAGGAGAAGACCTACGCTGCGGGCCGCATCCCCGGCGGCTATTTCAAGCGCGAGGGCCGTCCGACCGAGAAGGAGACGCTGGTCTCCCGCCTGATCGACCGTCCGATCCGCCCGCTGTTCGTCGACGGCTGGCGCAACGAGACCCAGGTGATCGCCACCGTGCTGTCGCACGACATGGAGAACGACCCGGATATCGTCGCGCTGGTTGCATCGTCCGCTGCGCTGACCCTGTCCGGCGCCCCGTTCAAGGGTCCGATCGGCGCGGCCCGCGTCGGCTTCGCCAATGACGAATTCATCCTCAACCCGACGCTCGACGAGATGGTCGACACCCAGCTCGACCTCGTCGTTGCCGGCACCGCCGACGCCGTGCTGATGGTGGAATCGGAAGCCAAGGAGTTGAACGAAGACATCATGCTCGGCGCCGTGATGTTCGGTCACCGCCACTTCCAGCCGGTGATCAACGCGATCATCGAACTCGCCGAGAAGGCCGCCAAGGAGCCGCGCGAAGTCACCGTGATCGACAACGCCGCGCTCGAGAAGGAGATGCTCGGCCTCGTCGAGCAGGAGCTGCGCGCCGCCTACGCGATTCCCGTCAAGCAGGATCGCTACGCCGCGGTCGGCAAGGTCAAGGAAAAGGTGATCGCCCATTACTTCCCGGAAGGGCAGGAGCCGAAATACGACAAGCTCCGCGTCGCTGGCGTGTTCAAGGAATTGGAAGCCAAGATCGTTCGCTGGAACATCCTGGACACCGGCAAGCGCATCGACGGCCGCGACAGCAAGACGGTCCGCAACATCATTGCCGAAGTCGGTGTGCTGCCCCGCGCCCACGGTTCGGCGCTGTTCACCCGCGGCGAGACCCAGGCGATGGTCGTGACCACGCTCGGCACCGGCGAGGACGAGCAGTACATCGACGCGCTGTCGGGAACGTACAAGGAAACGTTCCTGCTGCACTACAACTTCCCGCCCTATTCGGTCGGTGAGACCGGCCGCCTCGGCGGCACCAAGCGCCGCGAGATCGGCCACGGCAAGCTCGCCTGGCGCGCGATCCATCCGGTGCTGCCGCCGCATCACGAGTTCCCCTACACGGTGCGCGTGGTCTCGGAGATCACCGAATCCAACGGCTCCTCGTCGATGGCATCGGTCTGCGGCGCCTCGCTGGCGCTGATGGATGCGGGCGTGCCGTTGAAGCGGCCGACCGCGGGCATCGCGATGGGCTTGATCCTCGAGGACAAGCGATTTGCGGTTCTCTCGGACATCCTCGGTGACGAGGACCATCTCGGCGACATGGACTTCAAGGTGGCCGGCACGGAAGCGGGTATCACCTCGCTCCAGATGGACATCAAGATCGAGGGTATCACCGAAGAGATCATGCGCGTCGCCCTTGGCCAGGCCAAGGACGGCCGCATCCACATCCTCGGCGAGATGGCCAAGGCCCTCACCGCGGCCCGCGCCGAGCTCGGCGAATATGCGCCGCGCATCGAGACCTTCAAGATCCCGACCGACAAGATCCGCGAAGTGATCGGCACCGGCGGCAAGGTGATCCGCGAGATCGTCGAGAAGACCGGCGCCAAGGTCAACATCGAGGACGACGGCACCGTGAAGGTCGCCTCCAGCGACGGCGAAGCCATGAAGGCCGCGATCAAGTGGATCAAGTCGATCGCGTCAGAGCCGGAAGTCGGCCAGATCTATGACGGCACCGTCGTCAAGGTGATGGAATTCGGCGCCTTCGTGAACTTCTTCGGCTCCAAGGACGGCCTCGTCCACATCAGCCAGCTCGCGGCCAACCGCGTGCAGAAGACCTCCGACGTCGTCAAGGAAGGCGACAAGGTCAAGGTCAAGCTGCTCGGCTTCGACGACCGCGGCAAGACCCGCCTGTCGATGAAGGTGGTCGATCAGACCACAGGCGAGGACCTCGAGGCCAAGGAGAAGGCCGCCGAGGGCGAGAACGCTCCGCGCGAAGCGGCCGGCGAGTAAGCCTCGGGACTTTGCCAGAAATACGAAGGGCGGCCGAAAGGCCGCCCTTTTTTGTGTTCGCTCCGGGCGATCTGCGCCCCCTCTCACGCAAGCGGGAGAGGGGAACCGGCCTCACGCCACGATATCGTAGCGGTCGAGGTTCATCACCTTGGTCCAGGCCTTGGCGAAGTCCTGCGCGAACTTCTCCTTCGAATCCGAGGTCGCATAGACCTCGGCGAAGGCGCGGAGCTGCGAGTGCGCGCCGAAGATGAGATCGGCGCGCGTGCCGGTCCACTTCACCGCATTGGTCTTGCGGTCGCGTGCCTCGTAGCTGCCGTCGGCGACCGGCGTCCATTGCGTGCTCATGTCGAGCAGGTTGACGAAGAAGTCGTTGCTGAGCGTACCCACCTTCGACGTGAGGACGCCGTGCTTCGAGCCGTTTGCGTTGGCGCCGAGCACGCGCAGGCCGCCGACCAGCACCGTCAGCTCAGGTCCGGTCAGCTTCAGAAGCTGCGCGCGATCGACGAGGGCTTCCTCCTCCTGCAGGAACTGATGCTTCTTGCCGACATAGTTGCGGAAGCCGTCGGCCCGCGGCTCGAGCGGCGCGAAGGACTCCGCATCGGTCTGCTCCTGCGAGGCATCCATGCGGCCCGGCGTGAAGCCGACCTTGACGTCGACGCCGCCATCCTTCGCGGCCTTCTCGACCGCAGCCGTGCCGCCGAGGACGATGAGGTCCGCGAGCGAGACCTTCTTCGCGCCTGACGACGCGTTGAAGTGCTTCTGGATCGCTTCGAGCTTGCCGAGAACCTTGGAGAGCTGAGCCGGCTGGTTCACCTCCCAATCCTTCTGCGGGGCCAGGCGGATGCGCGCGCCGTTGGCGCCGCCGCGCTTGTCCGAACCACGGAACGTCGAAGCCGACGCCCAGGCGGTCGAGACCAGCTCGGACACCGAGAGGCCCGACGCCAGGATCTTGCTCTTCAGCGCCGCGACGTCCTGGTCGCCAACCAGCTCGTGATTCACGGCCGGAATCCGATCCTGCCAGATCAGCGCTTCCTTCGGCACCAGCGGGCCGAGATAACGCTGGATCGGGCCCATATCGCGATGGGTCAGCTTGAACCAGGCGCGGGCGAAGGCGTCCGCGAACTGATCGGGGTTTTCCAGGAAGCGGCGCGAGATCTTCTCGTAGGCCGGATCGAAGCGCAGCGAGAGGTCGGTCGTCAGCATCGTCGGGCGATGCTTCTTCGACTTGTCGAAAGCATCGGGAATGATCGCGTCGGCGCCCTTGGCCGTCCACTGATTCGCGCCGCCCGGGCTCTTCGTCAGCTCCCATTCGTACTTGAACAGGTTCTCGAAGAAGTTGTTGCTCCACTTCGTCGGCGTCGTCGTCCAGGTCACCTCGAGACCGCTGGTGATGGAATCCCCCGCGAGACCCGACGCGTGCTTGCTCTTCCAGCCGAGGCCCTGATCTTCCAGCGCGCCCGCTTCCGGCTCGGGACCGACCAGCGACGGGTCACCCGCGCCATGGGTCTTGCCGAAGGTGTGGCCGCCCGCGATCAGCGCGACGGTCTCTTCGTCGTTCATCGCCATGCGGGCGAAGGTCTCGCGGATGTCCTTGGCCGCGGCGACCGGATCCGGCTTGCCGTTCGGGCCTTCCGGATTGACGTAGATGAGGCCCATCTGCACCGCGCCGAGCGGCTCGGCGAGCTGACGCTCACCGCTGTAGCGCTCATCGCCGAGCCAGGTGCCTTCCGGACCCCAATAGAGCTCTTCCGGCTCCCAGACGTCGGCGCGGCCACCCGCAAAACCAAACGTCTTGAAGCCCATCGATTCCAGCGCGACGTTGCCGGCGAGCACCATCAGATCGGCCCAGGAAATCTTGCGGCCGTATTTCTGCTTGATCGGCCAAAGCAGCCGGCGCGCCTTGTCGAGGTTGGCGTTGTCGGGCCAGCTGTTCAGCGGAGCGAAGCGCTGCTGACCGGCGCCGGCACCACCGCGACCGTCGGTGATGCGGTAGGTGCCCGCGCTGTGCCAGGCCATCCGGATCATGAGGCCGCCGTAATGACCGAAGTCGGCGGGCCACCATTCCTGCGAGTCTGTCATCAGAGCGGTCAGGTCCTTGATGACCGCATTCAGGTCGAGCGACTTGAATTCCTTGGCATAGTCGAATTCCTTGCCCATCGGGTCGGACAGGTCGGAATTCTTGTGCAGCACCTCGACGTTGAGCTGCGTCGGCCACCAGTCGCGGTTCACGCGCGTGGGTTTTCCGCCCGAAAACGGGCACTTCGAAGTGTCGTCCATGAATACCTCCTCTGGCGGCGTCGAACTCGCGCCCTTGACCAGGTAGAACCACTCTAAGCTCCGCGTTCGATCAGGTGAAGTTGACTTTAATGATCGCTGCAATAAGATTTTCTGATGCTCAACGTCACTCTGCGGCAGCTCCGGTATTTCGATGCGCTGGCGCGTCACGGTCATTTCGGCCGCGCGGCCGAGGCCTGCTCCATCTCGCAACCGGCCTTGTCGATGCAGATCAAGGAGTTGGAGGAAGCGCTCGGCGGCCTGCTGCTGGAACGCAGCGCGCGCCAGGTGGCGCTGACCCGGTTCGGCGAGGAACTCGCGCAGCGCGTCCGCGACATTTTGCGCTCGGTCGATGAGCTCGGCGATTTCGCCCGCGCCTCGCAGGATCGTTTCGCGGGCCGCTTACGCATCGGCATGATCCCGACCATCGCGCCCTACCTCCTGCCGAAGATCACCAAGAATCTCACGCGCATGCATCCGGAGCTCGACATCCGCGTGCGTGAAACCATGACGCCGCGGCTGATCCAGGAGCTCGTCGAGGGCCGGCTCGACACCGCCATCGTGGCGCTGCCGGTGTCGGAGCCTTCGCTCACCGAGGTCGCCCTGTTCGAGGAGAAATTTTTGCTGGTGCGGCCGGGCGCGGATGAAGGCACGCCGGTGCCGTCGCGCGAGATGATGCGCGAGATGCGGCTTCTACTGCTCGAGGAGGGGCACTGCTTCCGCGACCAGGCGCTCTCCTTCTGCAACATGCAATCGGCACCGCCGCGCGAGATGCTGGATGCCAATTCACTCTCGACACTGGTGCAGATGGTCAGCGCCGGCATCGGAGTCACCTTGATCCCGGAGATGGCGGTACCGGTGGAGACGCGATCGGCCTCGGTCTCGCTGGCGCGCTTCCGTGACCCCGAGCCGTCCCGCACCATCGGCATGATCTGGCGCAAGACCAGCCCGCTGGCGCGGCAGCTGCTGCAGATTTCCGAGGTGGTGTGCCTGTCGGCCGGCAAGGTGCGCGCGCGCCAGAGCGTACGCAACCATCGAGCTTGAGGCCAGATGTCAAATCCCTTCATCCGCTCCGCCCGCCCGGACGAATACGACGAGATCGGCCGCGTATGGATGGAGAGCTGGGTCTCGACCGGGCTTGCCGAGCCGACCGACTTCCTGCTGGCCAATTTGCGCGCGCGGATCAGGCGCGAGATCGACAACGGCTGGAGCCTGTTCGTCGCCGACGACAACGGCACGATCGCTGCGATGCTGGCACTGCATCTGCCCAAGCTCTATCTCGACATGCTCTTCGTCGCGCCCGCCTATCAGGGTCAATCGCTCGGACGGCAACTGCTCGCGTTCACGCGGACGCAGATGCCCGATGAAATGTACTTGCGTTGCGTGCGCGAGAACGAAAAAGCCTGGCGCTGGTACGAGCGCGAAGGCTTTGTGTTTGAGAAGGAAGAGGTCGAGCCGTCGAACGGGTTCGTGATGAAGTATTACCGGTGGAAGCGACAGCGGCCAACGGATAGGTAGCGGCACGCGGGTGCAGCTTGCGGTTGTCACCGTCCTAATCTAGGGTGGCGTGATCGATATTCTCCCGCTGCTGATGCCCTGGAATCCATGATTCGATTTGCTGCTCCCGCGATCGTTTTGCTGTCTTCTCTAGCTCTGGCAGCAGTTCAAACTCCTCCTGCGACCACCGCGCCACCCACGCCTCTCTCAAAGCCGACCGTCAAGAAAGCGGCGACGAAGCCGAAAGCTGCGGCAGTCAAATCGGCCGAGCAGATGAACAGCGGTCCGTGCCGTCTCGGCGTAATCTCGGCAATCGGCGAGCATTACTCCGTACAGAAGTTCGGCGTCACAATCTTCGAGGCGGAAGCAAAAGAGGTCCCGATCGACTGGGGCCTGGATGATCTCGTTTTTGCGCGCGTGCGCGCGTCAACGAACAACGATTCCTCGATACGCAGGATCGCTTATCCCAAGGGCGCCTTCGATCCCTTCTATCATGCGAAGGCGATCTTCTTCCCGGACCCCAAAGAGACTCTGCCGGTGATCGTGAAGGGGTTCACCGCGAATGCGAATTGCGATCGCTATCTCGTCGCAACCACTTTCAAGACGAAGCTGCCGAACTCGAACATGACGCTGAACGGCATCGGCACCTACAACCAGGGGCTCGGCAGCTTGATTCGGCACTCACACCTTTTCGCCAATGTTGCAATCACGCTGATTGACGGCCGCAGCTACGAACAGATCAAGCGTCCCCTTACGGATATCGGCGCGAACCTCGCCACAAGCATGCGTCTGTTTGAAGACCCGATCACGAAGCTCGACAATTCGCTGTTCCCAGATCCGCCCGAGACAGCTTCGACCAACGCGGCGTTGCGCGAGAGAACGCGTGCGCTCGTCTTAGAAAGGCTCGACCGGAGCCTCCCCGGCTATCTAAAGGAAGACTAACGCGATCGATTCGCTGAACTCGTTCGAGTTGACCCAGATGTCGCCCGCGGAACGCCGTCTCCGCCCAGGCGTAGTGCGTTGCGGATTCAAAGCAAACAAGCAATGAATGAGCCTTGTCTCTTACACCTGTGGAAGGTCCGCTTGCATGATCAAGCTCTATTGGTCGCCCCGCTCGCGCTCGTTCTCGACGCTCTGGCTGATGGAGGAGAGCGGCCTGCCCTATGAGCGCGTGCTGACCGACATCTCGACCGGCGCGCAGAAGGCGCCGGACTATCTCAAGATCAATCCGATGGGCAAGGTGCCGGCGCTGACCGACGGCGATGCGGCGCTCGGGGAAGCCGCGGCCATCTGCGCCTACATCGCCGACCGCTATCCCGAGACGAAGCTGGCGCCCGCCGTGACCGATCCGCGCCGCGCGCGCTATCTGCAATGGCTGTTCTTCTCGCCGGGCTGCATCGAGCCCGCCATCATCCAGATTTTCACCAAGATCGAGATTCCGACCTCGACCGCCGCGTGGGGCAGCGCAACCCAAGTCTTCGACGTGCTGGAGGCTGCGCTCGCGAAGGGACCGTGGATTCTCGGCGAGGAATTTTCCGCCGCCGACATCGCGGTCGGCTCCGGCCTGAATTTCGCGGTGCGGCTGTTCAAGATGGTGCCGTCGCGCCCGGCCTTCGAGGCTTATCTCGCGCGTTGCATGGTACGCCCGGCGTTCCAGCGCGCGGAGGCGATCGCGGCAGGCTAGAGCGCGTTTTCGAGCGAAGTGGACGCCAGTTCGCGTCAAGAAAACGCGTCAAAAACAAGAGCCTAGAGCCCCGTTCCGATTCCATCGGAACGGAAATGGCTCTAGTCCGGCGCCTTCAAATCGTCTGGCCGCGGCATCAGGACGATGTTGTAGCCGGAATCGACGTAATGAACCTCGCCGGTCACGCCGCCGGAGAGATCCGACAACAGATACAGCGCGGAGCCGCCGAGGTCGTCGAGCGTGACGCCGCGGCGGAGCGGCGAATGCTTCTGCATGAAGGCGAACATCGCCCGCGCCTCGCCGATGCCGGAGCCGGCGAGCGTGCGGATGGGGCCGGCGGAGATGGCGTTGACGCGGATGCCGCGCGGTCCGAAATCGGCGGCGAGATAGCGCACGGAGGCTTCCAGCGCCGCCTTGGCCACGCCCATCACATTGTAATTCGGCATCGCGCGCTCCGATGCGCCGAACGTCAGCGTGATCATGCTGCCGCCTTCCGTCATCAGCTCGGCGGCGCGTTTTGCGACCTCCGTGAACGAGAAGCATGAGATCACCATGGTCCGCGAGAAATTCTCGCGGCTGGTGTCGGCATAGCGACCCTTCAGCTCGTTCTTGTCGGCAAAGCCGATTGCATGGATGACGAAATCGAGATTGCCCCATTTCTCGCGGAGCACCGCGAAGGTGGCATCGACACTGGCGATGTCCTCGACGTCGCAAGGCAGCACCAGGTCCACGCCAAGCTGCTCCGCCAGCGGCTTGACGCGCTTGCCGAGGGCCTCGCCCTGGAAGGTGAAGGCGAGCTCCGCTCCGTGGGCATGCAGCGTCCTCGCCATGCCCCAGGCGATGGAATGATCATTGGCGATGCCCATGATCAGACCGCGCTTGCCTTGCATCAAACCTTCCATTGCCGCCATCGCTCCTATTTTCGACGTCATCGCCCGCGCCGGCGGGCGATCCAGTATTCCAGAGACCGTCGTGATAAATAGAGAAGCCGCGGCGTACTGGATGCCCCGCCTTCGCGGGGCATGACAAGGTCAGAGATCACGCATCCAGCCGGCTGAACACCAGCGTGGCGTTGGTGCCGCCGAAGCCGAAGGAGTTCGACAGCACGGTGCCGATCCTGACGTTGTCGATGCGCTTGCGCACGATCGGCATGTCGGCGAAAACAGGGTCGAGCTCCTGGATGTGCGCGCTCTCGCAGATGAAGCCGTTGTTCATCATCAGCAGCGAATAGATCGCCTCCTGCACGCCGGTGGCGCCCAGCGAGTGGCCGGTCAGCGCCTTGGTCGCCGAGATCGGCGGGCACTTCTCGCCGACGCCAAAGACCTTTCGGATCGCCTCGATTTCCGGCGGATCGCCGGCCGGCGTCGAGGTCGCGTGGGGGTTGATGTAGTCGACCCTGGTCTTCACCGTCGACATCGCCATGCGCATGCAGCGCTCGGCGCCTTCGCCCGATGGCGCGACCATGTCGTAGCCGTCCGAGGTTGCGCCGTAGCCGACGATCTCGCCATAGATGCGCGCGCCGCGCGCCTTGGCATGCTCGAGCTCTTCCAGCACCAGCACGCCGGCGCCGCCGGCGATGACGAAGCCATCGCGGTTGACGTCGTAGGGACGCGAGGCCGTGGCCGGCGTGTCGTTGTACTTCGAAGACATCGCGCCCATGGCGTCGAACAGCACCGACAGCGACCAGTCCAGCTCCTCGCAGCCGCCGGCGAAGATGACGTCCTGCTTGCCGATCTGGATGGTCTCGTAGGCATTGCCGACGCAATGGTTCGACGTCGCGCAGGCCGAGGAGATCGAATAGTTCACGCCCTTGATCTTGAACCAGGTTGCAAGCGTCGCGGAGGCGGTGGAGGACATCGCCTTCGGCACCGCAAACGGGCCGACGCGCTTGGGTCCCTTGGAGCGGGTGATGTCGGCGGCTTCGACGATGGTGCGCGCCGAGGGACCGCCGGAGCCCATGATGATGCCGGTACGGATGTTGGAGACTTCGTCAGGCGACAGGCCGGAGTCCTGGATCGCCTGCTCCATCGCGACGTGATTCCACGCCGCACCCTGGCCGAGGAAACGCATCGCGCGGCGGTCGACCACCGTCGAAGGATCGAGCGTCGGCTCACCTTGCACCTGCGAACGGAAGCCGAGCTCGGCATATTTCTCAGCCCGCGAAATGCCCGACTTCGCCTCGTGAAGGCTCGCAAGCACTTCCTGGGTGTTGTTTCCGATGGACGAGACGATGCCCATTCCGGTGACCACAACCCGCCTCATGACAGCCTCGCCTCAATCGTTGTCTTCTTGGTGATGCGCTCAGCCCAGGCTCGTGCCCTGCTTGAACAGGCCGACCTTCAGATCCTTTGCGCGATAGATAATCTGGTCATCGACCGAAAGCCACCCGTCGGCGATACCGAGCACGAGCTTTGACCGCATCACGCGCTTGATATCGACGTTGTACACAACCTTGCGGGCCTCGGGCAGCACCTGGCCGCCGAACTTCAGCTCGCTCAGGCCGAGCGCCCGGCCCCGGCCTTCGCCGCCGATCCAGCCGAGGTAAAAACCGACCATTTGCCACAGCGCATCCAGGCCAAGGCAGCCGGGCATCACCGGGTCGTTCTTGAAGTGGCAGCCGAAGAACCAGAGGTCAGGCTTCACGTCGAGCTCGGCGCGCACGAGACCCTTGCCGAACTCACCGCCATTGTCGGTGATTTCCGTGATGCGATCGAACATCAGCATCGGCGGCAGCGGCAACTGGGCATTGCCCGGACCGAACATCTCGCCACGGGCACAGGCCAGCAGATCTTCGTATTCGTAACCGTTGCGCCTGTTCAGCATTGACGAGCCTCTGTTCAAATTCCGGTTGAGCGGCGTTTTTTGGCGAAAATGGGCCCCGTCTCGTTCGGAGAGCAACGCCAATTGCCACCGCCGGCCGCGACTCGCGCAAGCCCCGGATGGACTGCGAACCAAGCCTCCTCGCCCGGCTGCGCCAAAACCGGCTAAGCGGAACCGCGCGCTCTCTAACACAGGCCATTTCGGGTGGCAAAGCGCATCCATGAAGGTAAAATGACGCGCTCCCAACGCAGTTCCAAGCCTGATTAGAACCTCTCTAGTTGCGAGAAACTTGCATCTGCATCTTTCTGTTCTTATGTTACAGAGAGATATTGTTCACGTGTGCCCGAAATCTGGAAATGAGCGAGAATACCGCGTCCCATCCCGACGACGACGCCCACACCGCGGCCCTCCTGTCCGGCCGCCAGCCGGCCCTGACCGGCTGCCCGTGGCACGACGTCAATGAAATGCTCCAGTCAGCGGGGCTCCGTCCGACGCGCCAGCGCATGGCGCTCGGCTGGCTGTTGTTCGGCAAGGGTGCACGTCACCTCACGGCTGAAATGCTCTACGAGGAGGCGACGCTTGCCAAGGTTCCGGTGTCGCTGGCGACCGTCTACAACACGTTGAACCAGCTCACCGATGCCGGCCTGCTCCGCCAGGTCAGTGTCGACGGCACCAAGACCTATTTCGACACCAACGTCACGACCCACCATCACTACTACCTCGAGAACAGCCACGAGCTGGTCGACATCGAGGATCCGCATCTGGCGCTGTCCAAGATGCCGGAGGTGCCCGAGGGTTACGAGATCTCGCGCATCGACATGGTCGTGCGCCTGCGCAAGAAGCGCTGAGCATCAGTATAGAACTGCTGAATTCGTCATCTTGGCCGGGCTTGTTCCGGCCATTGTTATTTGACCGTCATTCCGGGGCGGTGCGCAGCACCGAACCCGGAATCTCGAGATCCCGGATTCGATGCTACGCATCGCTCCGGGATGACCCTTCGGGTCAATTCACCTGCTCGTCCGAGTAGACGCCCCAGAGGCGCTCCTGCTGGATCCAGCCGTCAAAACCGTTGCCGATGACGCGGCACCAGTTTGCGGCGCACTTCTTGACCTGCGTGACGACGCCGGCCTGGAGCTTTGCCGCAACCGCGCTGTCGGAATCGGGCCGATCGTAGATCGGGGCGAGGTCGTCCTTGTGCTTCATGGTGACGACCGCGGTGCGGCGTCCCGACAGCAGCGAGTGATAGACCCAGCCCTCGGCGCCTTCGGAATCGCGCACCCGGCGCCAGTTCTCGAACTCGGCGGTGATTTCAACCGGCAGGCCGGCGCGGGTGTAGACCCAGGCGACGTCATTGTCCTTGGTCGGGCCGGCGCGAACGTTCACGTGATCCGATTTGAGGCTGACATAGCGCGGCACCGGCAAGCCGCTGGCGGTCTGCGGGGTATTGTCCTTCGCCGAATGCGAGGGGCCGACCGAGGCGCTCAACCAGGTGCAAACGAGCGCCATCACCGAACAAAAACGCCCCAACGCCATCAACCCGTCTCCTGTCGAAGACCCGGCCTTGCCCGATCCTCACCCCAAATTCCAAGACCCCTGCCGCGCCTGCCCCTTTCCCGCCCCACGCGGGTGTTCCCGAAGCCTTGACCCGTGGTTCTTGTCTTGGCCCGGCCTTCTGCTAGAGAGGACGGGCACTTGAACAACCAGTTTGCCCCGATTTTCCGGCCGGAAATGTCGGGAGAACTTGGAGGAAACGCCGGGGACGGACACGGCAAGGGCAGTGTCGGACAACCGGGTTAATGAGGCCTCAACGACCGGCCTTTGGCGACAGAGGCGGCCTGCGACGCCTCATGAGAGCAGGACATGTCGGTGAAGAAAAAGCCCCTCGTCGTGGTGACGCGCAAGCTGCCGGATTCGATCGAAACGCGAATGCGCGAGCTGTTCGACGCGCGGATCAATCTCGAGGACACACCGATGTCGGCCGAGCAGATCGCGGAGGCCGCGCGCACCGCCGAAGTGCTGGTTCCGACCGTGACCGATCACATCAGCGCCGATGTCGTGAACCAGCCCGACTGCAAGCTCCGCCTGATCGCCAATTTCGGCAACGGCGTCGACAATATCGACGTCGCGGCCGCCCATGCCCGCGGCATCACCGTCACCAATACGCCGAAGGTTCTGACCGAAGATACCGCAGATATGACCATGGCGCTGATCCTCGCGGTGCCCAGGCGGATGATCGAAGGCGCCTCGATCCTGACGGAGGGGAAACCCTGGGCTGGCTGGTCGCCGACCTGGATGCTCGGCCACCGCATCGGCGGCAAGCGTCTCGGCATCATCGGCATGGGCCGCATCGGCCAGGCGGTCGCGCGCCGCGCCCGCGCCTTCGGCCTTCAGATCCACTATCACAACCGCCGTCCCGTGGCGCCCGTCATCGCCGAAGAGCTGGGCGCGACCTACTGGGAAAGCCTCGACCAGATGCTGGCGCGGATGGACATCATCTCGGTGAACTGTCCGCACACGCCGGCGACCTATCATCTGCTCTCGGCGCGGCGGCTGAAGCTGATCCGCAAAGACGCCTACATCGTCAACACCGCGCGCGGCGAGGTGACTGACGAGGACACGCTGATCAAGCTGATCGAAGGCGGCGAGATTGCCGGCGCCGGCCTCGACGTCTACGAGCACGAGCCCGCGGTCAATCCGAAGCTGGTCCGGCTCGCCAAGGCCGGCAAGGTGACGTTGCTGCCGCATATGGGCTCGGCCACGATCGAAGGCCGCGTCGAGATGGGCGAGAAGGTGATCATCAACATCCGCACCTTCCTCGACGCCCACAAGCCGCCGGATCGCGTGCTGCCGAGCATGCTGTGAGGCGCTGCGCGCAGGGCTCGCAGAGCTGAACGGAGCGGCCGGCGTATCGCGGCCGCTCCGAGCCAAGTCACTGCTTCGCCAGGGCGGCCAGGATTGGGCCGGCTTCGGCGTCTTCCACGCATGGAGTGACGGTGATCTCCATCACGTTGGCCCATTGGGCATACCATTGGTACATGGCCTTCGGGTCGTTGCTCTCCGAAATTGCAAAGCCCGTCCCATTCATTCCATGCCAGCGGCCGAGCATCTTCACGCCGTCCGGTGGTGCTCCCCCTGTCTTCAGGAATTTTTCGATTGCAGAGTCGATCAAGTTCGGCGGCAATTTCCAGCTCGAGATGTACTTCATAGCAATCTCCATCTGAAATATCCGATTTGCCTTGCGGCGCCGCGAATTCAATCACGAAGAGAGACACTTGCAAGTGTCTATTTGGGCCGTCCCGATCCCCATCAGGGGACGGCATAGGCGACGCGCCGAGCACGACTGTTTCCGCCCGGCAACGGGAGCAGTCGCTTCGCTCGGTCATCGCCAGTGCCGTGCCACGCGCCTACTCGCGATGGATGCCTAGATCCTCGATCACAGGCCCATCGCCGTTGAGCGGGTTGGCGGGATCGCGCGCGTAACGCAGCGTCTCGAAGCGCATGGCGCGTGCGTCGATCATCAGAAGGCGGCCGACGAGGCCGTCGCCGAAGCCGACGATCTCGCGGATCGCCTCCAGCGCCATCATCGAGCCGAGCACGCCCGCCAGCGCCCCCATGACGCCGGCCTCCGCACAGGCCGGAACGGTTCCCGGTGGCGGCGCTTCCGGAAACAGGCAGCGGTAGGTCGGATTGAACTCGCCCTGCTCGTTCGTCTCATGCGCGCGGATGGTGGTGAGCGAGCCGTCGAAGGTGCCGAGCGCCGCCGTGATCAACGGCCGCTTGGCGAAGAAGCAGGCGTCGGAGACGAGATAGCGCGTCGAGAAATTGTCGGAGCCGTCGAGCACGAGGTCGTAGTCGCCGATCAGGCTGAGCGCATTGTCGGCGTTGAGCCAGGTGGCGTGGCCGACGAAGCGGACATGCGGATTGAGCGCCGAGATGCGTTCGGCGGCGCTCTCGACCTTGTGCCGGCCGATGTCGGGTGTCGTGTGGATCACCTGACGCTGAAGGTTGGACAGCGACACCACGTCGTCGTCGACCACGCCGAGCGTGCCGACGCCGGCCGCGGCCAGATACATCAGCGCGGGCGCGCCGAGGCCGCCGGCGCCGATCACCAGCACGGAGGCCCGCTTCAGCGCGGCCTGGCCGGGTCCGCCGACATCGCGCAGCACGATATGGCGGGCATAGCGTTCGAGTTCGTCCGGGCTCAGCATCGTCTTAAGTCTCTCCTACCGAGCCATCGCTCTATCCCCTCATGGTGAGGAGGCGCGTCAGCGCCGTTTCGAACCATGGTGGCTCGGCCGCGGGCCTGAACCACCCCAACATTGTTCGCGACCAACGAGATGTGCTTCAATGGCTTGGCGTTCAATGGGCTGGCTGGATTTGTCATGAGATCGATGCTTGCGGCAACCTTGATGTGTGCGGCTGCCACGGCTGCGAACGCCCAGATGACGACGCCGCAGATTTCCGGCAGCAAGCCGAAGACGGTCCAGACCGTGCCGATCCAGCCACCGGCGATGCAGACGCCGGCGGCGACGGCGGATGCCATGGCAAAAGCCGAGCGGCTGGCGCTGCAATCCGACCTCGCCTGGGTCGGCCAGTACAACGGCGCCATCACTGGCGACGTCAGTGAGCGCATGGTCAACGCCATCAAGGAATACCAGAAGGCCAAGGGCGGCAAGCCGACCGGCGTGCTCAACCCGCAGGAGCGCGCAGCGCTCGCCGAGACGGCGCGAAAGAAGCAGGACAGCGTCGGCTGGAAGATCGTGACGGAGCCGACCAGCGGCGCCCGGCTCGGCATCCCCGGCAAGCTGGTGCCGCAGCAGGCGAGCGACGCCAACGGCTCGAAATGGACCTCGCCGACCCGAACCGTGCAGGTGCTGCTCAGCCGCCGCAAGGAGGCGAACCCGACCTCGGCGAAGCTCGCCGATCTGGAGAAGGAGCCGTCCGGGCGCAAGGTCGACTACACCGTGGTGAAGCCCGACTTCTTCGTGCTGTCAGGCTTGCAGGGCCTGAAGAAGTTTTACGTCCGCGGCACCTTCAAGGGCGACGAGGTCCGCACCATGACGATCCTCTACGACCAGGCGACCGAGAACACGGTCGAGCCGGTCGTGATTGCGATGTCGAGTGCGTTCAATGCGTTCCCGTCGGGACCGCAGGCCGGACCGCCGCCGCGCAAGACCGTCGAATACGGCTCCGGCGTCGTCGTCAGCGACGATGGCGCGATCGTTGCCGACCGCCTCGTCACCGACAGCTGCCTCGCGATCACGATCGCCGGCCATGGCAATGCCGACCGTCTTGCCGAGGACAAGGAGCGCGGTCTCGCGCTCCTGCACATCTACGGCGCACGCGGCCTGAAACCGTTCAGCCTCGCTGGCGGCGCGGCAAGGACGAACGTGGATGTCGTCGGCATCGCCGATCCGCAGAGCCAGGGTGGCGCGGGCGGCGTGTCGATCGTCAAGGCGACGCTGGCGCCGGGCCCGAGCAGCGGTTCCGCGCTGTCCCCAGCGCCGGCGGTCGGGTTTTCCGGTGCTGCGGCGATCGATGGCGACGGCAAGTTCTCGGGCATTGCGCTGTTGAAGCCGGCGATGCTGGCGGGCCCCGCGACATCGGTGCCGGCCTCGCAAGCCGTGATGGTGTCCGCGGATGCCGTGCGCGATTTCCTGAAAGCCAACCGGGTCACGGCGAACGGCACGTCGACGGACGCAAAGGCCGCCGTCGTGCGCGTGATCTGCGTGCGCAAGTAGCATGTTGCGGCGTCTCGTCTCACCTTCCGCGGCGGCAGCGACTGCGCTGCTGAGCTTTTCGGCCTGGGCAGAATCGCCAGCGGTGCCGACGCCGAAAGTGGAGGAGGTGATGGTGAAAGTGGCGTTGCTGACGCTCAACGACGCCAATCTCACCGGAAACTACAATGTCCTCTATGCCAAAATGGCGAGACCGTTTCGCGAAC
Source organism: Bradyrhizobium genomosp. I (2014) (assembly GCF_000261685.1). Taxonomy (GTDB): domain Bacteria; phylum Pseudomonadota; class Alphaproteobacteria; order Rhizobiales; family Xanthobacteraceae; genus Bradyrhizobium. Next base: position 7,218 of record NZ_AJQE01000124.1, on the reverse strand, counting down.
GCTTCTCGGATGCCACGCTGAAGCAGGCATTCGCAAGCTTTGCCGGGCATCACATTGACGCCATTGCCGGCATGCCGATCGTGACCACCGAACAGCCCAGGATCGACGACAATGGCGCGCTGTTGTTGCGCGGCCATTTCGACACGACTCCCTCGCGGCTGAGCTACGCGCTGGACTACGCCATGTCGGAAGGCGAATGGAAGTTGATCACGATCGACGTCAAGATACGATCGCTCCAGACCAATGCGAGCGCAACCGACCTGGTTGCGCGCGCCGCCGCGGACCTCGCGGGTCGCGGCGGACAGAAATGAGAGCCGTCAGGCAAGCCTGAACCTGATCCCGCTCTTCGCAAGGCCGCCCGAAATGCCCACCGGCGTACCGTCGGCGCGCCAGCAGGCAGCGCCGGTCATGGTGCCGTCGTCATGGAAGGCGATACCATTCATGCCGCCGGCGACCGTTGCAACAGGCTGCACCTTGTGGCCCAGCGCTGCGAGCTTCGCCCGCACGCTCTCCGGCACCGCCTGCTCGACCTCGAGCGCATTGCCCTCGGTCCAGACCCTGGGCGCCTCCACCGCCTCCTGCAGGCTCATGCCGTGGTCGATCAGGTTGACCAGCGCTTGCATCGCGCTCGGGAAGATGCGCTTGCCGCCGGGTAACCCCAGCGCAAAGCGCAGCTTGCCGCCATCCAGCGCCATCATCGGGGACATCGAGGTCGTCACGCGCTTGCCAGGTGCGAGCGACAGTGCGTGGCCCGGACGCGGATCGAACAGATTCATGTAGTTGTTGGCGATGGCCCCCAAGCCCGGGATCATGATCTTGGCGCCGAACAGATTGTTGATGGTCTGCGTCGTCGCGACCACGTTGCCGAAGCTATCGGCCGCCGTCATATGCGTGGTGTGCGCGCCCTCGAATTGCGACACGCCGGCGCCCCAGGCCTGCGCCCGTGCGGGATCGATCGCACGGCGGCGCTCCTCGGCATAGGCTTTCGAGGTCAGCTTCTCAACGGGCACGCCGACATAATCAGGATCACCGCTGGCCGCGGCGCGATCGGCGAAGGCGATCTTCAGAACTTCGGCGAGATAGTGGATCGTGTCGGAGGTGCCGAAGCCGAGGGCGCCGATGTCGTAGCCTTCCAGAATGTTGAGCATCTGCGCGATATGCAGGCCGGACGCGGCGGAAGGCGGCGGGCAGAGGATGGTCCAGCCGCGATAGTCGGCCCGGATCGGCTGCCGCTCGACCGTCTTGTAAGTCTTGAGATCATTGCGGCGGATGAAACCCCCGGTCTTCTCCATGTAGTCGACGAGGATATTGCCGAGCGGTCCTTCGTAGAGCGCCTTCTCGCCGTGATCGGCGATGGTGCGCAGCGTCTCGGCATATTCGGCCTGCACCACGCGCTCGCCGACCTTCAGCGGCTCACCGGCAGGCAGGAAGATCGCGGCGATCGGCTCGTCCTTGCGCATTTCATCTGCGCTCTCGCTGATGCACTCGTGCAGGTACGGTGTCGCCGCATAGCCGCGGGTGGCATGCTTGATCGCGGGCTGCATCACGTCGGCGAGGCTCATGGTGCCGAACCGGTGCAGCGTCTCGCACCAGGCCTTGAGCGAGCCCGGCACCGCGACGGCCTTCGGCCCGTTGAGATTCTCGTTGCCGATGGTGTCGAACACGTCATGCGCCGAGCCCGGCTTCGAGGTGTAGGTGGTGTCGCGCACGGAAGCGGGCACGATGCTCTGGCCGTCGATGAATCGGTGGCTGCCGTCGGCCAGCCGGATATGCGCCATGCCGCCGCCGATGATGCCGACCATCATCGGCTCGACCACGGTCAGCGTGAACAGGGTCGCGATCGCGGCATCGATGGCGTTGCCGCCGGCGGCCAGCATCTCGGCGCCGGCGCTGGAGGCCAGGGGGTGATTGCTGACCACCATGCCGCGGCTGGAGAGCGCCGGCATCTTCTGGCATTCAAAGGTGGTTGCCGTCCGGTCGCGCCAGTTGCCGCTCATCTCGCCTGCCCTTTTCATTCACGCCGGCGACCACATCACACGTACGACTACTGGTCCAGTAATGGTACGGATTAGCTGGCATTCCCTATTCCGCCATCATCACGACCGTTGATTCGGACCACCGCGATCCCCCTTTGGATCGGGCCGGCACGTCCTGAGCGAGAAGAGCTCAGCATCCATGGATGCACGTTCGCGTGGCGTATTCCTGACCCAAGCACTCCAAAGGATTGATTTTCAAATGCACACGATCGTACTGGCCACCCAAAAGGGCGGCAGCGGCAAGAGCACGCTCGCCATCGGCCTCGCGCTGGCCGCCAAGCAGGCCGGCTTTTCCGTTCGCCTGATCGAGACCGACCCGCAGGGCACCCTGTCCAACTGGCAACGCCGCCGCACCACGGACGATCTCGTGGTCGAGCCGATCTATCACGCCGCCGACATCCAGCCGCGCCTGAAGATGCTGGCCGACAGTGGCCTCCAGCTGGCGATCGTCGACACCGCGGCCGGCCTCAGCGCGGCGACCACCGCCGCGATCCGCCATTCCGATCTCTGCCTGATCCCGGCCCGCCCGAGCGTCGCCGATATCGAGGCGACCGTCTCGACGCTCAGCGTCGCGCGCGCCTGGAAGCGGCCCTATAGCTTCGTGCTGAACCAGACGCCGATCCGCGGTCAGCGCATCGACAATGCCGCGGATGCGCTCGCCGACGAGGCTTCGCTCGATCTCGCTGACGCGCTCGCGCGCCCTCTGATCGTGATGCGCAACGATCACCAGGACGCGCTCGCGAGCGGCCTTGCGGTGAGCGAGTTCGCGCCGAACGGCAAGTCGGCAGACGAGATCCGCGGCCTCTGGCACTGGATCGAGAAACGTCTCGAGCTTGGCACCACGACCAATGTGCTGATCGACCAGGTGATGTCGGCTGCGGACGGCATGCTGCATGTCGCCGCCGATCTTGCGGCAGACGAGGCCACGACTCTGGCGTCCTGAGCGGGACAATCGCTCGGACGGCAGTCGGCCCTTCACCATCCGGAAGGGCCCCGGCGACGAAGCAATCCGGCCACCAGCCCGGTCTGATTGCTTCGCTTCGCGCTTTCATGACCCCGCGTAGCCAGGATGAATCGCAGCGCAATCCGGGCTACGTCACTTCTGACATTTCGGGCACCAGAAGGTCGAGCGGCCGTTCTGGGTGAAGCGCCTGATCGTGCCGCCGCAACGCGGCGTGGCACATTTCTCGCCTTCGCGATCGTAGACCTTGAACGAGTGCTGGAAATATCCGAGCTCACCCGAGGTCTGGCGATGGTCGCGCAAGCTGGAGCCGCCGGCCTTGATGGCATCGTTCAGCACGGTGTGGATCGCACCGACCAATCGCTTTGCATGATCGGTCGGCTCGCCTCCGGCAACGCCTTTGCGTTGTCCGGACTTCGTCGACAAGGTCGCGGCGATCCGACGCGGCGACAGATGCGAGCGGTGCAGCGCCTCGCAGACATAGATGTTGCCGAGCCCTGCCACGACGCGCTGGTCGAGCAGCGCGGCCTTCAGGCTGGTGGTCTTGCCGGCGCAGGAGCGCGCCAGCATCGCGGCGTCGAATTCGTTGCCGAGCGGCTCGGGTCCAAGCCCGCGCAGCAGCGGCTCGTCTTCAAGCGCATTGCGCGCGATCACTTTCATGTAACCGAAGCGGCGCGGATCGTTGAACACGATGTCGGCGCCGGACGACATCCGAAACAGCACGTGGTCGTGCGTGGAATCCTTGGCCCGCGGATAGTGAAACTCGCCAGGCCGAATGTCATTGCCCGGCTTGATGACACGGAACGAGCCCGACATGCCCAGATGCATCAAGAGCACGTCGCCGGAGCCGAGATCGGCCATGAGATATTTTGCACGGCGGCCGAGGCCGGTGACGACCTGCCCCTCGAGCCGGGCCACGAAGTCGGGCTGGAACGGAAAGCGCAAGTCCGGCCGGCGGGCCTCAGCATTGAGGATTTTCGCACCCTCCATGACGGGCTGAAGGCCGCGGCGGACGGTCTCGACTTCGGGCAATTCAGGCATGGTCAGGCATTCACCTTATGAGGGCGGTGTGATAGCGCCATTGCGGCGGGCAGGCTATGGTCCGCCTCGCGGAGTAGAGTAATGGATCGGCCGGGCGAAACCACGCATTTTGGCTTCAAAGACGTCCCCCTGGGGGACAAGCAGACGCTGGTGAACGATGTGTTTCACAGCGTAGCGTCGCGCTATGATCTGATGAACGACCTGATGTCCGGCGGCCTGCACCGGATCTGGAAGGACATCATGATCACGGCGCTCGACCCGCCGAGGAGCGACCGGCCGTTCGCCTTGCTCGACGTTGCCGGCGGCACCGGCGATATCTCGTTCCGCGCCGCCAAGGCGGCCGGCCCCGGCTTCCATGCCACGGTCTGCGACATCAATTCCGACATGCTGGCCGTCGGCCGCGAGCGTGCCGCCAAGCGCCATCTCGACGCCCAGGTCGATTTCGTCGAGGGGAATGCCGAAGCGCTCGCCTTCGCCGATCGCAGCTTCGATGCATATACGATCGCTTTCGGCATTCGCAACGTGCCGCGGATCGACCTTGCGCTGCGCGAGGCCTATCGCGTGCTCAAGCCCGGCAGCCGCTTCCTGTGCCTGGAGTTCTCCACGGTCGAGATGCCGGGGCTCGACAGGCTCTATGATCTGTTCTCGTTCAAGGTGATCCCACCGCTTGGTCGCATGGTCACCGGCGACGCCGAATCCTACCAATATCTCGTCGAATCGATCCGCAGGTTTCCGAAGCCTGCCGCCTTCGCCGACATGATCCGCGAGGCCGGCTTTTCCCGCGTCAGCTGGCAGACACTCTCCGGCGGCATCGTCGCACTGCATTCGGGCTGGCGTTTGTGATCTCTGCTTTCACCCACATTGCGCGCCTGATCCGCGCTGCGTTCGTGTTTGCGCGTGAGGGCGTGTTCGGCTCGGTCGATCCGAGCCTGGTGCCGCCCCCGGGGCAGCTCGCGCTGAAGCTGGCGCGCCTCGTCGAACGGCGCGGCACCAAGCATGGCCCGCGGATATCGCGCGCGCTGACGCGGATGGGCCCGGCCTATCTCAAGCTCGGACAATTCTTGGCGACGCGCCCCGACGTGGTCGGCGTCATCATGGCGCGCGACCTCGAAAGCCTGCAGGACCGCTTGCCGCCGTTTCCGCAGGACGAAGCCGAGGCCGCCATCGCGACATCGCTGGAACGGCCACTGAAGGACATCTTCGTGAGCTTCGGCCCGCCGGTCGCGGCCGCCTCGATCGCGCAGGTGCATCGCGGCGAGGTGTTGCGCGACGGCATTCGGAAGCCGGTTGCGATCAAGGTGCTGCGGCCGAACGTCGCTGCACGCTTCCGCCGCGATCTCTCCGACTTCTTCTACGTCGCGCACAAGGCCGAGGCCTATTCGGCCGAGGCGCGGCGACTGCGCCTGATCGAGGTCATCAACACCATGTCGCGCTCGGTCGCGATGGAGATGGACCTGCGGCTGGAGGCCGCCGCGCTGTCGGAGATGGCGGAGAACACGCAGAACGATCCTGATTTCCGCGTGCCTGAAGTCGATTGGGACCGCACCACGCACAACGTGCTGACGATGGAGTGGATCGACGGCATCGCGCTGAACGACCACAAGCGGCTGGAAGAGGCGCAGGTCGACCTGCCCGATCTCGGCCGCAAGGTGATCCAGAGTTTCTTGCGGCACGCGCTGCGCGACGGCTTCTTCCATGCCGACATGCACCCGGGCAACCTGTTCCTCGATGATGCCGGCCGCCTCGTCGCTGTCGATTTCGGCATCATGGGCCGGCTCGGGATGAAGGAACGGCGCTTCCTCGCCGAAATCCTGCTCGGCTTCATCACCCGCGACTATCGCCGCGTTGCCGAGGTGCATTTCGAGGCGGGCTATGTGCCCGCGCATCACTCGGTCGAGAATTTTGCACAGGCCATCCGCGCCATCGGCGAGCCGATTCACAACCGCACCGCCGAGGAGATCTCGATGGCGCGGCTGCTGACGCTGCTGCTCGAGGTCACCGGCCTGTTCGACATGACCACCCGGCCCGAGCTGATCCTGCTGCAGAAGACCATGGTGGTGGTCGAGGGCGTGGCGCGCGGCTTCGATCCCAAGCTCGACATCTGGAAGATCGCCGACCCCGTGGTGCGCGAATGGATCGAGCGCAATCTCGGCCCGATCGGCCGGGTGCAGGGCGCGCTCGCCGGGACCGGCGACATCGCGCGCGTGCTGATGCGTCTGCCGGAGATCGCCGAGCGTTCGGTGAAGGTGCTGGAGCAGCTCGAGACCATGACCCGGGACGGCATAAGACTGTCGCCGGAGAGCATCGCCGCGATGGGCCGCAGCGAGGGCCGCAAGAACCGCTGGCGCACCGTGGCGCTCTGGATCATCGCCGCGACCTTCATTGGCATCCTGATCGCTGTCCGGAATCTATGATTGCACTGCAATCACGCGGATGATAGCATCGCTATCATTCCGTGCTGGAGGGGCGTCATGGCAAGCCTGACCATCCGCAAGCTCGACGACGCCGTCAAAACCTATTTGCGGCTGCGCTCGGCCAGAAATCGCAGATCGGTCGAGGAAGAAGTCCGGGTCATCCTGCGGGAGCTGATCGAGGGCCGCGAGGAGCCGCTGACACCGTTTGCGGTGCCGCCGGCGTCATCCGCCGCCCCGACGCCGCAGCGCACCGGCGCCCTCCCCGAAGCCAGCGTCACCCTGATCATCGGCGGCGGCATCGCGGCCTACAAATCACTCGACCTGATCCGCAGGCTGAAGGAGCGCCGCATTGAGGTCCGCTGCGTGCTGACCAAGGCGGCACAGCAATTCGTCACGCCGCTGGCGGTCAGCGCGCTCTCCCATGAGCGCGTCTACACCGACCTGTTCGACCCGCAGAGCGAGTTCGACGCCGGCCATATTCGCCTGGCGCGCGACTGCGACCTGATCGTGGTGGCGCCGGCGACCGCCGACCTGATGGCCAAGATGGCGAACGGCCACGCCGACGACCTCGCCAGCGCCATCCTGCTCGCGACCAATCGCAAGGTGCTGCTGGCGCCGGCGATGAACCCGCTGATGTGGAACAACGCAGCGACGCGCCGCAACGTCGCACTGCTCCAGCGCGAAGGCGCGGTGCTGATCGGTCCGAATTCGGGCGAGATGGCCGAAGCGGGTGAAGCCGGTGTCGGCCGCATGTCGGAAGCCATCG